>DASVUQ010000120.1:0-7577 GCA_036386975.1 Flavobacterium sp. | reverse complement strand
ATTTTCACTAAACTTTTTAGCTATACACTTTGGCATACTGAGAGGTTATTCCCATTAGTCCCCACCATTTGAAATCTTAGAAAACATTCCCAATTTTGTACATCTCGGATTATTCTGGATAGCTGTTTCAGGTTTAATCCTTATAATCTTCAACTCCAATAAATATTTGATATTTATTACTTTACTAATAGAATTTTGTTCTTGCTCACTAGATCAAAACAGATGGCAACCTTACGAATATCAATATTTCATTATCTTATTTTTTTTATACTGTTACAGAAAAAATGCTAAACAATTCATCAACTACTTTGCTTTCCTAATTATTGTAATTTACTTCTTTAGCGGTCTTCATAAATTTTCAGGTAGTTTCCTATATACAGTATGGGAAAATTTAATTTTATTGCATTTCTTTGGTTTAGACCATAAGACTATTGACAATATTTTCATTCATTATGGAGGATTAGCATTGCCTTTGATAGAATTTGGGGCAGCAATAGGACTTTTACTTTCTAAGCAAAAGAAAATTTTTGCAGGTCTACTAATAGCAATGCATCTTTTTATTCTAATGCTTTTATCGCCTCTTGGAATAAATTATAATCCAATAATCTGGCCTTGGAATATAGCTATGATATTGTTTTTATGTATTTTATATTTTAAAGATAGCCCTGTAAATATTGCAGTTCCAGATGTATTAAAAGGATTTCATAAAGTACATCTTTTATATTTAGTAGTCCTCCCGTCTGTTTCTTTTTTAGGATATTATGATCATTATCTTTCTTTCAATCTGTATTCCGGAGGATTAAAATCAATGGAAATTTGTATTAAAAATGAACGTAAAGCTGCAGCGTACCAACCCTTTTTCTTTGACAGTTCCAGATTTTGTGAAGGAGAAAAATCAATCGATATAAACCAGTGGGCACTTAAAGAAATGAATATAATACCTTACCCCGAAGAACGAAATCTGATGGGAATCATTAAAAAATTCAAATCAAGAAATCCTGAAATTGATGCCACATTCATTGTTTATAAATATCCGTATAAGCTTCAGGACCGGGAAATTTATAAATAATTTATTGTAAATAATCAATTCATTTTTAAGGATATAATTTTATTAAAAATACTTTAGTTATTGCCTCCAAAACCTTATTTTTGCATCACTATTTCAAAAAATAAATTTAAAAAGTATATTATGAGCGTTTTAGTCAATAAGGATTCTAAAATAATTGTTCAGGGATTTACAGGAAGCGAAGGCACTTTTCACGCTTCTCAGATGATAGAATACGGAACTAATGTCGTAGGAGGGGTAACCCCGGGCAAAGGGGGTTCTACACATTTGGACCGCCCGGTTTTTAATACGGTAAAAGATGCCGTTGACCAGGCCGGTGCCGATACCACAATTATTTTTGTTCCGCCAGCTTTCGCAGCAGATGCTATTATGGAAGCTGCAGACGCAGGAATTAAAGTAATTATTGCCATTACAGAAGGAATTCCTGTAGCTGATATGATTAAAGCGTCCAGTTATATTAAAAATAAAAACAGCCGTTTAATTGGCCCTAACTGTCCGGGTGTAATTACTCCCGGAGAAGCAAAAGTAGGTATTATGCCAGGTTTTGTTTTCGAAAAAGGAACAGTAGGCATTGTTTCTAAATCAGGGACATTAACCTATGAAGCAGCCGATCAGGTGGTAAAACAAGGCCTTGGCATCACAACGGCTATCGGAATCGGAGGAGACCCTATTATCGGGACCACTACAAAAGAAGCAGTAGAGTTATTAATGAACGATCCGGAAACAAACTGTATTGTAATGATTGGTGAAATTGGCGGGCAACTGGAAGCAGATGCCGCACAATGGATCAAAGCCGACGGAAACCGTAAACCGGTAGTAGGGTTTATTGCCGGGGAAACAGCCCCAAAAGGAAGGACTATGGGCCATGCCGGAGCTATCGTTGGTGGCGCAGATGATACTGCCGAAGCAAAGAAACGCATCATGAGGGAATGTGGTATCCACGTTGTCGATTCACCTGCAGAAATCGGTAAAAAAGTAAAAGAAGTATTAAGCTAATTCAGGCAAAAATAGACCAACAAGTACCTCACGGCTTCGTGGGGTATTTTTTTGGGAATCACACCAGCCCAACAATAATTTATTACACCGGGTTATTAAATCAAGCATAAAAATGTACAAAGAATTAAAAAAGTTCAAATCGCAAAATAGTTTTATTTTCAGGGCCGATGACAATCTCGAAGAAGTGTGCAATGCACCCGAAACCGGGAACGGTATTTTTATAGTCTATGCCGTTACTGGTGAAGACAAAGAATTAATTATGGTAGGTTCTACAGGAACAGTACAAAATGACGGAACGCTAAAAAGCAAGAATGGCGGATTGTATGACAAGATCGTCAATGGCCATCAGTTTGCCAAAACAGGGCGAAAATATTCCTGGCCCGCACAAATGAAACTAGAAAATACAGCACAGTTAGAAGTAGTGTGGTACGAAACCTACAATCAAAAAAATAAAGTAATCCCCACCTTTGCAGAAGCCCAGGTATTACAAAACTTTTTAGATGAAAATGCCCGCCTGCCCAGGTGGAACATAGCATTCTAATCAATTTAATATAAAGTGTCTATTCAGGCACTTTTTTTATTAAATACAGCCAGATAGAATTCAAAAGTGTAATGGCCATTTACACCACCGCAAGGAACAAAGCCATAAATAAATACGGTAAAGTTTAAAACGATACTCCCCCAATACCATTGTAATTCTTATATTTGCCTTCGTATTTAATAACAGAACAAACACCAATATGAAATTACTCGAAGGAAAAACAGCCATAATAACAGGCGCAAGCCGCGGAATAGGAAAAGGCATTGCCGAAGTTTTTGCACAACACGGTGCCAATGTTGCTTTTACATACAGTGCATCGGCCGAATCTGCCCTGGCACTCGAAAAAGAACTCAACACCACCGGGATAAAAGCAAAAGGGTATCAGTCCGATGCATCCGATTTCAATCAGGCACAAGCCTTTGTAGACGCTGTTTTGGCCGATTTTGGTACCGTAGATATCCTTATCAATAATGCAGGCATCACCAAAGATAATTTACTCATGCGCATGTCCGAAGAAGATTTCGACAAAGTAATCGACGTCAATCTCAAATCGGTTTTCAATATGACAAAAGCCATCCAGCGTACCTTCCTCAAACAACGCTCCGGGTCCATCATCAACATGAGTTCCGTAGTAGGAGTAAAGGGCAATGCCGGACAAACCAATTATGCCGCTTCCAAAGCCGGGGTTATCGGTTTTACCAAATCCGTAGCACTCGAGCTGGGTTCCCGTAACATTCGTTGCAATGCCGTTGCACCGGGATTTATCGAAACAGAAATGACAGCAAAACTAAATGAAGACGTCGTACAGGGCTGGAGGGAAAGCATTCCTCTAAAACGTGGCGGAACTACAGATGATGTAGCCAACGTGTGCGTCTTTTTAGCTTCAGAAATGAGCGCTTACGTAACCGGGCAAGTCATCAATGTAGACGGAGGGATGCTAACATAATAGTTTTATCAGAAGCATTTCCTGCTTTCCGTTACATCTTTTGTTTGAAAAGCTATTTTCCCAAAGCTGTTCCAGGAGCTTCCTCCGGTCGCTCTTCCACAGCAGGAAAAAATAGCTTTTTAAACAAAAGGATTTCCACTACAATCAGGGCTAAAAAATAAGAAACACAACTCACATACTCTAAATTCTCAAATCTCCAAATCTTGGTACTTAATTCTTAAATCTTGCTTCTAAACTCTAAACTCTTAAATCAAAAATCCCTTCCATGACAACAACCACCATTTTATTACTACTACTTTCTATAGTACTAGCAGGCTGTTTGTCATACCTACAATATTTTTATAAAGTTGAGATCAAAAATAAAATCCATCCCTTATTAGCTTTTTTGCGGTTCATAACCATTTTCGGAATATTACTTTTACTGATCAATCCTAAAATCACACGGAATACATTCGAAATTCAAAAAACACCTTTGCCCGTTATTGTCGATAATTCCAGTTCTGTAAAAGAATTCAAAGCCACCGAAACCGCATTAGCGTTATATAAAAGATTAACAACGAATAAAGACTTACAGGAAAAATTCGAAATCCAGTCGTATCAGTTTGATAATGAATTGCAGCTTTCAGAGAATTTTAATTTCAGTGGTACACAAACCAATCTGGAAGAAGTAGCAAAAAACCTGAAGAGTATCAACAAAAACAGGACATTTCCATCCGTTATTATTACTGACGGCAATCAGACCACAGGCAATGATTACGTTTATAGTTTTGATACTGCCAATAAAGTATATCCTATCGTTGTCGGAGATACCACTACCTTTCTCGATTTAAAAGTTAGTCAGGTCAATGTCAATAAATACGCGTTTCATAAGAACGAATTTCCCGCAGAAGTATTCCTCAGTTATTCCGGGAATAAAAGTGTAACTGCTAACTTTACCATAACACAAGGCAATTCGGTTTTAACCAAACAAGCCGTGTCGTTTTCACCAGACAAAAGATCAGCTATAGTAAATATACTTTTACCTGCAAATACGATAGGCTTACAAGTGTTTAAAGCTACAGTTGCATCAAAGGAACCCGAAAAAAACACGTATAACAACACAAAAAACTTTGCTGTAGAAATCATTGATCAAAAATCGTCCGTTGCGATCATATCATCCATCAGCCATCCTGACATTGGCGCATTAAAAAGAGCGATAGAAACCAATGCACAACGCAAAGTCACTATCGCCAAACCATCAGAAATCAAATCATTATCCGATTATAACGTACTTATTTTATACCAGCCTACTTCAGAATTCAGGACGATTTTTGACACCAACAAATCTGTAAGCATCAATACATTTATTATTACAGGGGTCAACACCGATTTTAATTTTCTCAATCAGCAACAAAACAGTTTTGAATTCAGGATGAGTTATCAGAAAGAAGATTATTTGGCCGCTTTCGACACACAGTTTAACCTGTTCGCCATAAACAATATTGGTTTCGACAATTTTCCACCACTACAAAATACTTTTGGTACTATAACCACCAAAGGACCAGTTTCAGTCCTGTTGTCTTCAAAAATACGAAACATCAATACCAATGCGCCCTTACTTGCTTTTACTGAAAATTCAGGCAAACGGAATGCTTTCCTATTTGGGGAAAATAGCTGGAAATGGAGGATGCAAAATTATGTAGACACTAAATCCTTTGATACCTTTGATGTTTTTATCGACAAGATCATTCAGTTCCTGTCATCAGCCAATACAAAAAAATCACTGATTGTTACTCATGAAAGTTTTTATAATTCAGGAGAACCCATAGTGATAACAGCACAATATTTTAACAAAAACTATGAGTTCGATGAAAAAGCACGGTTGTCAATTGCGGTAACCAACAAGAAGACCAAACAAACCAAAAATTATGATTTGCTTAAAGGCAACAATGCTTATAAAGTAAATCTTGACGGTCTCGCTGCTGGTCAGTACACTTTTGCCGTAAAAGAACTGAATTCTAAAACCGTATACAATAGTTTCTTCGAGATCCTGGATTTTGATATAGAAAAACAATTCGTAAATCCTGATGTGGCCCAACTGCAACAACTGGCTTCACAAACCAACGGACAATTGTTTATGCCGGACCAGGCTGATCAGCTTATCAAAATGCTGTTAGAAAACCAAGATTACAAAGCCATTCAAAAATCCATCACCAAAAAAATCCCTTTAATTGATAGTATTTGGTTACTGATCTTAATTGCCATTACTTTAGCATCCGAATGGTTGATCAGAAAATATTACGGCATGCTTTAAATTAGATTTTACTATCATTTTTTAGGCTAAATAAAATACATTTGCATTCAAAAAAACAATAATGAAAGTATCTTCAACTAAAACTACCCTAGTTACCTTATCTATCACCACTATTGCCTTCTTTATGGTTTCGTGGGGGTTTATCGGCCATGAAAGGATCAACAACCGGGCCGTAATGGCGCTTCCTCAGCCACTACAAACCTTTTTCTACAATCATATCGATTATATTACTCATGAATCTACAGCGCCTGATTTAAGGAAATCAGTATTACAGGACAAAGCCGAAGCCCCAAGGCATTATTTCGACATGGAAAATTTTGGGTCGGTAGACAGCCTTCCAAAAAGTATGGAAGAAGCGAAAGGCAAATACGACGAAAAGTTTTTATCCAAAAACGGAACTCTACCTTGGTATATCCAGGAAATGATGATCAAGTTGACTAAAGCTTTCAAAGAAAAACGCAAAGCTGAAATCCTTTTCATAGCAGGAAATTTGGGTCATTACATTGCCGATGCCCATATGCCTTTACACACATCAGACAATCATGACGGGCAAAATACAGGCCAGAAAGGAATTCATTCGCTATGGGAAAGTAAACTCCCGGAACTCTTTGTAAAAGGGTATAAACTCAATGCCCCCGAGGGGAAATACCTGGAAGATGTAAACCAGGCCACATGGGCCATTATTTTCGACACCCATAGCTTGGTAGATCCGTTGCTTGCCGCCGATAAAAAACTACGTGATGTTACTCCCGAAAATAAAATGTATGTCACAGATGCTTCCGGGAATATTGTAAAAAATAAGTACGGCGGAATGACGTATTCTAATGAATATGCTACACAATTTCATACAGCACTTAACGGAATGGTCGAAGCACAAATGAAAAAAGCCATAACGGCAACAGCCAGTTTTTGGTATACGGCATGGGTAAATGCAGGAAAACCGGACCTATCCGATCTTGATGCGCCTTCAGTAACAGCAAGGAATAAAAGCAACCTGAAGAAAGACAGGAAACTTTTCAAAAAAGGAAACCTCTCCGGATTTACAACAGAAAAAGAAGATTAGTACTGACTAGTACAAGTATATTTATCTATTGTTTCTCCTGCAAGGTTTTTAACCTTGTAGGTATAATATAATTAAAAATAATATAAATAAAATAAATAATACCTACAAGGTTAAAAAGCTTGCAGGATTGTGGTTAGTGCTACCCTAATGTATATTTCTGTGTTTGTAAACTCATTTTTCTTTTAGTTGGGTAAGAACCGGCTCAAATAGTAACATAAACCGTATAAGTGTGTTCTTAAAAATTTAAGAGCGGAAAAAAGAAGACGGTGAAAAAGATGATACTGAGTGCTACCTCAGCTATAATAAATCGGCTGCAAATATGCTGTTTTATAAACAGGATGATACCCGAAATACTTAGCCGGAAAATACACTGCGAGACCAAAAACAGGAAACAAGCAAAGGTACGCGCGTTATAAGCTTTTCCTTCTTTAAAATTAAAATGCACAAAAGAGGAAAACGCCCTCGAAAAACCACAAGTGGGGCAATCCTGGCCCGACCATTGCTTGTAAATGCATGCTACCGGATGATTATTATAGCTAACTCAAAATCTATTGTCATGTTATAAAATTAGCGAAAAGTTCAAAAGGATCACATCTGAGTTTTTTTCTGATACTTTTTGCCTGTGCCCATTTCTTTTCTATAGGGTTTAAATCAGGGGAATATGGAGGTAGG
>DASVUQ010000119.1:0-12390 GCA_036386975.1 Flavobacterium sp. | reverse complement strand
CGGGTGGCATATTGTAAAATTAATAGAAAAATTTCCTTTAAAACCACTTCAGGAGCTACAACCCGATCTTGAGTCAAAAATTGAAAAAGATGATCGCTCAAGGGTTATTGCAGCATCCATGAACCAACAATTAAGAAAACGTTTTCCTGTAAAAAAGAATAAAAAAGAATACAGCTCTGTTGTTGAATCTTTAAATAAAGAATATGTGGCAGGCAATTGGAATATCCCGGACACTAATAATTATAAAAAACCGGTCTTAACTATTAAAAACAACCCTGTTGCAGTAACTGAATTTTTGACTTATATTAAAAATCAACAAAATAATTTTAAAGGCAGTACATTGCCGTTGCCAAAAATCGTAGATAATCTTTATGAAAAATTTGTAGATCAGGAATTGAAAAACTATTATACCGCCAATTTAGAAAATGAATATCCTGAATTTGGTGCCATTGTAGAAGAATATCGTGATGGATTATTATTGTTTGACCTTATGGAAAAAGAAATATGGCAAAAATCAAAAACAGATTCTATAGGTTTACAAAACTTTTATGCTACTAACAAGAATAAATACCAATGGGCAAAAAGGGTAGATGCCGTTGTAATGTCTTCTATAAATGAAGATATTATAAAAAAAGCAGCACAACTATTAAAACAAAATAAATCAGCAGAAGAAATAAAGGCGCAGCTTAATGTAGATAAGAAAGGATTAATATTAGAAAAACAAGGAGTATTTGAAGAAAATAGCGGAATTTTACCAAAAAATATTACTCTTGTAAAAGGAGTGACAGATATTATTCAGGAGGGGGATTATTATTTTGTAATTAAAATAAATAATGTATTGCCAGCCGGAGAAAAAACTTTTGAAGAATGCAAAGGGCGGGCTATCAATGATTATCAAAATTTTCTTGAAGAGAACTGGGTAACAGAATTAAGAAAAGAATTTAAGGTTCAGGTAGATCAGAAAGTTTTTGAGAAAATCAAAAAACAAATTAAGATATAAATGGTTAAAAAGAGATTATTCTTATTTTTGCTGTTAGCCATTTCATCCTGCAATTATTTTGAAACAAAAGTAAGTAAAGAAGCTGTAGCAAGAGTAGGAACAAACTATTTATATAAGAATGATATAGAAGGATTAGTCCCTTCCGGAACATCTAAGGAAGATAGTACTATTATCATTTCGGGTTTTATTAACAGATGGGCAGGTCAAAAACTATTAATTAAAGCCGCAGAATTGAATCTTAGCGATGAAAAAAAAGCAAGCTATAAAGACTTAATAAACCAGTATCAGGTAGATTTGTATACGAGAGGTTATATGGAGGAAGTGGTTAAGCAATCTGTAGATACGATAATAAATGACAATGAATTAAAAGCCTATTACGAACGAAATAAAGATAACTTCAGGACAAATGGGATCCTGGTGCAGTTACGATACATTAATATTCCTAAAGACCATCCTAAATTTGAAACTATACAGGATAAATTTTTAAATTTTAAAACGTCAGATAAAAAATTTTGGGACACGTACCAGTTACAATTAAAAAATTCAGCCTTAAATGATTCTGTTTGGGTAGAAATGAATCAAATCTATAAAAAGTTACCATTTATAAGCCCTGATAACCGTACAGAATTTATTACACCAGGAATATCCTTTCAACATCCTGATGGCAATACAGTATATTTTGTAAAAGTAAAAAATACAATAGATAAGAATGAAGTCAGTCCCTTTGAATATATAAAGCCTACTTTAAAATTAGTCATTTTAAACAGGAGAAAATTAGAATTAATAAAGAAATTTGAAAAAGAAATTACCGATGATGCGATTAAAAACAAAGAATATGAAATTTACAAATAATAAAATAACTGTGTTCCTGTTGATGGCTTTTTTCACCGTTACAGTAACAAAGGCGCAGACAGCAGTTGTTGACCCCACTCCTAAAACCGAAGCGCAGGAAATTAATAAAAGACAAAAAATTGATGGTATTATTGCAACAGTAGGCGATTATACCGTACTTGATTCTGACATTGATAAATCATTGTTAGAAATTGCACAAAATGATAACGCACCTACTATTACAAGATGCCAGGTGTTAGGTAAATTACTAGAAGACCGTTTGCTTGCACACCATGCTGTTCAGGATAGTATTGCCGTTTCTGATGCTGAAGTAACCAGCGATATGGAACAAAAAATGTCAGTTCTGGTAGAACAATTTGGTTCTGTTGATAAAGTAGTAAAATTTTATAAAAAAAATTCTGAAGAAGAATTTCGCTCCTATTTTTTTGAAATATTAAAAACAGGAAGATTAACAAATGAAATGCAAAGGAAAATTGTTAATGCTGTAGAAATTACTCCCGAAGAAGTAAGAAATTATTTTAAAGGAATAAGCAAAGAAGATTTACCGGTTTTTGGTGATGAAGTTGAGGTAGCACAAATTGTGATTAAACCCAAAATATCTGATGAGGAAAGACAAAAAGTAATCGATAAGCTAAAAAGTTTTAAAGCAGATATTTTAGGCGGGGCAAGTTTTTATAGTAAAGCGGTTCTTTATTCACAGGATCCCGGCTCAAAATCTATGGGAGGTTTTATGAAAATAAACCGTAGATCACCTTTAGTAAAAGAATTTAAAGACGTAGCTTTTAGTTTAAATGAAGGGGAAATTTCAGAGCCTTTTGAAACGATGTACGGATACCATATTATTTACGTAGAAAAAATCCGTGGACAGGAACTTGATATAAGGCATATTCTACTGTTTCCTAAAGTAAATGATGAAGATCTAAAAGAAGCAAAAGAAGAAATTACGAATATCAGGAATAAAATTGTAAACAAAGAAATCTCATTTGCTGATGCTGCACGAAGTTCATCTGATGAAAAAGAAACCAAAGCTAATGGGGGTGCATTATTAAATCCACGCACATTAGATACACGATTTGAGCTTACTAAAATGGATCCCTCACTTTACAGCCAGGTTTCAAATCTAAATCAAGGCGAGATTTCTTTACCTGTACTGGATGAAGATGAAACACAGAAAAAAATGTATAAAATCATTACCGTAACGAATAGGATCCCTTCGCATACTGCAGATTATGCCAAGGATTATTTAAAAATCAAAGAATTAGCCCTTAAAGAAAAACAATTCAAAGCCATTAAAAAATGGACTGACGAAAAAATAAAAGATACTTACATTAAAATTAATGGAGAGTACAGGAATTGTGAATTCGCCTTTAACTGGTCTAAGAAGTTACTATAAGCAATATATATATAATACTAATTTATATACTTTTACCTTATTTTAGATGAGGTAAAAGTATTTTTTTATACACATGTTCGCTATAATCAAAGTAATTAGATAGTAGTATAAGCTAATAATTTCAATTAAATTCCTATTTTTGGAAACACACCATATTAAACACAATTCAATGTCCGACGTAGCTGCAATTCAGAATTTAGTAGAAAAAAGAAAAGCATTAAAAAGTGAAATTTCTAAAATAATTGTTGGCCAGCAAGAAGTTATAGACCAGATTCTGTTAAGCATTTTTTCTGGTGGCCATGCCTTGCTTGTAGGGGTTCCAGGTTTAGCGAAGACACTTATGGTAAATACTATTGCGCAGGCATTAGGATTAGATTTCAAGCGTATCCAGTTTACACCCGATTTAATGCCATCAGACATTCTGGGAAGTGAAATCCTTAACGAAAACCGACAGTTTCAATTTATAAAAGGCCCTATTTTTTCTAACATTATCCTGGCAGATGAAATCAACAGGACACCACCAAAAACACAGGCCGCCCTGCTCGAAGCCATGCAGGAACGGGCTGTAACCATTGCAGGCCAAAACCACAAATTATCATTGCCCTATTTTGTTCTTGCCACTCAGAACCCTATTGAACAGGAAGGGACTTATCCTTTGCCTGAAGCACAACTGGATCGTTTTATGTTTTCTGTAAAACTGGATTATCCATCTTTTGAGGAGGAAGTACAGGTAGTAAAAAGCACCACTTCAGACATAAAAATCACTGTAAATCCGCTCTTTACCTCACAGGAAATTATTGATTTTCAAAGTCTGATACGCCGCATTCCTGTAACAGACCATGTTATAGAATATGCAGTTACTTTAGTGAGTAAAACCAGGCCGGACAATAATTTGTCTACTCCTTTAGTTAAAAATTATATCGATTGGGGCGCCGGTCCTAGAGCATCCCAGAACTTAATTTTAGCAGCCAAGGCACACGCCGCCTTTAATGGTAAATTTTCTCCGGATATTGAAAATGTAAAAGCGGTAGCTACAGGAATTTTAAGGCATCGTGTCGTAAAGAATTATAAAGCTGATGCTGAAGGGATTTCAATTGAAAGAATTATAGATTCTTTACTATAACTATTGGAATTTATTTCTAATTACCTGTAATTTAGAAAGATTCTTCATTCAAAATCGAATCTTATTTTTCTCATTGATTCCGAAATTGTCAAAAAAAATACTTTTAATTAATGATTCTATAATTATTTAGTATAAATCTAAATTTTATATAATAATAAGCATTAAAAATTAGTATTTGGCAATAATAATAGTATTAAAATGCACTTTTAGTAAAAATACTTTAAATCTGAATAGAATTTATTAAATTTGCGGTAGAACAAATAATCTTAATACTATGGCTTTTGATATTGAAATGATTAAAAAGGTATATGGGAATATGACTACCCGTGTTGATATAGCACGTGAAGTAGTCGGACGCCCACTTACATTAACGGAAAAGATTTTATATAACCACCTATGGGAAGGCAATCCAACCCATGCTTTTACACGTGGTAAAGATTATGTAGATTTTGCACCAGACAGGGTGGCGTGTCAGGATGCTACAGCACAGATGGCATTACTACAATTCATGCATGCAGGCAAAGCAAAAGTAGCTGTTCCCACTACGGTACATTGCGACCACCTGATACAGGCAAAAGTAGGTGCGGCAAAAGATTTAGCCCGTGCGAAATCACAAAGTAATGAAGTTTTTGAATTCTTATCCTCTGTCTCCGATAAATACGGTATAGGTTTTTGGAAACCGGGAGCAGGAATTATCCATCAGGTAGTTTTAGAAAATTATGCTTTCCCTGGCGGAATGATGATAGGAACCGATTCCCATACAGTAAATGCAGGAGGTTTAGGTATGCTGGCTATTGGTGTTGGTGGTGCAGATGCTGTAGATGTAATGTCCGGAATGGCATGGGAATTAAAGTTTCCGAAATTAATTGGAGTTAAATTAACCGGAAAATTATCAGGGTGGACAGCACCAAAGGATGTAATTCTTAAAGTTGCCGGTATTCTTACCGTAAAAGGCGGGACCGGGGGCATTATTGAGTATTTTGGCGAAGGAGCCAGAGCGATGTCCTGTACTGGAAAAGCAACTATTTGTAATATGGGTGCAGAAGTTGGTGCCACCACTTCTACATTTGGCTATGATGAATCTATGGATCGTTATTTACGTTCTACAGATAGGGCAGATGTGGCAGATGAAGCCAATAAAATTGCTAAATATTTAACCGGTGATGAAGAAGTATATGCCAATCCGGAGCAGTATTTTGACCAGGTAATCGAAATCAATTTATCAGAATTAGAACCTCATTTAAACGGCCCTTTTACCCCGGATTTAGCTACTCCGATCTCTAAAATGAAAGAAGAAGCCATTAAAAATAACTGGCCTTTAAAAATTCAGGTGGGACTAATAGGTTCCTGTACGAACTCGTCTTATGAAGATATTTCACGTGCAGCTTCTTTAGCCAAACAAGTAGCGGATAAAAACTTAAAAACAAAATCAGAGTTTACCATAACCCCGGGATCAGAATTAGTGCGTTACACTATAGAGCGTGACGGGTTTATTGACACTTTCGATAAAATTGGCGCAACAGTATTTGCCAATGCCTGTGGTCCGTGTATTGGAATGTGGGATAGGGAAGGTGCTGAAAAAGAAGAAAGAAATACTATCGTTCATTCGTTTAACAGAAACTTCTCCAAACGGGCCGATGGGAACCCAAATACTTTAGCCTTTGTGGGCTCTCCTGAATTAGTAACTGCTATGGCTATTGCCGGAGATTTAGGTTTTAATCCGTTAACCGATACATTAATTAATGAAGACGGACAGGAAGTAAGACTAGAGGAGCCTAGTGGACATGAGTTGCCTCCAAGAGGTTTCTCTGTTGAAGATGCCGGTTATCAGGCTCCTTCAGAGGATGGTTCCGGTGTGCAGGTAGTAGTGAGCCCTTCTTCAGAAAGATTGCAATTATTAGCACCTTTTGAACCTTGGGATGGCGAAAATATCACAGGGGCTAAACTACTGATAAAAGCATTCGGAAAATGTACTACTGACCATATTTCTATGGCAGGTCCTTGGCTTCGTTTCCGCGGGCATTTAGACAATATCTCTAATAATATGCTTATTGGTGCCATTAATGCTTTTAATCAAAAGGCCAATGCAGTGAAGAATCAGCTAACAGGTGCTTACGATGCTGTTCCGGCTGTAGCCAGGGCATATAAAGCGGCAGGCATACCTTCGATTGTTGTTGGGGACCATAATTATGGTGAAGGTTCATCAAGGGAGCATGCAGCAATGGAACCCAGGTTTTTAGGAGTAAAAGCAGTTTTAGTAAAATCTTTTGCACGTATACATGAAACAAACCTAAAGAAACAAGGGATGCTGGCACTTACTTTTGATGATGAAGCCGACTATGACAAAATTCAGGAAAATGATACTTTCAATTTTACAGATTTAAAAGAATTTACTCCGGGTAAACCTCTTACTATAGAATTGCGTCATGATGATGGATCAACTGAAGTTATTTTGGCGAATCATACGTATAATGAAGGCCAGATTGGCTGGTTTGTAGCAGGGTCAGCATTAAACCTTATCGCAGCTGCCGGTCATGCTTAATTAATAGCACATTCAATAATAATAATTTTAATTACCCAAACAGATTCGTCTGTTTGGGTTTTTTATTGACACAATCAATAATATTACTTTAGCTGCCAATAAAAAATCCGCTCAGTATGAAAGCGGATTAGTGGTTTTGGTTGGTTATGTTGAATTAATAATATGTGTACCTTCTTACTTTAGAAATATATTTGGCTAAACGGATTACCTGATGACTGTATCCATATTCATTGTCATACCAGATGTAAAGCACTATATTTTTCCCGTCGGCAGAAACTATAGTGGCGTTACTATCATAAATAGATGGTGCCGATGTTCCTACAATATCAGAGGAAACCAGTTCATTACTCATAGAATATTTAATCTGTTCTACCAGTTCGCCTTCTAAAGCATATTTTTTCATGATCTCATTAATATTTTCTATAGAAGTTACTGTGCTTACTTCTAAATTCAAAATTACTAAAGAACCATTAGGTACGGGTACGCGAATCGCATTAGAAGTTAATTTACCTGCTAACGACGGCAAAGCTTTTGCCACGGCACTACCTGCCCCTGTTTCTGTAATTACCATGTTAAGCCCTGCAGCACGGCCACGACGGTATTTCTTATGCATATTGTCTACTAAATTCTGATCATTCGTATAGGCGTGAATAGTTTCGAGATGCCCTTTAACAACGCCCAAAGTATCTTCAATAGCTTTTAATACGGGTGTTATGGCATTTGTAGTACAGGATGCAGCGGAAAAAATAGTAACCTGATCCGGGTCATATTCATTGTGGTTGACACCATGTACAATATTAGGTACCCCTTTTCCGGGTGCTGTTAATAATACTTTTTCTACTCCTTTTGAAGTCAAATGCCTTGCTAAAGCTTCTTGTGTAGTAAAAGCACCAGTATTGTCAATTACCAATGCATCATCTATTCCATAGTCTGTGTAATCAATTTCTTCTGGCCCGTTTGCTGTAATAACATGAACGGTTGTTCCATTAATAATTAAGGCATTATTTTCCGGATCAGCAATAACCGATCCCTGAAAGTCACCGTGAATAGAATCATGTCGTAATAATGAAGCCCTTTTTTCTAGTGTAACAGCGTCATTTTTATCACGGGTTACAATGGCTCTTAACCTTAATTGATTGCCTTTTCCGGTTTTCGACATCAACTCTCTTGCTAACAGGCGCCCTATTCTTCCAAATCCGTAAAGGACAACATCTTTTGGGTGGAACCCCTGGAAATTTTTAGCATTGATAAGCTTATGAAAAACAAACGATTTGGCATCATTATGTTTATCATTTTCTAAATGAAATTCGTAAGTAAGCTTACCGATATCTAGTTTTGATGGTGGAAGGTCCATCGATAAAATGGCTTTTGCAATCTCTACAGAATCAAAAACCGAGATGGGTTTCTCTACAAAAGCACCAGCATATTCATGTAAATTGATAATATCACTAACATTTCTGTCGATCAGCTGGTTTCTAAAAAGGACCAGTTCTATAGATTTATCGTACCATAAATCACTTATAATTTTAATAAATTCTACTCCGGCCCTTCTTCTGTTTGCCTGAAAAGAAACTTCCTTCTCGTATAAAATAGTGTTATTCATTTAAATTGTGTTAATGTTGTTTTTTGCAAAAGTACATAACTATAACGTTTTCGTAATCATTTTTCTTAAAAAAATGCACAAAAAAAGCCGGTTCATGTGAACCGGCTTCAATATAAATACGATAATAATTAATTAATAATAAATCTAACTATCTCACCTCTAGCGGTTATCATTTCAACTTGTACACTTTGATCTTTATCTAAATTAGAAGTAAGGCGTGAAACAGTTTCTACATCTGTGGCTTTTTGATTGCCTATTTTCAGGATAATGCCACCTTTAAGATCATTGGCATAATCCTGAATCCTTTCGTTTTCAATGTCTTTGATGCGTACTCCGTAATTAATCTTGAACTTTTTCTTATCAATAGCATTCAGGTCTTCAATTTCAATACCTTTAAATGATGTTGTAATGACGTCCAGCTTCGTTAATTTTACAGGGGTAGTCATTGTTTTACCATCTCTGATAAAAGTCACTTTTACTTCATCATTGGGACGTTTGGTATTAATATAAACCGCAAGTTCCGCAAACGAAGAAATATTTTGTTCATCAAGTTTTACAATTATATCACCCCGTTTTAAACCTGCTTTTTCTGCTCCGGATTTCTTACTTATGCTGTTAATATAAAATCCCTGGGTTTCATTAATTTTTAATTCTTTTGATGCTAACGGCGTTAATTCCCTTCCTTCAATTCCTAAAACACCTCGCTGAACGTTTCCGAACTCCATGATATCTTCAATAATTTTCCTGGCAATATTAGAAGGGATTGCAAAAGAGTACCCAACATAAGAACCTGTCTGAGAAGAAATCATTGTATTAATACCAATTAATTCCCCTCTTGTATTTACCAGGGCACCCCCACTGTTACCGGGATTCACTGCGGCGTCCGTCTGAATGAAGGACTGAATCCCGTTGGTTTGTAAATTTCTTGCTTTAGCAGAAACAATACCCGCTGTTACTGTCGATGTCAGGTTATAAGGGTTACCTACTGCTAAAACCCATTCTCCTACTTTCGTATTGTCAGAATCCGCAAAAGAACAATATTCCAGTTTCTCATTTGGATTGATTTTTAAAAGCGCAATATCCATTTTGGCATCGGCACCAATCAGTTTTGCTTTGTATGATTTTTTATTGTTTAAGGTAATCTCAATTTCAGATGCTTCATTAACCACATGATTATTGGTAACAATATAACCATCTTCAGAAATAATTACACCGGAACCTGTTCCTATTTGTTCCTGTTGCTGGCCGCCCCTGTATCCGTAAAAATATTCCATTATAGGATTAGAAATGGTCCTGTATGAAACGTTTTTAACGTGGACGACACTATGGATGGATTTGTCTGCTGCTTCAGTAAAATCGATGTTTTCTGCTCCAAGGCCTACATTCTTAGTGTAATTCCCTGAGGCCATAGTAACAACAGATTTCTTTGGAGCAAGTAATCCATCGTCATCAAAAAATACTTTGTAAGCACCTAATGTTGTGGCACCACTTAACAATGATACTAAAAATAAATTTCCAAATTTTTTCATTGTATAATAATAATTAAGTTATTTAACAGTAAAATTAAAAGATATTTCTTTTATTCACATTTTGTTTAACGCTGGTTTAACAGTGATTAACCTTTCATTAATATTCGTAGCTTTGTTACATACAAAATTAAAAATGAAAATTGAATTTTACAAATATCAGGGTACAGGCAATGATTTTATAATGGTGGATAATCGTGAAAATTTTTTCCCTAAAAACGACGTTATATTAATTAAAAATTTATGCGACAGAAAATTCGGAATAGGGGCTGACGGATTAATTTTGTTGGAAAAAGATCCTCAGACAGATTTTAAAATGGTCTATTACAATTCAGACGGGAATACCAGTAGTATGTGTGGTAATGGCGGGCGTTGCATCGTTGCTTTTGCAAAAAAAATGGATATTATAGCATCAGAAACTACTTTTACTGCAACTGACGGTTTGCATTATGCTACTATAAATAATGATAATATAGTTTCATTGCAGATGAAGAATGTCATGGATGTTACTATCCAGCCGGATTATATTTTTTTGGATACAGGATCACCACATCATGTAAAATTAGTAGACCATCTGAAAGATTTTGATGTAAAGAAAGAAGGAGCAGTAATCAGGCATTCTTCATTATATGGAGAGCAGGGGAGTAATGTAAATTTTGTAACTCAGGTTAATGAAACTACCTTTGCAGTACGTACCTATGAACGTGGCGTAGAGGACGAAACACTTTCCTGTGGGACTGGGGTTACAGCCGTTGCTATTGCCATGAAGGCCATTGGTAAAACCAAATCCAATATGGTGCACCTGCATGCGGAAGGGGGTACATTGGAGGTGTTTTTCTCTTCATCTGATGAAAAATATACTAATATCTTTCTCAAAGGTGCTGCTACTTTTGTTTTTCAAGGTACTATAGCTATCTAAACCCATTTTTGAAGTTATTAAATGTAGAGCAAAATGATTACTCTAAAAGGTAAAAACTATTATTTACGTGCCCTTGAACCAAATGACTTGGAGTTTGTCTATGCTGTAGAAAATGATGAATCCATTTGGGAAATAAGCAATACCCAAATGCCTTGCAGCAGGTTCCTGGTGCGACAGTACCTGGAAAATGCACAACAGGACATCTATGAGGCCAAGCAATTGCGTCTGGCCATCTGCCATTATGATAATGATATGGCTGTAGGGCTTATTGATTTATTTGATTTTGATCCGATAAATAATAGGGCAGGAATAGGGATATTGATCAAAGAACCCGAAGGCAGGAACCAGGGTGCAGGAACAGAAGCCTTAACAATGTTAATTAAATATTGTTTTTACCATCTTAACCTTAACCAATTGTTTGCAAATATTGATACTGAAAATGAAGCAAGTTTAAAGCTTTTTGCTAAATTTGATTTTCAATTAATAGGAATTAAAAAACAATGGAATTTTGTAAACGGGCAATATAAAGACGAAGCATTATTCCAGCTTATTCATCAATCCACTTAAAAAATCATATTTTGAAATTAAAAAAAATCCTTGTTATACTTTCTGTTGTAATTGTAGTTGTCCTTTCGGTTTACGGTTATATCATGTACAGGCAAATTTTTGCCAGTAATACTAAGTTCGATAAAAAAGAAGTGTTTGTTTACATCCCTACTAATGCGGAATACGCAGAGGTAGTAGAAATTATGAAACCTTATGTAGAAGATATGGAGCGGTTTAATACTGTTGCAGAAAAAAAATCATATATTACTAATGTCAAGTCGGGAAAATTTCTCTTAAAAAAAGGAATGAACAGTAATGACATTATTAACTCTTTAAGGCAAAATGTTCCTGTACAACTTGCTTTTAATAATCAGGAAAGGTTAGAAGATTTTGCAGGAAGGATCGGCTCACAAATAGAGGCAGATAGCCTTTCGCTACTCGATGCCTTTAAAGATCCTGTTTTTTTAAAAGAAAATGGCTTTACTGAAGAAAATGTTCTAACCATGTTTATCCCTAATTCCTATGAATTCTTCTGGAATATAGATGCCAATAAATTTCGGGAGAGGATGGCAAAGGAATACCGTAAATTCTGGACCCCGGAGCGCCTGGCAAAAGCAGAAGCGCAAAACCTGACACCCATACAGGTAGCTGTCCTGGCTTCTATAGTACATAAAGAAACGGTAAAAAAGGATGAAAGGCCCAAAGTAGCCGGTGTTTACCTGAACAGGCTTGCGGTAGGTATGAAGCTGGAAGCAGACCCTACCGTTATTTATGCGGTAAAGAAAGAATCGGGTAACTTCAATCAGGTTATAAAAAGGGTGCTATATAAAGATTTAGAAACCGATTCGCCTTATAATACGTACAGATATTCAGGCCTTCCTCCGGG
>DASVUQ010000118.1:0-7996 GCA_036386975.1 Flavobacterium sp. | reverse complement strand
TTTCGGGTAGGTTTAAAAGCTATCTATAACATTGGTGTACAAATGATGATGAACACCCCAATCCTGAGGTACTTTATTGCAGATAACTATCATCTGCAAAGCCCAAAAACCCTGATCAACGGAGACGGGGAAATTAAGATTGAAGGGAAGGAAACCAATGTTGCAGGGTTTAAAAAGTTATTTGTGCATTCTAACGAAGTTGCCACTATTAATTCTAAGGGAACAGTTGAGATAAATGGTAAAAGTGGAACAAGCCATACTAATGTTGCAGAAAAATATGACCCAACGAAATTAGAAGTAAACGCCAAAGCCATAGTCCATTTTAGACCTTTAGATTCATGGGATGGAAGTGGTTTCGGATATGATTTCATGAGAATTGGAGATACTCTGTTAAAGGGAGATGCTACATCAAATATATATGAGAAAATTGTAGGCAAAAACGGCACTTCATTTCCAGATCCCACAAAATTTGATTTATTGGAAAGTGAATATTCTCAGCATATTATAACTACTAAGCAAAAGACAGATAGTGCTGGGACTTTAATAGTTGATACTGCGGGAAAACCTGTTTTTAAGGAATATTATGTGCCTTGGTTGACTTTATTTCCAAAAAAGAAAGGGACACCATTAGTAGCTACAGGTTTTTCAAATACGAAAGCAGATTTAATGTTGTATATAAATGTAGATGAAGAACCCGATAAATTAGAATTACGTTTTGACAATACATTATTTGATATAAATAAAAAAAAATTGACCTCTAAAACCGTAACTACAGGCACACCACATAAAGTTCAAATAAAAATAAAATGTCTAAAAGAATTTGATACCGATAAAGAGATTGTAGTTTTAGCCATAAAGAATAAAGCAGATGGAACAAAAGATGAATTTCTAGCTGGAAAATTAAAAGTATTAGCCAATAAGAAAAGATATAAGGCAAAGGTAGTTATTGTAAAGGTAAGTACTGATATCGGAAATGGGGCAAAAAATCCTACACTTATAGGTAGAGAAAATGAATTAAGAAAATATTTACGCCAAGCTTTAATAGAACCAGAGTTTGAAACCCTTGCATTAAATTTGGAAACAGATGTTGCACCTCATAACGAAAAAACAAAATTTAATACTGCTCATGCAATATATGATCCTGCCCAACGCAAATGGATAATAAGATGGGGAAGTAACCCTGCTCTGCATGCAGATCTTAATACGATATTCAATAAAACCCATAATGTGGGAGGAAAGGATTATTCTAAACACATTAAAGTATATTTTATAGATGAATATGCAAAATCCACTAGTGGAGGTACTTTATATGGAGCTGGAGCTTTAAGCACAAAATCAGTTACAATGTTTCCTGTAGGTTTTAACGATAGTACCTTTGCACATGAAACCTTACATGCATTAGGTTTAGATCATTCTTTTGAAGATGTAAGCAAACATACTTTTAAACAAGATAAAACAGATAATATTATGGATTATTCCGATGTAAATTTCACTGCACCAATTCCTGTAATCCAGCTATGGAGATGGCAGTATGATACCATTTGTACTAATGCAGAACCTGAATAAAATAATAACAATGAAAAATATATTTATAATAATTAGCTTGGTTTTAATAATTAATTCCTGTAAATCTCAAAATAATAAAGCAATGGAAAAGTTTGATATAGAAAGTTTTAAAAAGAATAAAATTTCAGAACAAAATAGTTCTAATGAATACTATAAAAAGGACGGCACAAGGTTTACTGCATCAGAAAATGGTTTAGGGGGATATAATGTATTTGAATATCCACCGGAGCCTAATCTGTATTATATATATAAATCCTTTCATAAAAATTTATTTTTAAAGTCCCGCGAAAAAAGATTTATTAGAACAGGTTTTCGTGTAGGGATAGGGTATGAGTATGATGAAAATGGAAATATTATAAAAACAATAGATTACGACAAACCATTTACTTATACCTTAGATAATATTTTAAAATACTGTAAGGATAATAAGATAGATGTTTACAATATGCAGACATTTATAGATAGGAGTAATCCAATTCAAAAAGAGACAGATGCTCTTGTTTGGATAATTAGATATTTAGGTATGTATGATGAAAAGCACGGAGGATTGGTTGAGATTATTTTAGATGGTAAGACAGGAGAAAAATTAAAAGTAACTATTCAACATGGAAAAGGAGAAGAAGGAACTACGCTTGAAACTTTATACGATATAAATGATGAAAAAAAGAAAGCATCAGCTATCTATATGACCCATAAAGGAAAATCGTATACACAAGAAGAATGGAAAGCCTTTGAGCAGGAACACCATAACGAGTACCTAAGAAAAAAAGGGCGTGAAGATGAAATACAACCTTTTGAAACCCCTAAAACCGACGATAATAAAAGAAATTTTCTTGCGGATGAGGATGATATAAAGCCTCAAAAGAAAAAAGGGTTTTGGGATAGTTTGTTTGATTAAGATTCTTCTCCCGGAGAAAAAGGAACTTACGAAAAACCAAAATTGGGTACCCCTTATACGTCCCATTCAGAACTTAATATGGATAAAGATATTTATCAGGTGTATAAAGGAAGATATTATACTAAAGCAGAATGGAAAGAATTTCACAAATCACTTCCCTGGTGGGAGAGACTAATTTAATATAAATTATGCCACAGAAACTCACAGAAAAAGCGTTGTTACTTTGTGACAAAGGGGCAAAACCAAGCCAGCTCAAAGTAACCAGCCAGACGTTTAGCAAAGCAGAAGATAAATTGATTGCCACAGAACAAGACAAACAACCGGAAACTAATATCCCGAATTTTGGGGTTTGTGCTGTTACCAAAAGCAAATGCACCCCTGCAATTATAAAATGGGACAAAACTACAGAAAAAGACACCATTAATAATTATAAAATACTTACAGAAGAAAGCACTTGCCAATGTTCGGTTGGTGGCAAAGTAGCTGTTCAGGATAAAGGGCATAAAGAAAAACACGAGACAGAATAGCACCCATAGCAACGGTTGTATTACAGATGAAAAAGTTAAAGAGGCGAAGCAATTATAATTAGTATCAATTATAACAAAAAGTCCTTTATCTGTAAATGATTAAAGGCTTTTTTTATTTTTTTTGATTATTGAATTATTAATGAATTTACCTTCTTTACAAATTCATCTTTAAATGTTACTGGTGCCATTAAATGGTCGCCAATGTAAATCCATTGTTCTTTTTTAGTAGTTGTATTGTTATATACAGTTTCAAAATGGGAAAAGGGAACACTTTTATCTTCTCGGGAATGTATAAATAGGACTGGAATAGTTTTTAATTCTTTAATGTCATTTTTAGCGGAATAAGGAGAAATTAAATGGTTACGTATCATGTCCTGGCTTTCTTTAGGAGAAGTGTCAGCAGCAATATCAGTAAAAGAACTTATTACACCGTCAAGTACTAAACCTGCTATTTTGTTTTGGTTATTCTTTGCTAAATTTACAGCTACCTGTGTCCCCATAGAGCTTCCGTAGATTATAATTTTTTGATGTTTGTATTGATTATTTTGTAGTATAGTATTAAAAATAATTTGGGCATCGGAGGCAATAGTAACATGTGTAGGTTTGCCTGTCGATTTTCCGTAACCTCTCATATCCAGCATGATTACCTGAAAGCCATCATCTGCAAGTGGTTTCACAAACTTTACATAACTGGATACATTTCCCCCGGCTCCGTGAAAATAAATAATAGTAGCTTTAGGCTTATTAGGTGTAGGGTTAAGCACAATACTATTAATAGTATCTTTATCAATAAAGTAGTTTTGTTCTCTAAAATTGGCAGCATCTATTGTTGTCCATGTTTTCTTTGGGTAATAAAATCTTTCATCCATTTGTGCATTTAAAGATGAAACACATAGTAATACCAATAGTGTAAATAGTAATTTTTTCATTTTTCTTATTTTTAAGTTATTAATTTCTGTTTAAAAGTAGGGTGAATGTATTTGGTAAAGAATTTATAGTTACCCAACTGTTGATTTTAGAAGATGAAATGTCTTCTTTTGAAAAATATATACCGTTTGTAATACACAATTATTTAATCCGTTTAAATATTATTTTAGGCAATATTTATTTATAAAAAATAATATCTTCGCATTCTCGTTATAGTTCTTAACAATAGCGCTTTGTAAACATGTTGAAAAAACAATTGTTCCTTCTTTTGATTTTTTTTTGTTCGGCTTCCTTTGGGCAGATAGGCGGAAAGTCTGTTTATCAATTCCTTAACCTTGTTACTTCTCCGCGACAGGCCGCTCTTGGTGGTAAGGTGCTGACATTTTATGATCAGGATGTAAATCAGGCTTTTTTTAATCCTGCTACCATTAACCCGGAAATGGATAGGCATTTATCAGCTAATTATGGCAATTATTATGGTGAAATCAAATACGGGACTGCAGCTTATGCGTACCATGACAGGCATTTACAGACCATCCATGCAGGTGTTAATTATGTAAATTATGGTAATTTTGAAGGTAGGGACGAGTTAGGAAACTTAACTTCCGATTTTACCGGTAGTGAAGTTGCGCTTTCTGTAGGATATGCTTATAATATCCCTTTTTCCGATTTTTACATTGGTGCTAATGCCAAACTTATTTCTTCAACATTAGAAAGTTATAATTCATTTGGTGGTGCACTGGATATTGGTGCATTGTTTATTGATGAACGCAACGACGTGAATTGGGCACTTGTTGTTAGAAATTTTGGCACACAATTTTCGACCTACGCGGGAGAAAAAGAAAAGCTACCTTTAGAAGTTTTGGTAGGCATCTCTCAGGAAGTAGAAAATGTGCCTATCCGATGGCACTTAACACTAGAAAACCTGCAACAATGGAATGTTGCTTTTTCTAATCCTGCACGGGCAGAGGCAACAATTGAAGGGGATCAGATCCAGGAAAAAGTATCTTTTTTTAATAATGCTTTACGGCATGTAATTATAGGAACAGAGTTTTTTCCTAAAAAAGGGTTTAATTTACGGATAGGATATAATTTTAGACGATCAGAAGAATTAAGGATACTGGAACAACGCAATTTTTCCGGAATATCGGTAGGATTTGGGTTAAGGTTTAATAAATTAAAATTCGATTACTCGTATTCCCGTTACACACTTGCTGCAAACACCAGTTTATTTGGCTTAACAATTAACTTTGGTAACGATTATTAACCTAACATTTTAGAATGAAAAAAATTACGATTGCAATTGATGGATTTTCGTCAACTGGAAAAAGCACCCTTGCAAAACAATTGGCCCAGCATTTAGGTTATGTCTTTGTTGACACCGGGGCTATGTACCGTGCAGTTACTTATTTTGCCGTACAAAATCATCTCATTTCTCAAAATCATTTCGATAAACAAGACCTTATTGCGATGTTGCCAACTATTAATTTAAAGTTTCAGTTCAATGCGGCTTTAGGTTATGGAGAAATGTACCTTAATGATGTTAATATTGAAAAAGAAATCAGGACCATTGAAGTGTCAAAATATGTTAGCAAAGTGGCTGAAATTTCAGAAGTGAGGGCAGAACTTGTAGAGCAGCAACAGCAAATGGGGAAAGATAAAGGCATTGTAATGGACGGACGTGATATCGGTACTGTGGTTTTCCCTGATGCCGAACTTAAAATTTTTATGACAGCCAGTCCGGCCACACGTGCCCAACGGCGTTTTGATGAGTTACAACAAAAAGGCGAAGAAGTAACGTATAATGAAGTGCTTAAAAATGTGGAAGAACGCGATTATATAGATACCCACCGGAAAGATTCCCCGTTAGTAAAAGCCGCAGATGCTATAGAAATTGATAATTCCCACATTTCAAAAGAGGAACAATTTAACCGTGTATTAGCATTGGTAAATGAGGCGACTAAAACGTTGTAATTTTTTGGAAGTTTCAATATTAATGGTAGTTTTACAATCTCTTAACATACCACCTTACTTTTTATAATATGGGACTTAAATTTAGATTGACCTTAATGAGTTTCTTACAGTTCTTTGTTTGGGGTGCCTGGCTCATCACTGTAGCTAATTATTGGTTTGAGACTAAGCACTGGAATGGGGCAGAATTTGGTGCCATCTTTTCAACATTAGGTTTTTCTTCTATATTAATGCCCGCTTTAACAGGGATCATTGCCGACAAGTATATAAATGCCGAAAAGTTATATGCTATCCTTCATATTTTTGGAGGCATAGCACTGGCATGTATTCCTATGGTCGATAATCCTGCAACATTTTTCTGGATCATCTTTGCGGCGATGCTTTGCTATATGCCTACCATTTCTCTCTCTAATTCTATTGCATATACTATATTAAAAAATAATGATTTTGATGTAATAAAAGTATTCCCGCCTATCAGGGTATGGGGAACCATTGGTTTTATTGCAGCAATGTGGACCACTAATCTGAGTGGCAACAAATCATCAGAAAATATGTTTTATATTGCTGCTTTAGCGGCAGTTATACTGGGCCTGTATTCATTTACATTACCAAAATGCCCTCCACAACGATTAATTTCGAGCAATGCTACGCTAACGCAAAAACTAGGTTTTGATGCATTTAAACTTTTTGGTACACATAAAGTAGCATTGTTTTTTATTTTCTCTATGTTTCTGGGCGGTGCTTTACAATTAACTAATATGTATGGCGATGTATTTATTTCTGATTTTAAAAATATACCTCAGTATACGGATTCATTCGTGGTAAAATATTCTACTATTATATTATCTATTTCTCAGATTTCCGAAACGTTGTTTATTTTGGCTATTCCGTTTTTCCTAAAACGTTTTGGTATTAAACAGGTAATGCTTATCTCCATGTTTGCCTGGGTATTGCGCTTTGCGTTGTTTTCTTATGGAAATCCGGCAGATGGGCTCTGGATGATAATTCTTTCTTGTATTGTGTACGGAATGGCATTCGATTTTTTTAATATTTCAGGTTCTTTATTTATAGAAACCACAACAGATTCTAAAATACGCTCCAGTGCCCAGGGATTGTTTATGATGATGACGAATGGTTTTGGTGCAGTAATGGGTAGTATTTTCAGTGGTTTATTAATAGATAAATATTTTACGCTAAAATTTACTACTTTAGACAGCCTGCTTTCTTTTTTAAATACAGATAAAGATAATCCTGCAGTTCAAAACCTTTTATTCGGAAACAAAGTTTTAGCCAATAATGTATTAGAAAATCCTGTTTTTATAAAAGAGTGGGGTCCTATCTGGTTGTCGTTTGCCATTTATGCATTGATTATAGCTGTTGCTTTTGCTATCTTTTTCAGGCATAAACACAATCCGGCTGAAGTAGAAAATGTAGTACATTAATAGTTACTAATAAGATTTTATCAGGGATATATTGGTTATCCAACTCTTGTACCCTTCTTTGTTGATGAGCAAAATTTAAAAGCTTGAGTCAATGATTAATTATTTATCAATTTTATTTTAACCTATCAGAATTATTTTTTTATAGGGAAAGTTATACTTCTTCAATAGATACATCTTATAATTTTAAAATTAGTTTGTATCTTCTGCTACTATAACCCTAATCTGTAGCATAGTCAATGACAGTGGCTTATTTTTACAATTATATTTTTTTAATACATAAATATTGTTTAGTTTTGCGCACCTTTTGGCGGCCAGCGTTTCCTTTAGGTATCAATTATTTAAGTAAAAACAACTTCTGCTTTTTCACCGCAGTAAGAAACGCAGAGGAATCAGAATACAAATTTTTTATCAGAACAAATGTCTGAACAAGTAAAATCACAAGAAGAGTTTTTGGCTAATTTCAACTGGCACAATTTTCAAGAAGGAATTGATGCTGTTGACGAAAAAAACCTACAAGAATTCGAAGAATTAGTTACAAAAACTTTTATCAACACAGATCAGGAAGAAGTTGTAGAAGGAGTTGTTGTTAGAATTACCGACAGAGATGCTATCGTTGATATCAACGCTAAATCAGAAGGTGTAATCTCTTTAAACGAATTTCGTTA
>DASVUQ010000117.1:0-17265 GCA_036386975.1 Flavobacterium sp. | reverse complement strand
TTCAGTAATTTTAGCTTCAGATAACATAAAGATAGATTTTATATATACATTTGGTTTTCAGACACTTAAATGTATTAAATCTATCTCTTTTTTCAAAGGAAATACCTCGATTTTTTCAGTTCTTATATCGAACTCACGTTAAATAATAATTAGTCTTTAAAAAGAAAACCGCAAGTTTACAATTGAATGTAATCCTGCGGTTTATTATTTATATAACTAATTTAATTTCTGATTAGCTTCCTGTATTTGAGTCGTTTTGGAGTTAAATCACCGCCCAGGCGTTTCTTTTTATTTTCTTCATAGTCAGAGAAACTTCCTTCAAAGAAATATACTTCAGAGTTGCCTTCAAAAGCCAGTATGTGGGTACAAATCCGGTCTAAAAACCATCGGTCGTGCGAAATCACTACGGCACAACCGGCAAAATTTTCCAGGCCTTCTTCTAGGGCACGGAGCGTATTAATATCCAGATCGTTGGTTGGCTCATCCAGCAATAGTACATTACCTTCTTCTTTTAAAGTCATGGCAAGGTGTAAACGGTTGCGTTCTCCCCCGGAAAGCATAGATACTTTTTTATTCTGGTCGCTTCCGCCAAAGTTAAAACGGCTCAGATATGCCCGTGAATTTACCTGTCGCCCGCCCATCATGATCAATTCCTGACCATCGGCAAAATTTTCCCAAATTGTTTTTTCAGGGTTAATATTGGAATGTGCCTGGTCTACATAGGCGATTTTTACGGTTTCACCAACGGTAAAAGAACCACTATCGGTTGTTTCTTCTCCCATGATCATTCTGAATATGGTTGATTTTCCTGCACCATTCGGCCCAATGATACCTACAATCCCTGCCTGAGGCAAAGTAAAATTAAGGTTGTCGTATAATAATTTATCGCCAAATGATTTGGCTACGTTTTTAGCTTCAATAACATTAGTTCCTAAACGAGGGCCGTTAGGGATATAAATTTCCAGGTTCTCATCAAGTTTTTTCTGGTCTTCGTTCAATAGTTTATCGTAATTCTGCAAACGTGCTTTTTGTTTGGTTTGCCTGCCTTTTGCCCCCTGGCGTACCCAGTCCAGCTCACGCTCTAAAGTTTTTCTTCTTTTTGAAGCTACTTTTTCTTCCAAAGCCATGCGGCTGGATTTTTGATCCAACCAGGAAGAATAATTCCCTTTCCATGGGATGCCTTCTCCTCTGTCCAGTTCTAGTATCCATCCTGCTACATTATCCAGGAAATACCGGTCATGCGTAACAGCAATTACGGTTCCTGAATATTGTGCCAGGTGCTGCTCTAACCAAAGTACACTTTCTGCATCCAGGTGGTTGGTAGGCTCATCCAGTAATAATACATCCGGTTGCTGCAACAATAATCTACATAAAGCGACCCTGCGGCGCTCCCCTCCGGATAATACTTTAATTAAAGCATCCGGTTCCGGAGTACGAAGTGCATCCATGGCAATCTCCAGTTTAGTGTCGAGTTCCCACGCACCTGCCGCATCAATTTTATCCTGTAAAACTGCCTGCCGCTCCATAAGTTTGTCCATTTTGTCTGCATCTTCATAGACTTCAGGCAAGCCGAACATATCGTTTATTTTATTAAACTCGTCCAGGATAGCGACTGTTTCGGCCACTCCTTCACGAACTACTTCTATGACTGTCTTGTTTTCGTCGAGTTGCGGTTCCTGTTCCAGGTAACCTACAGAATATCCCGGAGCGAAAACCACATCGCCCTGATAATTTTTATCTACACCGGCAATAATTTTGAGCAAAGAAGATTTTCCGGAACCGTTAAGCCCCAGGATACCTATTTTAGCTCCATAAAAAAAACTCAGATAAATGTTTTTTAAAACTTGTTTGTCGCTGCTGGAGTAGGTTTTACTCACTTTCTGCATCGAAAATATTACTTTCTTATCGTCTGACATATATAGATTTTTAGATTTTAGACTTTTAGACTTTAGATGGGTTGGCTTTTTTGGATTTTAACCATATAATTTTAAAGACAGCCCAAATTTCTAACTCATAATTATTTATACTCTACCTTTTAATGAACTGAACACCCAGGCATTGGCCAGAAAACCAACCCCCACGGCTGCAAAACCCCAGCCGGCAATATCATCGTACCTAAATGCACCTAGAGCAATTAATAATATGCCCATTAAAACCATAATAAAACTGGCCCATCCTAAAATCGTATTTTTATTCATTCCCATAGTTATTATTTTTTAAGAAGGCAAATATCGATAAAATCCACGGATTGTAAAACTAATTAAAGATCTTAATCAGCATTTCTTTTAATAAATCACTATGAGATAATGCATTGGCACCGACACCTTTGCTTTTAACATCAATATCCCGGAGCACTGCCACAATCTGGCTTACCTTTTTCATAGGATAATTTCGTAAGGCAATGTCATAATCCTTGAGGAAATAAGGGCTTACTCCTATAACTTTAGCCACATGAGCGGGGCTTTTGTCTTTTAGCCCGTGGTATTTTAGCAACTGGACAAAGAAGCTAAATATCTGGCTTGTTGTGACTACCATAGGATTGCTTTTCGGGTTATTGGCAAAATAATAAACAATCTTATAGGCCTTTAGCTGGTTACGTTCTCCAATCGCTTTACGAAGTTCAAAAACATTAAAATCTTTACTAAAACCGATATTGTCTTCTATATGTTTGGGTAAAATAGTGGTCCCTTTTGGTAAAATAATCTGAAGTTTGTCCAGTTCATTTGCAATTTTACTTAGGTCAGTACCCAGAAATTCTACAAGCATCGCATTGGCTTTAGGGTCTATCGTAAAACCTTTCCCCTGTAAAACACGACTGATCCACTGCCCTATCTGGTTATCATATAATTTTTTACTTTCGAAAACCAATCCATTTTTATCTACAAACTTGATAAGCTTTTTTCTTTTATCTAATGTTTTGTATTTATAACAGAGTACCAGGACTGTTGAAGGCATTGGGTTTTCGGCATAACTTTCTAATTTATCAATTGTCCTTATTAGTTCCTGTGCTTCCTTAACAATGACTACCTGGCGTTCTGCCATCATTGGATATCTTTTTGCGGTGCTTATAATATCTTCGATTGTGACGTCACGTCCGTATAAAACGGTCTGGTTAAATCCTTTTTCATCTTCCGAAAGAACATTTTGTTCAATAAAATCAGATAGTTTATCAATGTAGTAGGGTTCTTCCCCCATTAAAAAATATATGGGTTTGATATGACCGGCTTTGATATCGGCAACAATTTTTACAACTTCATCCATTATAGAATTCTAATATTTTAGCTTGCAGGCCCGGGCAGTATAGAAGTAAATAGTTATTTTTGCTCCATGAATAAACTGAATTTTCCGGCATATTCCTTTCGGTTCAAAAATAGCGAAAATAAAGTGGCTATCTTTGATGAGATCCGTAAAAAATTCATTATCCTTACTCCTGAAGAATGGGTCAGGCAGCATGTTGTCCGATTCCTCCTCGAAGAAAAAAAGTATCCAAAATCGCTGATCAATGTGGAGAAAACCTTAAAAATTAACGGCCTTACGAAAAGGTACGATGCTGTAGTTTTTAATACTGATGGCGGTATAAGAATACTGATAGAATGTAAAGCCCCGGAGGTATCTATTACACAAGCTACTTTTGATCAGATTGCACAGTATAATATGACACTTGATGCCCAATATCTTATGGTGACTAACGGATTAAATCATTATTTTTGCCTGTTAGACCCAAAAAATGAGAGGTATGAATTTTTACAGGACCTTCCTGATTATCATTATAACCCACATCGCCAGACAAAATGAAGATAGCGGTAGTTATATTGAACTGGAACGGCACGAAATTATTAGAGCAATTTTTACCTTCTGTCATACAATATTCTGATGGAGCTACAATTTATGTTGCAGATAATGCTTCTACAGATGATTCTGTTGCTACTGTAAGAAAGTTGTTCCCCAGCATAAAAATTATAGAAAACCAGTATAATTTTGGCTTTGCCAGAGGATATAATGAAGCGCTTCAATTTGTAGATGAAGATATTTATGCATTAGTCAACTCAGATATTGAAGTTACACCAAACTGGTTGACTCCTGTTCTTAAAACGTTTACTAGTGAACCGGCTACGGCCATCATACAACCAAAAATTTTAGATTTTAAAAATAAAGCCTTTTTTGAATATGCCGGTGGTGCCGGTGGTTTTATCGATAAGTACGGCTATCCGTTTTGCAGGGGGAGGATTTTTGATGCTATAGAAAAAGATACCGGGCAATATGATGATCCTTCTACCATATTCTGGGCTTCCGGGGCTTGTTTTTTTATCCGTAAAGACGTTTTCCATTCTTTAAAAGGTTTTGACGCCGATTTTTTTGCACACCAGGAAGAAATCGATTTGTGCTGGCGGGCTTTTAATAATAACTACATCACTAAATACGAACCAACATCGGTTGTATATCATGTGGGTGGTGCTACTTTAGAACAAGGTAATCCTCACAAGACGTTTCTTAACTTTAGAAATTCCCTGTTAATGCTCACTAAAAATTTGCCGAAATCATCTTTATTTTCAGTGCTCCTGGTTCGGATGTTATTAGACGGCGTTGCAGGTTTTCAGTTTCTGTTTAAAGGGAAAGGAAAACATTTCCTCACTATTTTAAAAGCACATTTATCTTTTTATAAACATTTTTCTAAAAATTATAAAAAGAGAAGTTTTAGTAAACCCGGCTATTATAAGATAAAAAGTATTGTAGTAGCGTACTATATTAATAATCGTAAGGCTTTTGAAAAACTATTTTAACAATAGTTTCTTATAATTTAGAAAATAATAACTATTTAAAACCTTATTTTTGCATAAATATAACTTTAACTTTTATGAGAAAAATAATTTTAGCACTATCATTAATTGCATTGCTGACTACTTCATGTGGCACAAAGAAAAAAATAGCAGACTTAGAAGCTAAAAATAAAGAAATCCAGGACTTGTTAAATTCTGCAACGGTTAAATTAAATATGTGCCTGACCGAGAAAGAGGCTATGACAGGACAAATGGAATTCTTAAAGAAGAACAATTCTGATTTGATCAATAATATGGGCAATATGACTACTTTGTCTACCAAAGGGGCCCAAAATATTGAAAAAGCTTTAGAAACCATAAAAGAAAAAGATTTAAAAATTACCCGCATGCAGGACGCTTTAACTAAAAAAGACAGTATTACGCTGGCTTTAGTAACAAGCCTGAAAAGTTCTGTGGGCATATCTGATCCTGATATACAAATTAATGTTGAAAAAGGGGTTGTTTTTATATCAATTGCTGACAAACTATTATTTAAAAGCGGAAGCTATATCGTAAGCGACAGGGCAAAAGAAATATTGGCCAAAGTAGCTAAAGTGGTAAATGACAAACCTGATTTTGAATGTATGGTAGAAGGGCATACTGATAATGTACCTTTTACAGGAAATAATGTTTTATTGGACAATTGGGACCTGAGCGTCAAACGTTCTACTGCCATTATCAGGGTCTTAACAAGAGACCTGAAAGTAAATCCTGCTCAGTTAATTGCTGCCGGAAGAGCAGAATTTATTCCTTTAGTTGATAATAGTACTGCAGAAAACCGGGCTGTTAACCGGCGTACAAGAATAGTGGTACTCCCTAAAATTGACCAGTTTTATGAAATGATAGAAAAAGAAATGAAAAAGCAAACTAAGTAATTACATTTTTTTATATTAAAACGCCTCACTTAGAGGCGTTTTTTTTATCTATTAAAGTCTGATGCTATCGTCTTATTCGTGGCAAAACTTCATGCTAAAAAAGATGTTTTTTATTTTTATTTATATATATTTACTATCCCATTTATACCCCAAAACAATGAAAAAGACATTCTCACTACTGTTGCTTTTACTTTCGGGAATTATTTATTCCCAGTCGTTTATTACACTTGACGGAGTTAAAATCCCTACTTCTGTAAAGTATAAAGAAGATAACCTAAATACGAAACTCGTACTTAATGGAGCCGGTATAAGGGATAAAATGTGGATTAGTATGTATATCCAGGCACTCTACTTAATAAAAGAATCTAATGATCCGGTTAAAATATTGAATGCTAAGGAAAATATGGCTTTCCGGCTTTATGTTACCTCATCTTTAATTACTAAAAAAAGATTAACGGAAGCATTAGAAGAAGGACTTAAAAAATCATTTACCGGGGATCTCAATACGATCAAAGATAAAATGGATACTTTTATGTCTTTTTTTGATAGCAAAATTAAAGAGAATGATGTTTTTGACTTTGTGTACAATGCTAAAGATGATACCACCTTTATTTTCTGGAATGGGAAAGTTACCGGTAAAATAAAAGGGTTTGATTTTAAACGTGCCTTTTTCGGTATTTGGCTTGAAGAAAAATCGATAGATAATACACTCAAAAAAAGATTACTGGGAGAATAAGTAGCGGTTATAAAATAGCTAAGCTTCCTTTTCCTTCACGGATAACAACCGGTTCATGGCCTGAAAGATCAATTATGGTAGAAGGTTCATTGTCCCCATAACCTCCATCAATAACCATATCGACCAGATTCTGCCATTTTTCGAAAATAAGTTCGGGATCGGTTGAATATTCTAATACTTCATCTTCATCGTGAATAGATGTAGACACAATAGGATTACCTAGTTTACGTACAATTTCAAGGGCAATGTTATTATCAGGTACACGGATTCCGACGGTTGTTTTTTTCTTAAATTCTTTTGGGAGATTATTATTTCCGGGAAGGATAAAAGTGTAGGCACCGGGCAGGGCCCGTTTTAATAACTTAAATGTAGATGTATCTATTTGTTTTACGTAATCAGAAATATTACTTAAATCACTGCAAACAAACGAAAAATTAGCTTTTTCCAGTTTTATGCCCTTAATTTTTGCAATACGTTCTAAGGCCTTGGTGTTAGTAATATCGCAACCTAAACCATAAACGGTATCTGTAGGATAAATAATAAGCCCGCCATTTTTTAATACATTAACCACTTTTGCAATAGCGGCTTCATTAGGTTTATCTTCGTATATTTTTATAAATTGTGCCATTTTAGTATTATTCTAAGATTTAATAACATTCTTTTAAGAACGTTGCCTTTCTAAACTATTTAACTTTGTTCCCGCCCATAAAGATAAACCAAAGCTATGAAAACAACTCCTATTTTATCCGTGATACTTGCATTTTTTATTTCATCATGTTCCTCTAACGAAAATGCGCCTAATCCACTAGAAGCTCAACAATTGACAAATGTAAGTTATGGTAATGATGCAAAACAAAAGTTCGATTTGTATTTGCCCGCCAACAGAAATGCATCTGATACAAAGACCCTGATTTTAGTTCATGGCGGAAGCTGGATCGGTGGCGACAAGAGCGAAATGAACCCTATTCTGGAAGTAATCCGGAAAAACTTACCGAATTATGCCGTAGTAAATATGAACTACAGATTATCAACTTTGGGAAAACCGGCATTTCCTATGCAAATTGATGATATTGCTGCTGTTATTGCCAAAATAAAAAACGGAAAATACGATATATCCGATAATATCGGGTTTATTGGTGTAAGTGCCGGTGGCCATTTGTCCCTGCTGTATAGTTATGCGTATAATACAGATAAAAATGTAAAAATGGTGTGTAGTATTGTAGGACCGACCAATTTTACTGATCCTGCTTATACCGATAATCCTATTTCCGCAAGTTTCTTTGGTTCAGTCGCTGGAGACAGTTATGCTAATAACCCTGCTTTACACCAACAGTTAAGCCCGTTATTACGTGTTGATAGTGCCTCACCTCCTACCCTTATGTTCTATGGCAACCAGGATCCTGTAGTACCGCTAAACCAAGGTATACATTTACGCGATAGGCTAGACCAACTCGGGGTTTACTATGAATTTACGTTATATAACGGAGGCCACGGCAACTGGTCTGCTGAAGATCTGACAGATGCCCATACAAAATTGGTGGCCTTTGTAAAAAATAAGTTTTAGCCGATAATATCCAGTTTCGCAAAACGCAATAATAGTTTCTTGATACCGCCGACTTCAAAATTGATTTCGGCTTTTTTGTCTGCACCCACACCTTCAAGATTGATTACTTCACCCTTACCAAAGCGTTCGTGCATTACTATATTGCCTGCTGTTAGTTTGCTGTCGAATAGATTGGGAGCACTTTGATTGCTGCCAACAGGTTTTAATTTCCTAATATTTACATCCGGTTTAGGTTCGTTGTCCGTAATATATTTTGGCGGCGTCCCCGCTATCGGTTTTGCCAGCCTGAGTTTAGATTTATCCACATCACCAAAAATGTCATTATCAATCATAGGTTTATAACGATAATTGGTTTCTTCAGGAGTGATATATTCTAAGTAACAACTTTCTATTTCATCAATAAAACGGGATGGTTCGCTATCGGTTAATTTACCCCATCGGTAACGGGATTGGGCATAGGTTAAATACGCCTGATGCTCTGCCCGGGTTACGGCAACATAAAACAAACGGCGTTCTTCTTCCAGCTCGCTTCTTGTACTCATACTCATGGCACTTGGAAACAAATCTTCTTCCATACCTACAACAAAGACATACGGAAATTCCAGCCCTTTAGCCAAGTGGATGGTCATAAGGGCCACGCGGTCATCATCACCTGTATCTTTGTCTAAATCGGTTGCCAGGGCCACATCTTCCATAAATTCCGCCAAAGCACCTCTGGCACCATCAACTTCTTTTTGGCCTTCTGTAAAATCTTTTATACCATTGAGCAGTTCTTCAATATTTTCGAGCCGCGCTATTCCTTCCGGCGTAGCATCTTTTTTTAATTCCTGGACAAGCCCTGTTTTTTTTGTAACGTGGTCTGCTACATAAAAAGCATCCTGATTTTCATTAATTACCTGAAAGCTTTGGATCATGGTAACAAAATCAGCAATTTTATTTTTGGTACCGCTGTTTAGTTTCAGGTCTATTTTATCAATATGCTGCATTATTTCAAAAATAGAACGCTTGTAATGATTGGCGGCAATAGTCAACTTTTCGACAGTTGTGTCTCCAATGCCCCTTGCCGGGTAATTGATCACACGGATCAGGGCTTCTTCATCTTTTGGATTGATAACCAGCCGAAGATAACAGAGTACATCTTTGATTTCCTTACGCTGATAGAAAGACAAACCACCATAAATCCGGTATGGGATATCGCGTTTGCGTAATGCATCTTCCATAGAACGGGATTGTGCATTGGTACGGTATAAAATGGCAAAATGGCTATTGTTAAGCTGGTGCATCATTTTCTGTTCCCAAATCGTACTGGCCACAAAACGGCCTTCTTCACTATCGGTTAAACTGCGATGCACTTTTATCTTGGCACCTTCATCATTGGCAGTCCAGACAATTTTGTCGAGTTTGATTTTATTTTTATTAATAATAGAATTTGCTGCCTCAACAATATTTTTGGTAGAACGGTAATTTTGTTCTAACCGGAATGTTCTTACACCTTCATAATCTTTCTGAAAGTTTAGGATATTATTGATATTCGCTCCACGAAACGCATAGATACTCTGGGCATCATCGCCTACTACGCAAATATTTTGAAAACGATCTGATAAGGCACGGACGATCAGATATTGGGAATGGTTGGTATCCTGGTACTCATCTACTAAAATGTACCTAAAACGGTTTTGATATTTGGCCAGGACTTCCGGGAACCGCGACAGCAGTTCGTTGGTTTTTAATAGTAAATCGTCAAAATCCATTGCTCCGGATTTAAAACACCGCTCTACATAATTTTGATAAATTTCACCTAACCGCGGTTTTTTAGACATGGCATCCGCTTCCTGCAATTCGGGATTATTAAAGTAAGCTTTTACAGTAATAAGGCTGTTTTTGTATGATGAAATACGGCTTAAAATTTGTTTTGGTTTATAGATATCTTTGTCCAGTTGCATTTCTTTGATAATTGCAGAAATCAGGCGTACGGAGTCTTGTGTATCATAAATGGTAAAATTCGAAGGGTAACCAAGTTTATCGGCTTCGGAACGCAGGATCCTGGCAAAAACGGAATGGAACGTCCCCATCCAAAGATTTTTAGCTTCGCTGGCACCGACAATATCAGATATCCGCTTTTTCATTTCACGGGCCGCTTTATTGGTAAAAGTCAATGCCAGGATACTAAATGCATCTACGCCCTGGCTCATTAAGTAAGCTATCCTAATCGTAAGTACGCGGGTTTTTCCGGAACCGGCACCTGCAATAATAATCATGGGCCCGTCTTTTTGTAAAACCGGTTCCCGTTGCGCATTGTTAAGTTGATCTATATACTTTTGCATTATTCTTTCTCCACATTTTATATGCAAAAATAATCATTTAGAATGAAGAATAAAGCAGCAAAAACTAAGTATTATAGCGGAATTAAATAAAATATCATAATCCTGATTGTGCGTTATTTTTTAGATTTTTGCGTGTGTTTGAAACTTGGGAAAAGAAGGTCCCACTTTTATGCAAACTTTACTTTTTTCGCAGAATATTTAATCAATTGATTTGTGTGTTTTTAATTTCTCGCAAAGGCTCAAAGACACAAAACTATAGGTAGATTTAGCTGTCTTGTCCATTTCTTTTAAGTTGTTATCGACACATCGCTGTTGGGATGTTCCTTAAAAAACGAAAATTTTATGATAGCCGCGATTGTAGCGGCATCCTGCGCTTTTTTTGCGCAGATAGAGCGGAAAGCGGGACAAAAGGCGATGGAAAATAATAAATTTTGTGCTCCTGATAATTTATTTTCTTTGCTCTTTATTCACTTTAAAAATTAAAGAATAGGAACCATTATTTAATTTGGCCATATAACCAGATTTCTTATTTTCTTATAAAAACATCGTATGCAAACCGTGTTAATGTAGCCAGTACTACAATTAAAAAGAAGATACGGATAAAAGTATTCCCTCTGTTAATGGCTAGTTTTGCACCAAAAAACCCTCCTAAACCATTACACACGGCCATAGGCAATGCAATATGCCAAAGGACTTTTCCTTTGATAGCAAACAAACAGATGGAACCGAAATTTGTTGCCAGGTTAACCATTTTTGCATTAGCAGAAGCATTTAAAAAATCGAACCCCAGTAGTGAGATAAAAGCCATTACAAAAAAACTTCCGGTCCCGGGGCCAATAAAACCATCATAAAACCCGACAATGATACTAATAATAACAGCATACAAAATCTGTTGTGTCATAGAATGGGATTTATCAGTATGCTGCCCGAAGTTTTTCTTTGCATAAGTATATAGTAACAACATGGAAAGAATGACCAGCAATAATGGTTTCATAAAATCATTGCTTACATAAGTCAATAATGTAGAACCTAAAAACGCGGACGGAGCTGCTAAAACCATCATGATAATCAGTAGTTTCCACCGGATCTTTACGCTTTTTACATATTGAACAGCAGCAAAAACGGTTCCCGAAAAAGAAGGTATTTTTAAAGTCCCGATAACTGTCGAAACAGGCAAATTAGGCAGCAAAACCAGTCCCACAGGAGTTTGTATGAGGCCACCTCCGCCAACAATAGCATCAAGAAAACCGGCAAGAAAAGCAGCCATACATAATAAGGTTATTGTCATTTGCATACAAACAAAAATTTGTCAAATGTAACGTATAAGTTTATTTGTTTTTGTTTATTTGCTTCTGAATTTAATCTGGCTATTACCATCTGTAAACTATAATTTAAAATGGAAACTATAAAAATTATCGAACTTTTATCTTATACGTTACCTGCCATAATTACCGGGCTTGTTGCTTTTTACTTTTTTAATTTACACACCAAAAATGAAGAAGGAAGACGCAGGTATCTGTTACAAAAAGAAGCACAAAAAGCAGCATTACCGCTTCGCTTACAGGCTTATGAAAGGATGACTTTATTCATAGAACGCATTAGTTTATCGAAACTACTAATCCGGGTCGCACCGTTTTCAAATGATAAAAAAGAATATGAAAATCATTTAATTAACCATATTGAGCAGGAATTTGAGCATAACTTAACGCAGCAGATTTACATGTCGGATGAATGCTGGAATGTTATTACAACTGCCAAGAATGCTACGATCCAGATGATCCGGAGAGGGACATTAAGTGAAAAAGCAACGGATGCTTATACAATGAGGGAAGTAATCCTGAATGATTTATTAGATAAACCATCACCAAGTACAACGGCTTTAAGTTATATAAAAAATGATGTGCGCGAGTTATGGTAATTTATTTTCACTCATGATTTCGCTTTTGTTCCTAGCATATTCATAACCTTCGTGCCACCAGGTTTTCATTTTCATTTTATTAAAAATCAATGCATTATCGGTTAAACGTGTAGGTGTATAATACAGGTTCAGTTTTACGTTTTTATTTTTTGCAGCCAGTTTGCCTATCGTAATATCATTCTTTTCTACCTGGTCTAAAAGTTTCTGGAACAAATTGACCATTAATGAAAATGGATTTCTGCCAATACTTCTCGTTGCGGTCTGGACTTCTGTCTCAAGGATGACTACATCAACTTCTGTAGCACCGAGCTGAATGGCTTCCCGGATGGGCACTATACTCGAAAATCCGCCGTCACCATATTCAGAACCGTCTCTCTCCACAAGGCTCATAAAAGGAATATAATTGCAGGAAATCCATATCCAGTCGCAAAAATCATCATAGTTACAATCATTAATCGATTTGTACTCTACATTATTTTTAGACAAGTTTGTCACCGTTACCACAATATTACATTTTAAAGCTTTAAGATGGTTGAATTCCGATAAAGTAAAATTTTTCCTTATATATTTTTTAAGCTTTTTGCTTTCGCCGAAAGTCCGCTTCCTTCTAAAAAATTGTCGTAACACATTAAAATGATTGATGCTTACCACATCTAAACCGTTCTTGTTTTTAACAATAAATGGGCAAATATTAAAGATATTATCCATATTTACACTGGTATAGATATCATACAATTTATTTACATTCCCTAAAGCTAAATGAGGGATTAATAAACTTCCGGTAGAAGTCCCGAGGAACAAATCATATTTATAAAATTTTTCTTGCAACAAATATTGAGCAACACCTCCTGCAAAGGCGCCTTTACTTCCGCCTCCGGATATTACAAGTGCCCTCATAGCTCTTTTAATAATTTGTTCAGTTGAATTTGTTCTGATGCCGATAACTGTGGTAAAAGCGTCTCAAAATAGGCCCTATGATTTTTATTTTTTAACAATGGGCGGATTTTATCGCGGCCGAATTTTGAAAATTGCCATTTATGGCTTGTCAGGGCGTTGACTAAAAAAGGCAAATAATTTTGATCATTTTTATCCAGGCTGATCAGGTTGTTTAAAGCATTCTGTCGGATAGAACTTTCATATTTTGAAGATGCATAATCGAGTAATTCATTATAAAAATCAATTTTTCTCATAGGCTGAAAATCTTTGGTCCGTAAGGCTAATGCCAGCCATAGTATACGTAAATTCTTATCATTAAAGCCTATCCTGTCTTTTGTTTTTTCTAAAAGTGGAACCTGCTCTTCAGGATATTTACGCCATATTACATTCATCGCCATTTCCTGGGCGATATAGGAAGGATCATCAAGTAAGGACTGTAATTGCGGCAGGAATGCTGCCGGTAAATCAAACCCGTTTTGTACAATAGCCTGCCTTACCTGCAAGTCTTTAGTATCCATTGCTGCCTGTAGCACTTCTTTCTTTTCATCAAAAGGGACATTTTGTAACTGATAAACGATTTCTTCTTTTACAGGATAAAAAACATTTGATTTTAGTACCGACAGGAACTTGTCTTTCTTATCTGTAAAAGGAACATCTTTTAGTTCTGCAATAGCAAAATACTGCCGGATACATTCATTTTTCTTTAATAAAGTTAATGCTTCATTGACTTCAAAACCTGAAGTTTCCAGCCATTTCTTTTTGAAAGTTGCCGTGTCGAAATCAGATACTTTATTGACTTCCGTAAGAAAATCATCTGTAGTTACATTCTGGAACTTGTATTTTTCAAGATAATTTTTAACTGCTTTTTTAAAGTTGATATTTCCTATACTTTGATGTATGATATATAATGCCCATGCCCCTTTTTGATAAAAAGTCTGCGAACTCGCCTTCTCGTTCAGGACAGGGATTGTATCTGTTTTAGCTGCCTGTTGCAAACGCTCCGCCATTTCATACATTTTCCAGTAAAAGTGATCTTCACCAAACAAATGCTTTTCGGCAAGAAGTGCATAATATGTAGCAAAACCTTCCTGTAACCAATGATCTTTGCCTGATTTTGCCGTAACCATATCGCCAAACCACTGATGTGCCAGTTCATGTGCATCTACCTTGGTATAACTCCGGTCATTAAACCCTATTGTATCTACCACAAAATCCTGAGAAAAGATGGTAGCCGATGTGTTTTCCATCCCTGCATATAAAAAATCAAGAACCGGGACCTGTTTGTATACTTTCCACGGATACCCTACTCCAATTTCCTGTTCAAAAAAATCGAAAATAGGTTTAGAATAACGATAAGTGGGTTCAAATTTATTTGCGTCTTCAGGCTGATAATACAACACTATCGGGATGCCTGATGCAGATTGCTGTGTTCTCTTATCCCATTTTCCTATGGCAATCATGAGCAAATAGGAACTCATAGGTTCCTGCATTTTGTAATGCCATGTTTTTAGGTTATTATTTTCCGTTGTTTTATCCAGAACGCCATTGGCAATGACTTCATAATTTTTATCATAAGTAACGGATAAATCAAAAATCACTTTCTCATTCATATCATCAAAACTAGGAAACCAGTGGCTCGTATATTTGCCTTGCCCCTGTGTCCATATCTGGTTGCTTACAAAATAAAGCGTTTGTTTTGGTGTAGCCGAATAAGTAAACGTAAGTTGATTTTTGCCTTTTTTAAACCCTTCAAAAAGCAATAGTTGTTTAGTGGAAACTTTAAATCTTACCGATTTATTATTGATTTTTACATTTGTAAAATTGGTATTTACTGCATCTATTTTTACAGTATCTACCAATTGATTTACATCAAAAGCATACTGTACATCGCCCGTGACTGTCTTACTTTTGGTATTAATGGTGATAGCTCCGTGTACTTTTTTAAAGTCTACTTTTTGTTTATTCTGGGAAAAAGAGAATGAAGTGAGCAGGACTAGAAACAAATACCGCATAATGCTATTTTTGATTGAAACAAATATACTATTTTTTAAAAAATGGTAGCTATAAAAAAGGCTTAGAAAAATCCTAAGCCTCATTTCAAAATTTAAAATTATAATTTACTGATATAATTACCCCCGATACCGCACGAACAATGTCATTAAGTTAAGCCAAATTAAGTCTATCTTTCATGTTTTTAGGTACTTTTGGTTTTTGTCTATTACGATATTTATCCTTATGCCGGTCAAATTTTCTATCAGGTCGTATGGGAATTAGGTGCTTGTTAAAAAGTTATTTTAACTCCAAAAATATAATTTCTGTTTGTATCGGAATAAAATAATGTAACAATTCTGTCTTTAAGCAGGCCCAGTACTCCTCTAAGCTGTTTGTGAGTGCGTCCAGGTCATGCCGTACTATCGTGGTGCCTATTTCTAATCGTTCAGCTATTTTCCGGGTCAGTTTCTCTACGGTGGTATCGTTGTATAAATCGACGCTTTGGCGCAGCGTATGGGATGTGCCTGTTTTCTGTAAACCTAAAGTAACCCGCAAGGCTTCCAGGTTATTAAAATGGATGCCGTCCAATACGTTTATCGTTCGGTGCTTTGTCTGGTAAATGTAGTGGTTGGGGTTTTAGGTATTTAATTGGTTTTGCATTGTTGAAAAGTTTTAATAAACATATTTGACTACAAATATATACATATTGTTTACAAGTAAATATATGTTTTGTTTTTATTTTTTCACACAATGCTCTTTATGTTTATAAATAGCTATTTTTGTATTGCATATTTGACTTTTAATCTACTTATTTATTATACTTATGTCTTTTGGAGATAACCTAAAAAAGATCCGTTCGGATAAAAATATTTCGCAAGGCGATTTAGCTAAACTCATTGATGTCCACGCCTCGCACGTTTCCCGTTACGAACGTAATTTAACTTCTCCTACCATAGAGGTGGCAAGGAAGATTGCCGATGCACTCGAAGTCTCTACCGATGCCCTTATTTATGGCTCTAATGAACAGATCGTAAACAATAAGATTAACGATAACGAACTTTTATCTTTATTTCATAAAATACAATACCTAAACCCTGAAGAAGTAAACAGCATTAAAACAATGCTTAAAGCTTTTGTATTTCAAAAAGATATTCAAAAACAACTTTCTTAAAAACAAAAAGCCACTCATTGAGTGGCTTTAGTACTATTTCCTATTCAGTACTACTTTATCAAGTTTTAACTTCTTCTTATTTTTTACTTTAATCATAAATTCTCGTTGGTTCATATAGCCACTCGAAAGAACTATACCTATATCTTTCTCCTCATTACATTTTAAAATGATAGTATCACTCTTTTGTTGCCATTTCCCGGTACACTCTGGACGATAATCGTGTCCATTTATTTTAAGATTAAATGTGTTATCAGCATTCAATTCTAAAAAATATTGAATAGAGGTATTAGGAATGTGTCCCGCAGATATACCATAAAAATTGCCTTTCAAATCATTGTTGCTAATTACTGTGCTTGTAGAGCAAGAAAAAGTAAACCCAAGCAATAACACTAATATATTCATTTTCATAATTCGTTGTTTATCTTGCGTATATGGTTGGAATCATACTTCTTAAAGTCGCATTTGCCGGTAAGGTCTGCAATACACCTCGTTGATGTGGATAAGCTCTAATTAAATCATCTCTCGTAGAATTTACATTAACTGGTGCTATACCTGTATTTGCAGTTCCTCCCGGTCGATATGGCTGATTCCCTGAAGGGTCGGCTATTCCTTGAACCCAACTGGGTGATATCTGGTTAACAGACGTAAACCCTCCTACACTTGACGGGTCGTAAGCCCATTGAGCTCTATAACCGGCAACTTCATCGTGAACGTCTTGTGCTAATGTTGCTCCATTAGAAGAATTAAATGCAACATCTCCTGTTTCGAACTGTCCTGCGTGAGTGGTTTCGTGAGTGAACAAAGCTGTTCCGGTATAACTAATTACTATATTTCCGGTAGACGCATCATAAGAAACTTCATTTTGTGCAGCACTCGAATTAAGGCTATAAGCCTGTGTACTTGCTTCTAAAACACCAAAATTAGCAATAGCT
>DASVUQ010000116.1:0-3733 GCA_036386975.1 Flavobacterium sp. | reverse complement strand
AGAATTGTTATAGTTTTATTGATGTTTAGCTTATTTGCTTGTAGAAAAGGGGTTTCGAAGCTTGCCGAAATAAGCAGCGACACTAAATCGACAACCTCAAATAATAATATCAAACATTCTAGGCCAGATAATTCGATAGTCAGTAGGACACCTATTATTAAAGTTGAGGCGACCGATTATTATAGGACTAGTATAACGGATAGTTTTTTAGTTAGAGCACTAGTAAAATACATTAAATCAAATAAAATATCCCCAGATTCAGCGGTAATTAGTCTTTCGATTGAACAAAATGACTATAGAGTCATTGCCTATTTGACTCATGAAATCAATGATATCTCGAATAAAAAATATCTCCCAGGTAGTTACAGTATTTTAAACGGTTATTTGATCTTCGTTTATTCGGAAATGGATAGTTTTACAAAAGAAAGCCAATATCTTAGATCGGAATTAGCTTCTGTAATTAATGATAACAATATTCACTTAAATAAAGACAAATTTATTCTTTTCGAGCCTCCCGTTTGGTCTTTCGTTAAGTGTGGTGATAGAGAGGAAGTTATAGTTGGCGATTATTACGAGAATAATTTGCCATGTGGTTTAAAAACAGAAATTCAAAAAGGCAAACTTGTAATTATTGAGGAAAGTTGGCTTCAAGAAGAGAAAAGGAAGAAAAACATTAAATAAATTATTATAATCAATATACATTACTAATTTTTGCTGAATTCACCTTCAATCCAAAAAAAGGATAGATTCATTTAATTTGCTAATGGCCTACGTTGAAAGTGAGTTAAAAAAGTTTAATTAAAATTTGTTGCTTAAATTATACTTTCTCCTCCCTGGCCTATCCACTGGCAGGAAAGAAATAACGGGTAGTTATTAGGATTAAATTATAACCGTAAGCCCTCGTGTGTTTGGTATTGCATAAGTGATAAAAGCGAATACCCCCGCAGCAAGGAATATTGAGGAGTAGCAGCGAATAGCACGGTGCCGCTTTTCGCGGAATACGCCCAAAATTTCGGCAAAATTATATAAAAATATTTAATCTGTTAACGCAGAGTTAACCGATGTTTATGGCTGCAAGATTAAATCCGACACACACTCAGTAATTTGAACTAACCTTCCTCTCGTCATCAAATCCAGAACAAAAAACTTTTAAAGTAAATGATAAGCTAATGGTGTCTATTATTGATATAGAAGATCAATGCTATACTTTTGAATCAACATTAAATGGCAAGAATTTTCCTCCTACCCAGATGTGTAAGGTAAAAGAGTAATTATATCATACTCTGGTCTTGCTTTATGGCAGGAGCCTTATTTACATAGCTTGGAACAAGCCTGGATATCTCCAATAGGTGATAAATAATATTAATGAAGAAAAATTTATCCTCCTCTTTCCTTTGTTTGTAATCATAGCAACTATGCTACTTTTTGCTTTATATTTATAACAAAACAATATAAAATACACCAGCCACTTTCGTATTTACCGTACATAATGGCTCTACTTTACAATCGGCAATTAGACCACCTGGAATAGGCTATACTGAAGATTGGATTAAGAACCAAGGTAATACTATTAATAATTTTGCGGGAGCGACAGGGCCCTTGTCACCAACAACACAGGATATTAATTGGACAGAAAAAATTGAATACTAATGGATACATTATTCCACAAAAAAGTTGTTTTTGCTAAAATATTAAATGCTCAAAGAAAATTGAGAGTTTTAATATTTTGTATACTTTACTTCATTTTAAGCAGTTGCAATTTACCGATTGACAGCAATGATGCCAAACGGTCTTATAAATATTGGGCAGGGCAGGAACCGCCCAAAAACCTGAAAGTCCTAAATGGAGAATATAAACAATCACTACATTTTACGCTGGAATATAGATTGTATTTAAAAATCGCTCAAAATCCTAGTTGGTGGGATTCATTAAAAATTCAGAATAATTTAGTATTTGATTCAGCGAAGTGGACACCGCCTAACAATTGCCCTTTATGGTTCAAACCTTCCTTATCTTCCAAAAAATGGAAACCTATTGATAATTTCAATAATTCCCGCTTTCTAGAAGATCCCGATAAGGGAGACTATTATGTATATATCGAACAAAATTAGCTAGCTTTTCACGCTACAAGGTACGATCCTGGGGCTACCGATATAGAGTATTGGTCATTGTTGTTAGAGAGAAATATTCTAAACATTATCAACTAAAAGTGAAATGAGGCAGAGGCTTTATCAAAAAAAATAAGATTTACTCAAAGACGAAATAATAAATGAGCAATTATTGTTAGAGCTTATATCATATTGAGCCTTTCTAGTTGCGCCAATAGAAAAAGGTATAGAAGTTCCTCTTTAATGACGAAAATATAGATAGGAAAAAACAGGTTTTATCTAGTTAATTGGCTTGATAGTGGTGGGAAGAAACAATAAATAAATTTTATGAGATATATAGTTTTTCTTTTATGTTGCCTTACTTCTTGTCGAAACTATGAACAATCAGATGTTAGTTTTCGCGATTTAGATTATACCTACGATGACGGTTGGTCGCTTATATACTCTCTGAAATTAGATCACGATGGAAACTTCATTATTCGAAAAGGTGCAGGGACACGTTGGGAGGATTTTAAAACTATATTAGATACGGAGACTGTCAAAAAGTTAGATAAAGCCCTTCAATCCATAGTTTTAGCTAAACTTGATACAATTTACGTTGATAAACATAAGCACGATGCGCCATCATTCAATATGAGTTTTATTCTTGATAAAACAATGCATTCACACTATGTGTATGGTAGAGCTGCGCCACAGCACCTTTTAGAATTAAAAGGGTTAATTGACAGCATTGTAAAATTTGATCATTTTAATAAAATTGACACTGTAATTTCTTTTCGAAGTATAAAAAGAATGTATCCTTTTTTTTTGGATAGTTTGGCAGAAAGTGCAAAATTTTTACCCCCAAGCGATTCAATTATTAATGCCTATTTTAACGAAAAATCTAAACCCTGATTTAACAGGTGCTGGCCCAAAATTTGGTAAACAAAACAAGGTTTCTACTTCTGTAAATGTTAAAGGTACAGAAGCAGAGAGTTTCAAAAAATTGTTCGACAAAAATGACTACGCTTTGACAGATAACGAAGGTGGTCTTTTCATACTAGATACAAGCACTAGGATGTTAGTGCGAGCTCATCATATTGAATTAATTAAGAAGGAGTCAATATTGGGCATCATATCCTCTGTCGTCTTCATCATACTTGTTTATACAGTATTTCGAAGTATTTGGACTTTATCCATCTCAGGTTTTATATTCGTCATATTATTAGCCTATAGAAAACATACTCTTATTAGCAAAAATCTCGTGATTCAAGAAGGGAGAATCCTAAACTTGAAGGTGAAGGAGTTTTTTAGGGTAACTGAAATTAGCCAAATTAAAGTAAGTAAGGAGATAGTTGGGGGAGGCGATAATGGTGGGACCGGAGAAGTGAACCAGGTTTGGCTTATTTCAGGAAAATCGAAATATCGTCTTGCACAATTTAATAATGCAACGATTGGAACTTTTCTAGAAACAATTTCAACCTTAAATTTTAAGGTTTCAAATCTCAACTAATGCTTTTTCTTAACCAGTTTAATATAATGCACTTAGAATCTATCAACAACTGGGTTTTCAAGCATTTTTCACCACGTGGAATCCGAATTCTGTATTTATTAAAAAAAGGCCTTTTTTATGTTTTAGTATTTCA
>DASVUQ010000115.1:0-2809 GCA_036386975.1 Flavobacterium sp. | reverse complement strand
TACGCTTTCCAAACTAGTCACACTTAACAACTTCCCATTTTTATTTACAGCCTCCGATTTAACATATAATCCCAATTTAGCAGAATACCATTCGGTGATTTGCATATTTAAAGGGATGCTAATTCCAAATGTGGTAGTCTTCATTTCTGCGTTATAAGTGAATTTAAAACAATCATACGTGCCCGCCGGGGTGGTAATGGTTTCCGTACTCTCAACTTTCCGGTTAAAAATTCGCATGGAAATGTCTGACATTTTTTGTTCTTTATTATACATCTGCATAGTAAAATTTCCGTCGTCTAGTTGTTGACCTGCCCTAAGTTTTGTGGGATAAATAAGGTAAGAAACATCCGCTTTAGCAGTCATGTTTTTGAACTGAGAACCCTGCCCGGCAGGCATAAAGTTGCGCATATCAATTTTTAAATTACTGCCTTCGCAAATCATCTGCGCATCGGCACTGCTGATCTGTTTACCTTTATCATCAAATATCGAAGATTGTACTGTGGCTTTGTTCCCCGCTTTTTTGCTCACCGTATAAACCATTTTCGATGTTGCTTTCCCTTTGCCATTTGCGGAACTATAGGTAACAACTTTTCCATTGGTCATGTAAATAAACTGGCTACAGTTTTGAGCTAATACGGATGCAGTAATACTGCAGATGATTAATAAGGAAAGTAGATGCTTGTTCATCGTTTTTTGTTTAAGGTTTAAAATAAATATAAGAATCACAACTAAAAATTAAACTCCAATCTTGACTCTTCCATCTTTTCTTCCAGGGAGTATTATTTTATGATTTTGAATTCTACTCTTCTGTTTTGTTTTTTACCATCTTCTGTTTTGTTATCGGCAACCGGGTTAGCTTCGCCCATGCCCATAACCTGGATATTATCTTCGTTCAAATTAAATTTTCTCACTAACTCGGTTTTTACCGCCATGGCCCTTTGTTCAGATAGTTCCTTGTTTTTCTTAAGGTCGCCATCGCCATCCGTATGCCCTGTTATAGATATTTTTTTACTGGGGTTTTCCTGAAGCACTTTTCCAATTTCGGCTAAAATAGGTGCACTAGATGGTTTTATTGTGGCTTTACCGGCATCAAATAAGATTTCGTTGGTAGAAAAACTGCCTGTCTCCAGCAATTTATGCCTCTTATCCCCGCTAGCTTGCGCTAGTTTAAAATTGGAAATATAATATTTGTCTTTTTCATTGTTGTAATCATTAATATAAAATACAATAGCATTGTACTTTACCTCTTGAAAAGCATTGGGCAAATCCCACACTTTTTGTCCGGCTACATACATTCGTAGTCGGTTCTTTTGCCTCCACATTTGCACCTTAACCTGATGATTGTTGGAATAATTAAAACTTGTTGTTTCCAGTTTATTTTTTAGTATTTCTTCTCCGTCTGAAATGACCATAATTCTGCCATTCCCATTTTTCCTTCGTTATAAGCACCGGCTACTGTTGGAAACATTCTGGTAATTACGCCTTCCTTCCCATGTTTGTATTCGCTCCAATTGGCATAATCGTTTTTCTTTTTAGATTCAATAAATCCAATATTTAAAAACGTAGAATAAAATGAAAATGAACCTTCATTAATATAAACCTCAAATTCCAGAGTGAAATTATCGGGCAATTGTTTTACATCTGTAATGGTAAAAGCACCCTTGTTAGACAACTTTAACCAGCGTTGCGGCGTATCAGAAATTGTAACTACCTCTCCACTGCTATTCGTTAACCAATTTACAGGGAAATCGCCAATGGCATCTTGCGAAAAATCTTCAAAAACCAAAACTTTATCGCCTGCAACGAAATCTTTGGCCGTTTTAACTTCTTTGGTGTTTTTTATAGATTTAGATTTATCTTTTTTTAACGTTGATTCTTCGGTGCCTGATTTCTTTTTGCCATTTATTGTTTTATCAACGGCGTCACTGGTAGTTCTTTCTGATTTTTCTTCTACTTTTTTTTCAACTACTCTCTTAGATGCTTCAGCGGCCTTCTCACCTAATTTTTTTAAAAACTGAGCCTGACCTTGTAATGAACCCAGCACAAATAGCATTAATATAACCTTGGTTTTCATAATTATTCTGTTCTTCGAAAGTTAAAAACCTATGTCTCCTGAGTAACCATTGGAACTACCTCCCGCTTGTGGAGAAGTAGCCCATAATCAGAACGTGTCTCTGGTATTTGAATGTTTTTCGGCAATTGTAGGGTAGAATATTGCAGAAGAATTATTAGTGGAGTGAAAAGAATTATCGTCTGTATAAATTGTAATTAAATATTCTTTGTCTTTTCCAGTACCAGAGGCGAAATAGCTTTTGTAATTTTTGTCTCATCTGCAGATATTTAGTTTTTCAATATTTTATTAATTGTATGTATCAAAATTAGACATCTAACAACATCTTTGTAATAGTAGATATCTACTAAATTTGGTTTTGCAATTGTTTGTTACCTATGGGAGTAAGCTATTGCTTTGATTATCGATATTTTTACCTTGCATCATCAGTTCTTACAAATGAAACCAACTATTTTAGAACCCATTTCAACAGAAGTTTTTGGGAATAAGATTACCACTCCTGTTTCTGAAAATAGCAGCAACTATAATGAATATTTTAAACCCTATATAGACAATATTGGTACGTATGCAATTGGTCCGTATTTTTGGTTTATACCAGACAATACGGTAATGAGGATGATTGCAGCGAGTGATAATATGAGTCAGCTTACTCCTTATTCAAATTTTGACTTATCGAACTGGGACATTAATGGCTTGCAAGCCTTTGCGGATATGATTCATCCCGACGATAGGGGTCAT
>DASVUQ010000114.1:0-17274 GCA_036386975.1 Flavobacterium sp. | reverse complement strand
TAACTCAAAATTGCAAAATTATTCAATTATATACGAGCTGCAAGTTTCATTAAATACTGTCCATATTCATTTTTGATCAATGGCGTAGCAAGCTTAATCAATTTTTCTCTAGAAATATATCCCATCTCAAAAGCAATTTCTTCAAGGCATGCGACTTTTAGTCCTTGTCTTTTTTCTATAACCTGAATAAAATTTGAAGCTTCAAGAAGTGATTCATGGGTACCGGTATCCAACCATGCATAACCACGGCCCATTAACTCTACTTTTAAATCTTTTAATTGCAGGTATTCCTGGTTCACGGTTGTAATTTCTAATTCTCCGCGATTACTTGGCTGTATGGCTTTAGCAATCCGAACTACTGAATTTGGGTAAAAATACAATCCAACTACAGCATAATTGCTTTTTGGTTCTGTTGGTTTTTCTTCAATGGAGATAACCGTTCCTGATTTATCAAATTCCGCTACGCCATAACGTTCCGGATCTTGGACATAATAGCCAAAAACAGTAGCTTTCTTTTCAACCTTAACATTCTTTACTGCGGTCTGAAGCAATTCTGTTAACCCATGTCCATAAAATATATTATCTCCAAGTATAAGGCATACATCATCATCTCCTATAAATTTTTCTCCAATAATAAATGCCTGGGCCAAGCCATCAGGACTAGGCTGGGCTGCATATAGAATAATAACACCAAAATCACTACCGTCTCCTAATAAATTTTTAAAATGGGGTAAGTCATGCGGGGTAGAAATAACTAATATTTCATTTATTCCGGCAAGCATTAATACAGATAAAGGGTAATAAATCATAGGTTTATCATATACCGGCATAAGTTGCTTAGAAATAGACCGGGTTAACGGATATAACCTTGTCCCTGATCCGCCTGCTAATATAATTCCTTTCATTTTTGTTACTATTTGAGATTTAACATCATATTCTATATAACAAACATGATATTTGATATTTAGCTATAAATTTTTTGCAAAGGTAATTTTTATTTAAGAAAAAGAACTATCAAATGATTTAAAAACCTATAATATATTAAATTACACTTTAATAGATACTCAATAAAGGTAAAAGTTGCCTATGCCTTAACTATATTGTTTCTTATAATAACTTTGGTAATTGCCCGAAGTAACATTTCTTAACCATACTTCGTTAACTAAATACCAATCTATGGTACGTTCTAAACCTTCTTCAAAAGTTACCGAGGGATGCCATCCTAACTCTTTATTGATTTTGGAAGCATCAATTGCATAGCGTAAATCATGGCCCGGACGGTCTTTAATATAAGTAATTAACTTAGCAGATGTGCCCGATGCCCTTCCTAATTTAGCGTCCATTATTTTACATAGTAGCTTGACCAAATCAATATTTTTCCACTCATTAAATCCTCCAATATTATATGTTTCATGGTTTTTTCCGTTATGGAAAACCAGGTCAATAGCACGGGCATGGTCTTCTACGAATAGCCAGTCGCGCGTATAATTTCCATCACCGTAGACGGGCAAAGGCTTATTATTTATAATATTGTTGATAAAAAGCGGAATTAACTTTTCCGGAAAATGATTAGGCCCATAATTATTCGAGCAATTTGTTATAACATAAGGCAAATGATACGTTTCTCCATAGGCACGTACGAAATGATCTGAACTGGCTTTTGATGCTGAATAAGGAGAGTTAGGGTCGTAAGGAGTCGTTTCGGTAAACAATCCTTCTGCACCGAGCGAACCATACACTTCATCTGTACTGATATGATAAAAACGTTTGCCTTCGAAATTATCTTTACAGGTTTCTTTAAAAGCATTCAGTAGGTTCATCGTACCCATAACATTGGTTTTTACGAACGACAACGGATCCGTAATAGACCTGTCTACGTGTGATTCCGCTGCCAAATGCACTACACCGTCAAACTGATGTTTTGCAAAAAGATTATTGATGAAAGCTTCATCTACAATATCCCCTTTAATAAAAGTGTAATTGGATGCCTTTTCAATATCTGATATATTTTCCAGGTTTCCGGCATAAGTCAATAAATCAAGATTGAAAATATAATCTTCAGGATAATTATTTACAAATCTGCGTACTACATGGGAACCAATAAAACCGGCACCTCCGGTAATTAAAATTTTTCTTTTAGCCATAATTTAAGATCCTATTTGTTTATATTTAAAACCAATATCAGTTAACTGCTTTTTATTTAATAAGTTCCTGCCATCAAAAACAAAAGCAGGTTTTTGCATGTTATCATATATTTTTTGCCAATCGTAATCATTAAAGGCGTCCCATTCTGTCATTACTGCGATTGCATGTGCTTTATTACAGGCTTCATAAGGATTATCATGAACTACAACTGCCTGTTCATTTTCTTCAGATGATCTTGAATGCAGGTCATCAAGATCGGTTAAAACCTGCTTTGCTTTTACCTGCGGATCATGTACCGCTATTTCAGCTTGTTCATATAACAAATAATCAGCTACATAAATGGCGGCAGATTCTCTTGTATCGTTAGTATCTTTTTTAAAAGCCCATCCCAGGAAAGCGATTTTTTTCCCTGACACCGTGTTGTAAAGTGTCTGAACTATAGTTCGGGCAAAACGTCTTTTTTGATGGTCATTCATAATAATAACCTGTTCCCAATAATCTGCTACTTCGTTTAATCCATATGATTTTGCAATATACACTAAATTTAAAATATCTTTTTGAAAGCAGGATCCTCCAAAACCAACAGATGCTTTTAAGAATTTAGACCCAATCCTGCTATCCATACCTATAGCCTTGGCTACTTCTGTAACATCAGCTCCGGTTTTTTCACATAATTCTGATATGGCGTTTATTGATGACACCCGTTGTGCTAAAAAAGCATTGGCGGTAAGTTTTGATAATTCAGATGACCAAACGTTAGTGGTCAGGATTCTTTCTTTTGGCACCCAGTGGGCATAAACCGCTACTAATGCTGCTATAGCTTTTTCTCCTTGTTGCGTGATATCGCCGCCTATGAGAACCCGGTCAGGGACTAATAAATCCTGAACAGCAGTTCCTTCCGCCAGAAATTCAGGGTTAGAAAGTATCTGAAACCGTACCCCATTCCCGTTATTATCTAAGATGCTTTTTATAGCTTCGGCAGTACGTACAGGAAGTGTCGATTTCTCTACTACAATTTTATTGTCTTTGGCTACGGCTGCAATTTGCCTGGCGCACAGCTCAATATACTTTAAGTCTGCTGCCATTCCTTTCCCTATACCATAATTTTTAGTTGGTGTATTAACCGAAATAAAAATCATCTGGGCTTCATCAATCGCTTTTTCAACATTAGTGGAAAAAAACAGATTTCTCCCTCTGGCTTGCGCTACAATATCACTTAGTCCCGGTTCGTATATTGGAATTTTAGTTACATCAGTATTATTCCATGCGGCAATACGTTCTGCATTTAAATCGACTACGGTAACTTTAATATGAGGGCACTTTTGTGCAATTATTGCCATAGTGGGCCCGCCAACATAACCTGCGCCAATACAACATATATTTGTAATTTTCATTTTATTTCATTTATTCTGATCCTGTTTTCCAGAGGACCTAATTTATAATCTTCCGTCTGCTTTGTTACCTAAAATACTTTTAACATCATAAATAACCGAATTTTGTTTTTTAAGGCCTTCAAAATCAATATCTAAAAAAACATGATGTGCAACCCCTAAAACAACCGCATCGTATTTATAAATTGGCAGTTCTGTTACTATTGATAACCCATATTCATATAATACGGATTCCGGACTGGCCAACGGATCATAAATAGTTACTACAATACCATATTCTTTTAATGCAGCAATGACATCTACAATTTTCGTATTGCGAACATCAGGACAGTTTTCTTTAAAAGTAATGCCAAGCATTAAAATTTCAGCATGATTTACTACAATGTTATTTTTAATCATTAATTTAATAACTTGTGAAGCCACATATTCTCCCATGCTGTCATTGAGCCTTCTTCCGGCAAGAATAATCTCAGGATGATATCCTAGAGATTGCGCTTTCTGTGCCAAATAATAGGGATCAACACCTATACAATGCCCCCCTACTAAACCTGGTTTAAAAGGCAAAAAATTCCATTTTGTTCCTGCCGCTTTAAGCACTTCATCAGTATCAATTTCAAGCAAGTTAAAAATTTTAGACAGTTCATTGACAAAAGCAATATTAATGTCACGTTGTGAATTTTCGATTACTTTAGCTGCTTCTGCAACTTTAATAGAGGGGGCCAGATGTGTGCCGGCAATTATAACCGACTGGTACAATTCATTTACCTTTTTACCCACTGCGGGCGTAGATCCTGCTGTAACTTTTAATATTTTTTCTACTGTATGTTCTTTATCGCCAGGATTGATACGTTCCGGTGAATATCCTACAAAGAAATCGATATTAAATTGCAACCCGCTAATACGCTCTAAAACAGGAATACATTCTTCTTCTGTTGCCCCGGGATATACTGTAGATTCATAAATTACAATATCGCCCTTCTTTAATACTTTACCCACTGTTTCACTAGATTTGTATAATGGTGTCAGGTTAGGCTTGTTGTTTTTGTCTACTGGCGTAGGTACTGTGACAATATAATAAGTACATGCTTCAATATCTTTACTATCTGAAGTACAAAACAGTCCTTTTTCATCTGAAAGTGCTGCAGCCAGGACAAGGTCTAATGCTGGTTTTTCGATTTCGAGTGTTATATCAATACCCTGTTTTAATTGTGCTACTCTTACTGGATTAATATCAAATCCCACTACTGCATATTTTGTAGCAAACAAGCGCGCCAGCGGCAATCCAACATATCCTAAACCTATTACTCCTATTTTCATTTCTATATTTTCTACAACTTTCTATGTAATAGAAGCTGCTTTTGTAACTATCTATTTTAAATGTTCCCAATACCATTTTACAGCTTCCTTTAGTCCCTGATGCAAAGAAAATGCAGGATTATAACCTAGCAGTAGTTTTGCTTTTTCTATACTGGCTAATGAATGTGGTATATCACCATTTCTTTTAGGGCCATATACAACTGGTATATCAGCAATTGCTGCATCAAACGGTATCAGGGTTTGTTTTAAATATCGCATTAGATCATTAAGAGTTGTCCTGTCACCAAAAGCTGTATTGTATATGGTATTAATTGCCTTAGCATTTTGGGTTAGCATTGCTAATTCATTCATTTGAATTACATTATCAATATATGTAAAATCCCTTGAAAAGTTACCATCGCCATTAATTACAGGACTTTGATGTGCCATTAACTGCATGACAAATTTTGGGATAACAGCGGCATAAGCCCCTTTGGGATCCTGTTTGCGTCCAAAGACGTTAAAATAACGTAACCCAATAGTTTCTAATCCATATGCATTTGAAAAGATCTGGGCATATAGTTCATTTACATACTTTGTAATGGCATAGGGAGATAGCGGTTTGCCTATAACATTTTCTGTTTTTGGTAAAACTTCTGAATCTCCATAAGTAGATGAACTCGCAGCATAAATAAACCTTTTTACTTTTGCATCTCTTGAAGCTGTGAGCATATTCAAAAATCCTGTTACATTGACTTCATTTGTAGTAACCGGATCTTTTATAGACCTTGGTACAGAACCTAAGGCGGCATGATGCAAAACATAATCTACATTTTCAACAGCTTTGTTACAATCTTTGGCATTTCGGATATCACCCTCAATAAAAGTGAAATTTTTATGGCTCATAACGACATCCAGATTATGCAAATATCCTGTAGCCAAATTATCAAGACAAATTACTTTATATCCTTTACTTATAAAATATTCACAAAGGTTAGAACCTATAAAACCGGCTCCTCCTGTGATTAAAATAGAAGTATTAAAAATAAAAGTATCTTTCATTCCATTAATTAATTTAAGCTCAATTATGTTTTGATTTCCATCTCTGGATCCATCTGCCCAAAAAGCTTTTCTTTTCTTCTATTTCATAATAGCCGTTACCATAGTTGCCATACCCGTACGCGTAACCGTAGCCATACCTTGCCTTATTTTCAAATCCGTTGAAAATAATGCTTACGGATTTTAGCTCTTCTCTTTTTGTTTTATTATTAAGTAACGCAATCATATCTTTTCTGGTATAGTTCTGTCTAACAATAAATAAGATTAAATCTGCGTAAACTGCCAGTTCAAAAGCATCGGAAACCAGCCCTATTGGGGGTGTATCAATTATAATATAATCATATTGATTTTTTAATTCATCAAACATTTCTTTCATCGCATTGCTCATTATAAGTTCAGCAGGATTCGGGGGGATAGGCCCTGAAGGCAGGACATCTAAAAACGGAACATGAGTTTGTTGTATTACTTCACTAATAGTATTTTCTCCTATCAGATAATTGGTAATCCCTATATTATTTTTGATCTCGAAATCATCAAAAATTTTAGGTTTTCTTAGATCAAGTCCTATAATAATGGTTTTCTTTTCGCTTAAAGCAAAGACGGTTGCAATGTTTATAGAACAAAATGTTTTACCCTCACCACTTATAGACGATGTAATCATTAGGATTTTTGTGCCGTTTATATTTTGCTTTTTATACAAAAATTGTAATGAAGACCTTATGGAACGGAATGATTCTGACAGCGCTGATTTTGGTTTTTCAAAAACGGCTAAATTAGATTCTCCTGTCTTTTTTCCTATTACTCCTATAATAGGTAATTGGGTTAGTTTAGTAATATCTTCTGTATTCTGGATATTATTATTGATGAGGAACAAAGCAAAAACAAAAAGTAGCGGAAACAGGAACCCTAAAAATAATGCCAGTATATAATTTACACTGGTTTTCGGGCCTATCAGCCCCCCACCGGTATCTTTTGCAGTATCAATAAAACGAATGTCTGATACATTTGCTGCTTTTACAATATCAGCTTCGCTTCTTTTCTGTAAAAAAGAAGTGTAAATATTATCCGAAAGGTCAAATTTTCGCTTAATACCTAAATACATCTGTTTGTCTTCCGGCAGCTTCTTCATAGTAGATTCTGACTGGTTAATCTTGCTACTTATAATGTTTAATTCATATTGTAAATTTGATTTTGCAGAGGCAATATTCTCCATCAAAACACTTTTTATAGCCTCCATCTGGTTATCAAAATCCCTGAAAATTTTATCGCTTTTTACAGCATACTGGAGCTCTGAACGTTGTGTGGAAAGTGAAATTAGTTTGGAAACATTGACCACAATATTAGGGTCTTCAATTCCTGCCACTGATGGCGCAGGTAGACGTGAGAAATCAACACTGTTTTTAAGGTATGATTTTAATGAATTGTAATAATTTATTTTCCTGGCTATTTCGTCCTTTTTTACATCGAGGTCCAGCAATTGTGATGAAAGTCCGGTGCCTCCTTCTTCAATCTGAATTACATTTTTTTCTTTAACAAATGAGTTGAGTTCGTCACGGGTGGTTTTAATCTGGTCCTGCACAGCATTGAGTGTACTATCTATAAAAGCAATTGTATTTGTTGCAAACTGGTTTTTCGCTGCGAGTTGATTGTCCTTTAACACTTGTACAGTAGTGTTGAGGTATTTTACAATCCGTGCTTTATTATTACCCTGTAATGATAGTTTTACTATAGAACTTCCCTTAATATCTACATCAGCATTGATATTCTGATAAGAAGCTACTGTGGCATCAAAGTCTTTAAAATTAACATAATATTCGCCATTAGTATAAAACCCAGGATTATCATTAATCTCTAATGTCCAGTTCAGGAATGGCAATACTACTTTTTCTCCTACTTTATATTTTCTTTTAAATTCACTCGCTACTACTGCTGTATTCGTTTTAGTATTATCTGAATAGTGGATTACGGATACATTGTCCGTTTCGAAAGGAATAATGATTTCATACTCTTTCTCGCTAAGAAACTTAATTTTGATATTTTGATTCAGTAGCTGACCTTTGACCTTATCCGGATTAATATAAAACGGTACTTCTCCGTACGCATCTATAAAATCGTAGTCCCCTTTCTTTAAATAGCTAATATAAAATTCCAGCTTACTGACGACTAACTCATTATGAGATCTTGATTTTAGAGTTGATATAATAGTCTGTACCTGGTCTGAAGTGCCTCCCCAGTTAAATACCAGACTTGTGTTTGAAGTAAAAAAAGGATTGCTTTCTTCTTTTACAGAAATTGTGGTCTCTAACGCATAAATCTTTTGTTTTCTTATATTGACCTGATAAGCAATAATAAAAGCAATAATCCATGATGCTAAGAACCATTTCCAATAGCTGAGTGCTTTTAATAAAAACCCTTTAAAATCAAAATGATTATGATCTTCAAAAAATGAAAAATCTTTAGTATCAAGCATTATATTTTGTGATTATCTTTTAAGTAATAAATAGGTAGTAGTCGCTAATGATAATAAAGTTATGATTGTCCCTAAAGACTCTATACCCGTTTTTCCTGTTCCCCAAGACTTTTGTTTTAATGGTTTTATATAAATATAATCATTAGGCTGTAAGTAATAATAAGGTGACTGCATAACATTAATATCTGTCAAATCCACATCATGCAATTCTGTCCCGTGAGGAAACTGCCTGATTATTGTAACATGTTTCCTGTCTCCTGTAACTAAAATATCCCCTGCATTGGCCACAGCTTCTAACAGATTTACTTTTTCCTGAAATAATGTTTTGGATCCGGGGGATGCAATTTCACCATTAATCGTGTACCGCAAGCCGGCTAATTTTACATTAACAAAAATATCAGCTTCTTTATTAAAATAAACATTTAGTAGTTCCTGCTCTATTTTTATTCTGGTCTCTTCTAAGGTAAGGCCAATAACAGGAATTTCTCCTATTACCGGAAATCTTATTTTTCCGTGGTCATCTACTGTAAAGCCATTAAAATATAATGATTGTTCTGACTGACCGCCAGCCTGCCCATCTATAACAGGATTGAAAATTGCAACTAATTTAGGATCAATGGCCTTTATGGTAATACTTAATATATCGTTGGTCTGTAACCGATAAGGTTTTGAGACTATCGGATTGATGGCATTTTGAGCATTTAACGTGCCTTTATTTTGTAAGTAGACCAGATCTTTTGTAGGGACACAGGAAATGAACAAAAGTCCTAAAATCAATATAAAAAAGGCTGTTGTTTTATTCATTTGAGATTAATTAGTAACAAATATAGTTTTTACTTTAGAATTATAAAATTGAAACGCTATTTAATCTTAAAAATTACCATTGAACGAATTTTCAAAAGGGACTCTATGTAAAATACTTCTTCCCAGAGTAACCTCATCGGCATATTCTAGCTCATCTCCTACCGAAATGCCACGTGCTATGGTAGAAGTAATAACATTATATTGTTTTATTTGTTTATAAATATAGAAATTGGTAGTATCCCCTTCCATAGTCGAGCTAAGGGCAAAAATAATTTCTTGTACATTTCCGGCTTTTACTTTTTCAACCAGTGAAATAATTTTTAACTGGCTTGGGCCGATACCGTCTATGGGTGAAATTTTCCCGCCCAATACATGATAAATTCCACGGAACTGGCCTGTGTTTTCTATTGCCATAACATCTCGAATGTCTTCGACAACACAAATTACTGCATGGTTCCTGTTCCTGTTAGAACAAATTTCGCAAATGCTAACATCAGAAATATTATGACAGCTTTCACAAAATTTAACTTCTTCACGCATATTGAGCAAAGCTTGCGATAAAAAACGTGTTTGTTCGCCAGGTTGTTTTAATAAATGCAATACCAGCCTTAGTGCAGTACGTTTGCCAATTCCTGGTAGTTGTGACATTTCGCCCACTGCTTTTTCTAATAATTTTGAAGAAAATTCCATAGGCGCAAAGTTAATTAATTGATGAATATCTGGATGATTTAATGAAATATTTGTTCCTGTTTTCTCTGCTACTTACTTTCAAAACCAAAACGCCTTAATACATACACTCTTAATTCTTAATTCTTAAATCTCAATTCTTAAATTACTTTTTGTATTTTGGCCCGATTAAAAATAGTTTCATGACGCCTTTTGCCATACTATCGCTTATTACTGTTTACTTCGGTTTTTTGTTTATCATCTCTTACTTTGTAAGCAAAAAAGACAGCAGCAATGAAGCTTTCTTTAAAGCTAACAAAAACTCCAAATGGTATTTAGTGGCTTTTGGAATGATTGGGACAGCACTTTCCGGAGTAACTTTTATATCCGTTCCTGGCGAAGTAGGTTCTCCTAACGGGGAACAGTTTAAGTATTTCCAATTTGTCTTAGGAAACGCCATAGGTTTTATCATTATTGCCAAAATACTTTTACCATTGTATTACAGAATGAACCTGACTTCTATTTATGGATATATAGAAAAACGGCTGGGCACGTATTCGTATAAAACGGCGGCAACAATTTTCCTGATCAGCCGGACTATTGGTTCTGCTTTTCGGTTATATCTGGTCGTTATCGTACTTCAGCGTTATGTTTTTGATTATTACGGAATTCCTTTTGCCGTCACTGTTCTGATTTCACTGGCCTTGATTTTTGCCTATACTTACCGTGGTGGTTTAAAAACAATTATTATTACCGATACCCTACAAACTTTTTTCCTTGTCACATCGGTATTTCTAACGATATTCTTTATTTGCCGTAGTTTAGATTTTTCCGGTTTTGATGCTTTTGAAGCGGTAAAAAACAGCAATTATTCTAAAGTGTTTTTCTATGAAGATTTTATAGGAAGCAGATTCCATTTTGTAAAACAGATTCTTGGCGGAATTTTCGTTACCATTGCAATGGTAGGACTGGACCAGGATTTAATGCAGAAGAACCTGAGCTGCAAGAATATTGGCGAAGCTCAGAAAAACATGTTTACATTTACCGGGATTTTTGTATTGATCAATATTTTTTTCCTTAGTGTAGGTGCACTACTCTATATTTACGCGGACACAAATGGGATAGCCGTACCGACAGATTTAATCACAGGGAAACCAAGAACCGATTTGCTTTTTCCTGAAATTGCTTTTCATCATTTAGCGTTTATTCCTTCGGTAGTATTTTTACTGGGATTAACGGCCGCTACATTTGCTACAACCGATTCGGCTTTAACGGCATTGACTACTTCTTTTTGTGTTGATTTTCTGGGAATGGATAAAACGGAAAACCTGAACAAACCTAACGTAGTGCGAACGCGGCATTTTGTTCATGTGGGATTTTCGCTTCTGATGTTCCTGGTAATTGTGTTCTTTAATTCGATCAACGACAGCTCTGTAGTGGGAATGATTTTTAGGGTGGCATCTTATACCTATGGCCCACTTTTAGGATTGTATTGTTTCGGCCTTTTTATAAAAAGCCGTTCCGTGAGGGACAAACTGGTTCCATTTATTTGTTTGCTTTCGCCTGCACTAACCTATTTTATCAGCGAAAATTCTAAAACACTTCTCGGAGGTTATGTTTTTGATAATGAATTGATCATTATTAATGCACTGATCACTTTTATAGGGTTGTTGCTCATTAGTCAGTCGTCTTTACAGGATAATCGGTTTTAGCCTGGATGGGAAGCGGCATCCCATACTTTAAGTGGATAGAGCTTCCTGTAGCTGGAAATTCAATGCTATTTCAAGGTTTGTTTAGGATTCAATAGATGCTTAAAGTTTTTCAGTAGGCGTTTACTTTTATACTCTATCTGTAAATAGAAAATTCAGCATGGTAAAATTGTAAAAAATAACTTTTGTGTGTTTTTGAAACCCAAGAAAAGTAGGTCTCACTTTTTAGGAAACCTCTGTATGTTTCGCAGAAAAATGACACTATTAATTGCTATTACTGCAGCGTATTTTATACTAATTCATTCATTGTATTTTTGATTTCTCGCAAAGGCGCGAAGACGCAAAGCTATAGGGGAATGTATTAGGTGCCTCCTATTTTTTTTAAAGTTATACCGGCACACCACTGTTCACGTGTTCCTTAAAAACGGAAATTTTTTTAATAGCCCTGATTGAAGTGGCATCCTGCGCTTTTTTTGCGCAGATAGAGCGGAAAGCGGGACAAAAGGCCATAGAAATAGTAATTTTGTGCTTCTGATAATTCATTAGATTTAAAAAAATTGTACATATTTCAGGATTCTTATCCACTTTTTAAAAAATTATAATCCTGCTTTTCACTAACCTATTTTAAAACCTTTAGGATCTCTACTTTCTTCCGGCGTGAAACTTCCAGTTCCAGCGGACAGTTCTGAAGCGTAATAAAACATACGGCACCTTTCGAATATTCTTTAATGAAGCGTACATTGATAATCATGCTTTTGTTGATGCGCAGGAAACTGGAATGTGGAGCCAGCAGTGTTTCATAGTCACAAAGTGTTTTTGAGGAAATGAACTTCCGGTTGTCGTGCGTGACGACTTCACAGTAATTGCGGGTGCCCTGTATGTAACATATCTCCGCCAGCTCCACGATCACCACCTTATCTTGTTTGTGCAGCAAAATGCTGTTGAGCAATCCGGAGCCGTTTCCCATCGCATTGATAAACTGCGCATAGCTGTTCGGGGTATTCCGTTGAATACTACGCACTGCTTTGTTGACGGAACGGATCAGTTTCGTGTAGTCGATCGGTTTTAGAATATAATCGATTGCACTGAACTCGAAAGCTGTGATCGCATATTCGTCATAGGCTGTAACGAAAATAATAGCAAATGTGATCTCATCGAACATCCGCAGCATATCAAAACCGGTTTTTTCGGGCATGCGGACATCCAGAAAAAGGAGATCGGGTTTCATCTCTGCAATCAGGTTGTATCCTTCGGTTGCGGAAGCAGCTGTCCCGACAACGTCAATAACAGGACAATGCCGGGCGAGCAGGCCCTTCAAAATGGTGCGGTTGGCCATTTCATCGTCGATGATGGCTGTTCTGATTGTGTTCATAGTAGAGTGTATTTAATAATTGTAACGGAAAAACCAACGTCACTGTCGTGCCTGTCGGATTATTAGCACTATCGGTATGATCGGTATAAAAAATACCTGAGTTCCGACCGGCGTAAAGTTCATTGAGGCTCTCTATCCTGTTACGGATCAGGCCAACACCTTTGGATGTCCGGTTGCCGGTCACAACGGCTTCCGGGTTTTCTGGCTTTCTTCCCACGCCATTGTCGCTAATGGCAATATATAGTGCTTCATTCTCAATAAACAGCTTTAATAACAGCTCTGAATTTCTGCTCTTGCCCATGGGAAGCAGACCGTGCCAGATAGCATTCTCGATCAGTGGCTGCGTGATCAGCGAAGGAATAAATAATTCCTCTAAGTTAATACTGCTGTCGATCTCCTTTATGAAAACGAAAGCATCGCAAAAGCGCAGGTGCTCGAGCTCTACATATAATTGGACCAGTTTTAATTCCGCAGCTATGCTGACAACGGGCTTGTCGGAATACTCCAGCAGGTAACGGATCAGCTGGCTGAATTTTGCCAGATACAGGCCCGCTTTGTCGGATTCGTCGGATAAAATAAGTTGTTGTATCGCGACGAGTGCATTGGACATAAAATGCGGATTGATCTGTGATTTCAAGGCTGTAAGCCTGTATTCCGCCAAAAGTTTTTTCACTTTACTTTTATGCCGCTTCTTTCTTTTCAGAAAGTAAACAACCAACCAGATGCTTCCCATACTACTCAGAATAACCAGTAAATGAAACATCCGTGTCTGCCAGAAAGCAGGCTGTACAGCAAACGGAATGCGGATGAGCTTGCGTTTGCTGTTGAGCCTGTCGGTTTCCGGATAAACATCGAGCATATAATTTCCTGGCTCCAGGTTCTGTAGCTGTACGTCTCTTCCGGTCACCGTTCCTTTCATCCCCGACGGGCCGTGCAGATCATAATGCAAACTTTGGTCAGGAAACCGGTAAGCAAGCAGGTCAAAACTCAAGAGAATGTCGTTGTCCGGATAGGACAGGGTAAAATTGCGTAGCGGCATCTGCTTGTTGTCTACTCTCACGCTTCGCAGGTAAAACTGGTAATTTACCGGTGTGAACAGGTGATTCACAGCCATTGTTCTGAGCCCCGATTTTGTAGCAATATAGAGGTGGTCTTTGAAATACTCCATATGTAGGCTTTCTTCTTCGAGCACCGAGATCCAGGACGCCTTGCTATTCATCTTATGGATTGAATTTACAAAAGCACCCCGGTTAGTGGAAAGCAGCACAATAGTATCGTTCATGAAACTGATGTCGTTGATCACTTCGGAGGGTGTCCCCGCGAAATGTTTTAAGGTGTTGTCGGTACGCAGGCAATACAGTCCGTCGCCTTTGGTGCCTATCCAGACCATTCCCTTACTGTCTGTTTCAAGGCTCGAAATCCTTTTGTTTCTGAGCGCATGCAACCAGGACGGGCAGTAGGCATTATTTTTTCCGAGAAGATATACACCGTTGGAAGTACCTACTAACAACTCCTTATTGCTTCGCAGGCCAACCGACCGTGGGCTATTCTTCACTTTAAGCCGCATACGCATTTGGGTTTTAAGGTTTTCCCTGTCGATAAATGAAGTAGAAACAGTAATCAGCTCATCTGTAGCTGTCTGCGTAAACGCATAGCCTCGGAAAATCTGGGTGTAAACCCAAAAGGACCGCAATGTCTTGTCTGCCTTAAGAGTGTTCTTATTTGTACAGATGAGATAATGCCCATTCGATCGAATGATATCACTTATTATTGAGCAATGCTTTCTCAGATCCGTACGCCTAAAGCCCTGTTCGCCCTTAACGAAAAGCTCGCCTGCGGATGTGCCGACAAAGAGCTTGCCGTCGAGCTTTTTCAACATGCTGATCTCCTTATCGAGTCCGCTGTTTGCATCGTGACAAAAACTGTAGGTATTGGGACAGTAATAAATGCCCTGGCCGATGGTCGAAACCCACATCCCTGACTGATTATCAAATAGAATATCGCTCACAGTCATATCTCCCATGAAATAGCCGACGATACATAAATTTGCATCAAGTTTATACAATCCGCCATAGGCGACACCTGCCCATATAGATCCGTCGGGTGCAATTTTAAAAGCAATAGTGTTGTTCATCACAATACTATTTGTAATGGTGTTGTTCCTGATGCGGTAAATTGTTTTACCAATTAAAAGATAACAGTCTTCTCCCCGCTCGTGCAACTTAAACCTGCCGAACCATCCGGATGCAGAATAAAATTTCCTTAAAATACACTTTGAATCTGCCAACTCCAGGTAGTTCCCATTGATCCTTAAGAAAGGTTTCTCTCCCTTATGCATTATTTTAGAGGATTTCTTATGTTTTATAGTCTTATCTTTCAGGCTAAACGATTCAGCAAATGTAGAATACCACAACGTTCCGTCGTCAAAGACTGTCAGATCAACAATTACGTTGCTGTTGTTTTTGTTTACTATCTCTTCAGCTATTTTCTCGCTTTCCAAGACCAGGAAAGCACTGTCGTTGACGATTTTGTAGATACGGGCTTGGGAATTAGCAAAATACATAGTTCCGTCGGGAGCTTCCGTAACTGCGTAAACCGCCCTTTCCTTAAATGGAATGTTAGTACAGACTGCAGTAAAAACGAAACCATTGTGCTTTACAATACCATATTCGGTAAACGCCCAGATGTAGCCGTACTTATCCTGGAACAAGTTATATACTTCAGTCGCAGGTAGTCCATTCCGCACGCCCAGATTGGTAAACACCAGATTTTGATTCCAGGCGAGTGGGCTGCAAAATAGCAGTAAATAGCAGATAATTGTCGTGGTACGTATCATCCATATAAAAGTAGTAATTATTTACTTTCTTTTTTAGAAAATTACGATTAATGAAGCAAGCTATTCCCACGGTATTTATTATTCTTTAAAATTGAATCGAATTTTGTTCAGCTGGTTTACTTATTTGCAATAGGGTACACGATTAGCTTATCATCTCATCTTTAAAATATATATATATATATGAAAGAACTGTACCCATCATAAAGATTACTCCTCATGCACATTAATGTTCCTGACTGGTAGCCGGACCAGCTCCTTAAAATTAATATTGATTTGTAGCAAGAAGCACCAATGTGCAGGCCACTTCGACATGGATATTATTCAATTTTAGTAATTGGTAGAACTCCGGGTTTTCCGTCCCGGGATTAAAAATCACACGTTTAGGCTGCGACTCTACAATATAATTGTAATACTCTTTTTGCCTTGAAGCATTAAGGTAAAGCGTCACAGTATCGATATTCCTGACAGGGACTGCTTTCGTCTGGATGGTAACTCCTGCAACTTCACCGGCATGCTGGCCAATAGCAAGGACCGGGTGGCCTTTGGCAACCAGCATAGTAACAGCTTTATAGGCGTAACGGTCCGGTTTTACAGACGCACCCAGCACTAATGTTTTTTTATTTTTCATACTAATCTTATTTATAAATTTTTTTTTTAAATTCCTTATTACTTAATAATGTTTAATAAATTATCTGGTTTTAGCTATTCTAAACAGTAATAATTATTACAAAACATTTTCTTGTCACAGGTATAATTTATATCGCAAACAAATATAAACATTATTTATTCATAACTTTACGCCGCAAAATTCTATAAGATACTATCTTCACGCAAAAACTATGGAGCTTTTTATTTACTTATTTGCCGCGCTTTTTTCTGTTTTAAACCCTATAGGAGCAGTGCCTATTTTTGTCGGCCTAACGCAGGATGATGATAAAGTAGAACGCTCCCGGATTTCTTTATGGACGGCTATTGATGTATTTGCTATTTTAATTATATCTTATTTTATAGGGCAATATGTGCTTTCTTTTTTTGGGATTAGTATCGATGCGCTTCGCATTGCAGGCGGATTAATTATTGTAAACTCCGGTTTTGCGTTACTTTCAGGTAAATTCAGTAAAAGAAGAGGGATTAATAAAAAAGTAGAGAACGAAGTCCAGCAACGCAACGATATAGCACTTACACCACTTGCCATACCCCTGCTTGCAGGCCCCGGCTCTATATCATTACTTATTGCTTTTTATCAGGAACACCATCAACCAAAGGAAATCCTCATTGCTTCCCTTGCCATCCTTGCTGTTGCGATTACCATTTTTATCATTTTACGAAGTGCCCATTACCTGGCCAAAATTCTTGGTACTTCAGGGATTATAGCTATTTCCAGGATTATTGGCTTTATTGTTATTGCCATTGGCATCCAGTATATTGTAGGCTCAGTCGTTCATATCATTAAGGGAATTTAATGTAACATTTTCAGGAGCTTTTTCCGGCTATTTACTATATCCACGCAAAAAAGCGTGGGATGC
>DASVUQ010000113.1:0-9373 GCA_036386975.1 Flavobacterium sp. | reverse complement strand
CTTTAGACTGTTTAACCTATACGTTCCTGGCTGATAATACTAATTTCCGTACCCATTTTGATAGCCTTGAAAAAGCAAAAGCACTAGGTTTTAAAGTGCCTAAAGAAGCCAGATTGGTAACCAGTATGCAGGCCATTTTTGAGTTTATAGACTATTGGGATATTCACCGCCATGAGTTGCCTTATGAAACAGACGGCGTCGTTATAAAAGTAAACCACCTACATTACCAGGAAGAATTAGGGTATACTTCAAAATCGCCACGTTGGGCCATAGCCTATAAATATAAAGCTGAACAAGTCACTACGACATTACGCTCCATTTCTTATCAGGTGGGCCGTACCGGTGCGATAACACCTGTAGCCAATTTGTCACCGGTACAATTGGCCGGTACCATAGTAAAACGCGCTTCGTTGCATAATTCAGACCAAATCGAAAAACTGGATATCCGGGTGGGGGATACCGTCTTTGTAGAAAAAGGAGGAGAGATCATCCCGAAGATTATAGCGGTCGATTTTACCAAACGTTCTTTAGACCTTGCCCCTACAACTTATATTACCCATTGTCCGGAATGCCATACGGCACTCATTCGCAATGAAGGCGAAGCCAATCACTATTGCCCTAATTTTTATGGCTGCCCGCCACAAATTATAGGCCGTATACAGCATTATATTTCCAGAAAAGCTATGGATATTGAAGGCTTAGGCGGGGAAACAGTAGCCCTCTTATACCACAACAACCTGGTGCATAATTATGCTGATTTGTATGAATTGACCGTAAATGATATTTTACCGTTAGAACGTATGGCACAAAAATCGGCGGAGAATCTGGTAAAAGGAGTAGAAAATTCAAAAAACATTCCGTTCGAAAGAGTATTGTTTGCATTAGGCATCCGGTATGTGGGCGAAACAGTAGCAAAAAAACTGGCCAAACATTATAAAAATATTGATAATTTACGCAAAGCCAGTTTCATGGAGTTGGTTTTAGTAGACGAGATTGGAGAGCGCATTGCCCGAAGTATCATCGAATTTTTCGAAAATCAGGAAAACCAGATTATTATAGAAAGGCTGAGAAAATACGGAGTCCAGTTCCAGGTCGTTGAAACCATTAATCCTGATGCCACAGATAAATTTTCAGGCAAAATATTTGTTGTTTCCGGAGTTTTTGAAAAATTTTCCCGCGATGAACTTAAAAAAGCAATAGAAGATAACGGCGGTAAGGTAGGAAGTTCCATATCCTCAAAAACCCATTATGTAGTCGCAGGGGACAATATGGGCCCGGCAAAACTCGAAAAAGCCAGCCAGTTAAAAATACCCATCATCACCGAAGATGATTTTATCGAATTATTGAAAAGCTAGAAATGGTAAAGGTGTAACTTATTTACGGCTTTACATTTCAATTATAGCTGAATTAAAATAAAATATCACAATCCTGGTTATGAGTTATTCTTTAGGTTTTTGTGTGCCTTTAAAACCCGGGAAAAGAAGGCTTCACTTTGAGGTAAACTTTACCCGTTTCGCAGAAAAAATGATACCATAATCACTATTGCTAAACAATATTTTACAGTAATTCATTATTGTGTGTTTTTAATCTCTTTAGGTTTAATTCCTCGAAGCTCTGCTTCGATTTTTTTAGCCACAGATTAAGAGATTAAAAATGATTTTAGAAAATTTGTGAATCTGCGGTTATTATTTTATTAATACCTCTGGGGCTCTGCCCCGAGGTAGTTTATTTTCTCGCAAAGGTGCTAAGACGCAAAGCCATGCTGGATTTATTAGGTGCCTGCCTTTTTTTAAAGTTATACCGGCACACCGCTGTTGAGGTGTTCCTAAAAATACGAAGATTTTTTTAGTAGCCCCGATTGTAGCGGCATCCTGCGCTTTTTTTGCGCAGATAAAGCAGAAAGCGGGACAAAAGCAATGGCAACAGTAATTTTTGTGCTCCTCACAATTCATTGGATTAAAAAAACTGTACATTTTTCGGGATCTTTATCCACTTTTTAAAAATTATAAAAAGAACCCATTATTTTAATTTAGCTGTAAAACAAGAGCCCGTTTATCTTAAACCACAATCGATTTTCCTGCTGCTGTTTTTTCTTTATTGCTATCAAAATAGAAATCAATTTTGCCCAGGTTAATGCCGTAGCACCCCACCTGGTTTACCAAAACTTCTTTACCTTCCAGGTTTTTTACCACCGTAGGTTTACTCAAAAAAGTATGCGTGTGCCCACCAATAATCAAATCGATATCCTTCGTTTGCTCCGCTAATTTTAAATCAGAAATTTTACTTTCATTATATTTATAACCTAAATGTGACAGGCAAATAATCAAATCACATTTTTCCTCTGTTTTTAGCCTTCTGGTTATATCCTGAGCGATTTCCACCGGATCCAGATAAACCGTTTCCTTATAATGCTTTTTATCTACCAATCCGGCCAGCTCGATCCCTAAACCAAAAACCCCGATTTTGATACCACTTTTATTAAAAATTTTATAAGGCTTTACCACCCCGTCAAGCATCGTATTTTTAAAATTATAGTTAGCCGTTACAAAATCAAAATCAGCATGGGGCAGCTGCGCATAAAAACCATCAATACCATTATCAAAATCATGGTTGCCCATAGTCGCCAGGTCGTAGCGCATCATACTCATAAGTTTAAACTCCAGTTCACCGCCATAATAATTAAAATAAGGCGTACCCTGAAAAACATCGCCAGCATCAAGCAAGAGCACATTCGGGTTTTCTTTTCGGATATTTTCAATCAATGTAGCACGTCTCGAAGCACCACCCATATTAGGATTTCGGGAATCTGTAGCCGGAAAAGGGTCAATATGGCTGTGCACATCGTTAGTATGCAAAATAGTAATCTTCTTTAGGGCGGGAGTACCAAAACCCATTAATGGTAAACCTGGTAAAGCCAGCAACGCCGAACCCGCAGCCGTTTTTTGTATAAAATCCCTTCTCTTCATCATATTTTATTTAGGAGCCATTTCCTGCTTTTCGTTACAATCCATGCAAAAAAGCATGGGATTTCCACTGCAATCAGGGCTAGGGCATCGGTTTTCAGCAATACATTATTCAATCGTAACCCTTACATCATTAATAACAGGAATTGTATCCACATCTTTAAAATAATCAATCAGGATATTGCGGAGTTTATAATCAATATCATACGTAGCAACACCTTTCTTAAAGAAGTTCATGTTATCGCCACCGTTCGATAAATAATCAGATGTGATTACATAATAAACCCTGTTGTCATCCAGCGGTTTCCCCTGTACCAGAATAGCTGTAGGTTCATTATTTTTATCAATCGTAAATGTCATACCACTCAACGGATGTGCTTTTTTACCTTCTATAAAGTAGTGCGCGATCTCTTTTATCTCCGCTGCCCTCAGTCCTATTACTACAGCCGTGTTTTCAAAAGGCATAATTCCAAAAGCAGTTCTTGCTGTAACGTTTCCTTTTTCTATTATAGCCCGTATCCCGCCGTAGTTCAGCAGGCAGATATCGATTGTTTTATTTTCCCTGGATTTAAAAACACGGTTGCCCCGCTCCAGGGTAATATCCGCAAGAAGTGAACCCAATGGCGTTTGCCACTTTCCGTTTTTGTCCACATTAGCAGGAGCATACGCTAAAACCGAATTTAGGTCAGCATTTATTCTTTCTCTGTAAGGTTGGATAAAGTTTTCAATTGTAGCAGTTTCAGGGCTGTTGTTGTTAACGTTGACTTGTTTTCCTTCAATTTTAGTAACATAATATCTTTGTTGAGAGCAGGAAATAAAAGAAAACAATGTTAAGAATATAACAAAATGTTGCAATAATGCTTTATACTTTTTTAGATTTACCATTAAATATGCGACTTAGTTAATTAATTTTGCATTGCGCAAGTAAAAGTAATATGTTTTTAAATTTACTGAAGGGCTTTTTCATAAAAAGAAAGTTAAATAACAGGTTGGCTAATGTAAAGTATACTTCATCTTCTAAACGGGTTACAACCATCGGGATCATAATAGACGAAGATCATCTGCACAAAAGAACAGATTTAATTAAAGAAATTGTAAATCATGGTATTAAAGAAAAATTGGTCCATTGTTTAGTTTTTACAAACAAAATGAAAAAAGAACGTAGTCCTACCGGTTTAGATCTAAGCTGGGAACAAATCAACTGGAAAGGGGAATTTATCGATCAACAAATAATAGCATTTCAACAGCAGCCATTTGATGTCCTGATTAATTATTATACGGACCCAAAAGCACCTTTACTATTACTTACCCACAATTCCCAATCGCTTTTTAAAGTTGGTTTTGACAGTATTGACAAGCGGCTGAACCATTTTATTATAAAAACAGACCCCTACGACTATAAAATTTTTACCGGCGAGTTATTCAAATATCTAAAAATCTTAAATAAAATTTAATATGCAATCATTTATAGGTACCGGCGTTGCACTTGTAACACCATTCAAAAAAGATTTTTCTGTAGATACAGAAGCTTTAAAAAAAATTGTCAATTATGTTACAGACGGCGGTGTCGAATATCTGGTTGTTTTGGGTACCACAGGAGAGCCGGCCACTTTAACACAGGACGAAAAAGAATTGGTCATTGCTACCGTAATAGAAGCCAACCAGGGCAGGCTGCCACTAGTTTTAGGGGTAGGGGGCAACAACACGCAGGGCATTATAGAAGAACTGCAAACCAGGGATTTTAAACCATTTTCTGCCATCCTGTCTGTTTCCCCTTATTATAACAAACCAACACAGGAAGGTATCTACCAGCATTTTGCAGCGATTGCAAAAGCAGCTCCCGTACCGGTAATACTATATAATGTACCCGGACGTACAGGAAGTAATGTTTTGCCTTCTACGGTGATCAGGCTGGCAAATGAGTTCGAAAACATTATTGGCATAAAAGAAGCGGCAGGCGATATTGTCCAGGCCATGAAGATAATCCAGCATAAACCAAAAGACTTTTTAGTAATTTCAGGAGACGATATGATTGCTTTGCCCATGGTTTTAGCAGGCGGTTCCGGGGTAATATCAGTTATTGGAGAAGGGTATCCGGAAGAATTTTCTCAAATGATCCGTTTCGGCTTAGAAAGAAAAGTAGACCAGGCTTACGAATTGCACTATAAAATAGCCGATGCAATTGATATGATTTTCGAACAAGGCAATCCTGCCGGTGTAAAAGAAATACACAAAACCCTTGGGTTGTCCGAAAATACAGTCCGTTTACCATTAGTGAATGTAAACGATGACCTTGCCAACAGGATCTCCGGATTTACAGCTAGTTTAAATTCATAAATTACAATTGTATAATGATATTTTAACTAACCACAAAAAATGTTTTTGTATTCCGCAATTAATGTCTAAATTTGCCGTTGGTTTTAAAGACTACAAAAGTGCTATAAAATCCTAGAAAGCCATAAGAAAAATGAAGAAATTTATTTCTATAATTACCCTGTTTATTGTTCTTAGTTCGTGTGGGGAATACCAAAAAGCATTAAAATCAGAAGACGTTGCCGTTAAATTCGGATTAGCTACAAAATTATACGATCAGGGAAAATATTCAAAAGCAATCCGTCTTTTCGAGCAGATTGCACCTTCATACAGAGGCAAGCCACAAGCGGAAAAAATGTTTTACATGTATGCACAGGCTTTATATAAAACCAAGCAATATTATTCTGCGGGCTACCAGTTCGAAAGTTTTGTGTCCAGTTACCCAAAAAGTGAAAAGGTAGAAGAGGCCGCTTATTTAGGGGCATTTTGTTATACTAAACTGTCTCCAAGATACAGCCTGGACCAGGTAGATACCTATAAAGCAGTAGAAAAACTACAAACTTTTATCAATGAATACCCGGAATCACCCTACCTGAATGAGGCCAACACAAGTATAAAATTACTAAGGGAAAAGCTGGAGAAAAAAGCATTTGAAATCGCCAAACAATACAACACTATTTCCGATTATAAATCAGCATTAGTCGCACTCGATAATTTTATCATAGATTATCCCGGAACGCCGTTTAAGGGACAGGCATTATATTATAGACTAGATTCAGCGTACAATCTGGCAATCAATAGCATCCCTTCAAAATTAGAAGAAAGGCTTACTGCCGCAAAAGCAGCATATAGTTCCTTAATCAAATTTGATCCCAATACAGAATACAAAGCAAAAGCCGATGCAATGTTGGCTAGAATAGAAACAGATTTAAAACAATTTTCAAAATAACAAGTCATGGATTTAAAAAAGACGAGTGCACCGGTAAATACAATTACATACAACAAAACAGTAATTGAAGAACCCACCGGTAATGTGTATGAAGCAATTACAATTATGGCTAAAAGAGCAAATCAGATCAATTCTGAAATTAAAAAAGAACTAACAGAAAAGTTAGAAGAATTTGCTACTTATAATGATAGTCTGGAAGAAATTTTCGAAAATAAAGAACAGATTGAAGTCTCTAAATTTTATGAAAAATTGCCTAAGCCACATGCTTTAGCAGTTCAGGAATGGCTGGATAAAAAAATATACTACAGAGAGACCAATGATAAATAACCTATGTCAGTTTTAAGCGGTAAAAAAATAATACTGGGTATTTCTGGTGGAATTGCCGCATATAAAACTGCCGGTTTGGTACGACTTTTTATAAAAGCAGGTGCTCAGGTACAAGTCATTATGACACCTGCTTCTAAGGATTTTGTTACGCCTTTAACATTATCTACACTTTCCAAAAATCCGGTACACTCCGGTTTTTATAATGAAGATGATGAAAATGCCCTGTGGAACAACCATGTAGAACTTGCACTTTGGGCGGATATCATGGTAATTGCCCCCGCAACCGCCAATACCTTATCTAAAATGGTGAATGGTAATTGTGACAACCTTTTGTTAGCAACCTATTTATCAGCAAAATGCCCTGTATATTTTGCACCGGCAATGGATCTCGATATGTATAAGCATCCTTCTACTATTGCCAGTTTTACTACCTTAAAACAATTTGGCAATATCATTATTCCTGCAGAAAGCGGCGAACTGGCCAGTGGCCTTTCTGGTGAAGGAAGAATGGCCGAACCGGAAAATATAATTGCTTTTCTGGAAGCTGACCTGGAATCTAAATTACCGCTTAAAGGAAAAAGAATACTAATTACTGCCGGCCCTACATACGAAGCGATAGACCCTGTGCGTTTTATAGGGAATCATTCCTCAGGGAAAATGGGTTTTGATATTGCTAAAAGTGCAGCCCATTTGGGGGCCAGTGTTATTTTGATTACCGGCCCTACACAGTATACACTGGAACATCATCTGGTACATGTCATACCGGTGACTTCTGCACAGCAAATGTACGATGCATGCCATACCCATTTTAATGATGTTGATGTTGCCATTGCAGCAGCAGCAGTTGCAGATTACAGGCCCAAATGCGTTTCAGTCCAGAAGATTAAAAAATCAGAGGAAACATTTACTATTGAATTAGAAAAAACAAGAGATATATTGGCCTCATTAGGTAAAATTAAGAAACATCAGTACCTCATTGGGTTTGCCCTCGAAACAGAAAATGAAATTGAAAATGCAAAACTGAAAGTACAGAAGAAAAACCTGGACCTTATAGTACTTAATTCATTACAGGATGAAGGGGCGGGATTTGGAAAACCAACAAATAAAATTACTTTTATAGATCATCATTTCAATATCCAGCCGATGGAATTAAAGTCTAAAGAAGCTGTAGCAGAGGACATTTTAGATAAAATAATCAGTCACTATGAATAAGATAATTGTGTTCCTTTTTTTCGTATGTTCCTCTGTCGTTCAGGCACAGGAACTCAAATGTACTGTAAAAGTAAATTCAGAAATATTAGAAAATGCCAATCTGACTGTTTTTAAAACATTAGAAAAATCCTTATACGAGTTTATTAATAAAACCAGTTGGTCCAATCAGAATTATAAACCTAATGAGAAGATCGATTGCTCCATGTTTATTAATATCACCAGTGTTAATGTTGATCAGTTTACAGCAACAATACAGGTACAGTCATCGAGGCCCATTTATAACAGCACGTATTTGTCCCCTGTTTTTAATTACAATGACAAAGACTTTAGCTTTAGGTACATTGAGTTTGAAAACCTGGCTTATAATCCTAATAGTTTTGATTCCAACCTCATCTCTGTTATTGCTTTTTATGCCAATATAATTATCGGATTAGACAGAGATACCTTTTCCCTTTTAGGTGGAACGGATTCATTTGTGGCTGCACAAAGTATTGCCGTCACTGCACAGCAAAGCAATACAAAAGGATGGAACCCTAATGAAGGCGGCAATCAGAACCGGTTCTTTCTGGCAAATGATCTTTTATCCAATACCTTTGAGCCGTATCGTGTAGCCTTATATGAATACCATTATAATGCTTTAGACAAAATGGCTGATGACACTAACGGGTCCAAAGAAAAAATAAAATCCGCTATAGCTACTTTAAGTAAATTAAATGCGGTACGCCCCAATGCTTTTTTGACCAGGATCTTCTTTGATGCAAAATCTGATGAAATTGTATCTGTTTTTTCAGGAGGGCCTCAAACCGATATTTCCACTGTATTAGGGCAACTCAGTAACATGTCCCCTTCTAACGCTGCCAAGTGGGCGAGTATTAAATTTTAGTTTTTTTTAGCTTTAATTACTATATTAAATGATTAATTTTAGCTTCTTAAAAAATTAAAATGCTTACGTCACTTTCCATTAAAAATTTTGCCCTTATAGAACAGCTCTCGATGGATTTTTCTGAAGGTTTTTCGATCATTACAGGAGAAACCGGGGCAGGAAAATCAATACTTCTCGGCGCCTTAGGATTAGTTTTAGGAAAAAGGGCCGACCTTACTTCTTTAAAAGACAAAGAAGAAAAATGTGTTATCGAAGCCAATTTTGATATCTCTAAATACCAGCTGCGTCCTTTTTTTGAAACGGCCGATCTCGATTATGAAGATCATACCATCATACGCCGTGAAATCCTGCCTTCGGGAAAATCAAGGGCGTTTATCAATGATAGCCCTGTAAATCTTCAGGAACTACAGGAATTAAGTTTGTTTTTAATTGACATACATTCTCAGAACCAGACACAGGAACTCTCTGAAGAAACGATTCAGTTTAGGATAATTGATGCTATTGCAGGAAACCAGGAAGTCATTTCAGCATATGAATCCATTTTAAAAGCATATAAAAAGCATAAAACTCAATTATCAGTTTTAACCCAGCAGTTAAAAGAAGCCACAAAAGAACAGGATTACAATACATTCTTGTTAGAAGAACTCGTTGCTGCAAAACTGGTTGCAGGGGAGCAGGAAGAACTGGAATCGGTTTATGAACAACTTAGTAATGTAGAATTTATAA
>DASVUQ010000112.1:0-2231 GCA_036386975.1 Flavobacterium sp. | reverse complement strand
TGATATTACTTAATATTTAGCTTTGATATCTAGAAGATAATACCTCATTTAAATCTAAATAATGAGAATGATACAAATTATTGAACGCAACTCTGTAATCTTTAAAACAAAAATTGTTATTTATCTCATGCCTTATTAATTATATTATAAAGTATCAAGGTTAGCAGCTGCAATACTTTTGCCAGCGATCTTCTAAAGGCTGTAGTAATAAATGCGGATTGCTTTTAGCAACTCTATCTCGATTGATATGAACTATAATCTGCATTATGAAAAATAAATACACCATTATCGTATATTTTTAAAATTCTTTCCTAAATTATAATCCTTTGAGTGCACAATATTGTTTTTAAGTATTATAATAAAAGTAAAACTTTTATAAACAATAACTAACATCATCCCAAAAACAAATCATATTAAAATAAAAAAAATATACTTAATTTAACATATAAATAACAATAATTAGGTATTTTCAATATAAACTATTTCAAATTTAGTAAATAAATAACACCACTCTTAGTGGCACTCTCCTTTATTGACAATAAATTTGTCCCACCCAATCTATTGTTTAAATTAACATTCTATTTATGAAAAAAACCTATGTCACAAAAAAGGTTTTGCAGGCTTATTGGTTATTTTTAATAATAACAACAAACGTATGGGCACAGGTAGGTATCGGAACTACTAGTCCGGTTGCGGCTTTAGACATTAACTCCACTAACGAAGGACTTCTGGTTACCCGGGTAGCACTTACCGGGACCGATGATATAACTACCATTGCCACTCGAACTGCTTCCGAGTTAGTTTATAACACTGCTATTGCAGGCTCCGGGAATACAGCAGTAACTCCTGGATATTATTATTTAAATACTGCTGCCAGCGGGTGGATCAGGCTCGCTACTAAGGCAGATACATTGCAAAGCTGGAATCTAACCGGTAATTCAGGTACAGATCCCACAATTAACTTTATAGGAACAACAGATAATCAGGGCTTCTCTATCAGGACTTTTGGTTCAGAAAAAATAAGAGTTACCAGTGGAGGTAATTTAGGTATTGGTACTACTACACCTGATACTAGATTAACAGTAAACGGAACCACAAAAACAGACGGGTTTATACTAACGGCTTTACCCATTGATGGTGCGGTTTTAACATCAAACAGTGGTGGGGTCGGGACATGGACAGTGCCGGTTATTAATAATGTTGTAGCCACTTTGAATAGTGGTGGGATCAACATTCCTTATAATACTACTCAATATAGACAGACTAACAGTTCTATAACCTTGCCTCCCGGAAAATATACGGTAAACATATCTATGTTATTGCGCATTATTAATGTAGGTATAACTCCTCCTAATTCCTCTTTCTGGCTTAGGTCTTCATTTTCAGATTCTGCACTTGACAATAATCCTGTTTTTATCTAATGATATTGTGGGAGGCAAACTTGCCAGTGGCAGTTTAAGTGGTTCGTCTTATTATGCAATGTTAAACGGTACTATAATCATTAATAATCAGACGGGTGTAAATAAGACGTATTATTATGTAGCCGGAAATTGTCTTGTTTCCGGAACCACTCAAATAATTGAAAGTTTTGGCGGTGCTAATACTGATGAAAACAGGAGTATCGCTTATAAAATTAATTAAATTTATAGAGGTCAGCATTTAATTACCTATTTTTAAAGTCTTATATATATGGAATACTATGGATATTTTTAAAGGTCAAAACCTTATAGAGTTTGCTGAACGCTTCAAAAACGATGAAGATTGTAAAAAATATTTATCAGAATTGAAATGGGATAAAGGCTATTGTTGCAGAAAATGCGGTCATAAAAAGTGTCAGATCCGCAAGGATTTTTCAAGAATATGTAACATTTGCAGTACTATTGAATCCAGTAGTGCCAATACCCTTTTTCATAAGGTAAAATTTGGGTTGAGAAAAGCGTTTTTTATCTGTTTTGAAATGGCAACTACTACTAAAAGCCTGTCGGCTTTACAGATGAGTGTTCGTTATGGAGTACAAGAAAGTACGGCACGATTGTTTATGCACAAGGTAAGAGAGGCAATGAAATCCAGCGGCAATAATCCCCTTGATGGCATTGTCCATGTAGATGAATTTGTAGTTGGAGGACATGAAGAATCCAAACAAGGCAGGAGTTACGATAGTAAAAAGAAAAAGTCTGTTTGTGCAGTAGAATTAACCGATCAGGGAAAAGTAAAACGATTTTATGCTTTGA
>DASVUQ010000111.1:0-4617 GCA_036386975.1 Flavobacterium sp. | reverse complement strand
TATTACTTCCAGTAGTTAAATTTAAAAGTGACTGATAACCGATGCCCACGTTTCCGGAACCTGTTGTAACATTGAGCATAGACTCAAAACCAACAGCCGTATTTTCACTACTTGTTGTGCCGTTTCTAAGTGCAGAACGGCCAATAGCCGTATTCTTATTGCCTGTTGTGTTTTCTAGCATTGCTTCAACACCTAAGGCTACATTGTTGTTGCCAGTAGTATTTTTTGCCAGCGAATGACTACCTGTAGCCGTATTATTAAATCCTGTTGTGTTTAGCTCCAGGCTTTTTCTGCCTAGGGCCGTATTGTCACTACCGGTTATATTTTGTTTTAAAGCCTCGGCACCTAAAGCCGAATTATAATTTCCACTAGTATTGGATAGTAAGCTTTCTGATCCGATTGCCGTATTAGATATACCTACCGTATTGTCCTTTAACGCCTCAACCCCAACTGCCGTATTGTTAGCGCCTATAGTATTGTTGCGAAGTGCCCGCGCGCCAACAGCAGAATTGTTTTTTGCCTCTGTGGCAACGGAAGAATTATTGGAATAAAGTGCTTCAAAACCAACAGCAGTATTATCTATATTACCCGGACCAGCATTGTTTTGTAGGGCACCGTAACCGGCAGCACTGTTGCCTGTGGCTGTAGTGTTTGACGCCAGAGCATTGACACCTAGTGCGGTATTGCCTGCAGCAGTATTGACTAAAAGCGCACCTACTCCAAAAGAAGTATTGGCTGTGCCCAGATTCCCCGCTTTGATATTGAACCTTCTGAAATTGAAGTCCACATCATCTGTTGTACCCATAAAATTCGTAGCGGCATTTGTACCAACATTACCTGTAGACCTCCAATGGGTGCCTAATGAATTCTCCAGCTCCAGCCATGAGGTACCGGTCCAGAAATAAAAGGCCGGTTTCACATCAAAGGGCGATTCTCCTGCGGTGGCGGTATTGTAAACAATCTCAGAAGCGGTGGGTGTTTGAATGGGATCAGCAGTATTCTTTGATTTAAGCTGCACCCTAGGTAACAAAAACCCATCGGTAGACGATTTAATTTCTAATGCTGCATTTGGATTAGTGGTACCAAACCCTACCTGCGCATGAAGCGAAATGCCAAGTAGCATAAGTAATAAAAGGATAACCTTTTTCATATTGCAATGTAATTTTGTTTTCTAATATAGACTAAAGCGTATTGTTGTCGAGTTATTACTATTTCTTATTTTTATTTTTTTTCAATTCTTCAATCCGCGTTATAAGTCTTTCTATAATAATCTGTTGTTGCTGCAATGCCTTTACCATAGGGGCAAGTAAATCATTATATCTTACTCCTAACGTCCCATCTCCTGCTGTTGAAACAGTACTATTTTTTGATACCTTGGATGAGGTAAATGCCTGCTCCAGCTCCTGAGCTATAAATCCATACTCTAGCTTTTTGCCCTTATCATTATTTCGTATATAAGAAACCGGGCGCAGTTTTTGTATAAAATCAATTCCGAGATCTGAGGTTGTAATATCTGTTTTCCATCTTCTATCCGACGTTGTAGTCCAGGGTACTTGTATACCAGCATAGGTAATAGCTGTATTACCTATTCTTATCGCATCGCCTACTTCTCGTGGGGCTTCTGCACCTTTTCCGATACCGATAATAAAAGCAAAATTGTCCAGAAGAGGAAGGCATCCATACCCAATACCTACACTGTCATTAGTTATGGATTGCGATGCCGGTGGTGGTGGTGTTGCCCATGCATTATAACCAATAAAAGTACTATGGTTACCACTTCCATTTTCCATGGCAAGGGCACCCGCAACAGTATTATCACTTCCAAACCTACTCTCGAACATCGCTTTATAACCAAAACCAGTACATCTGTTACCACCTGCATTTTTGCCCAGGGAATTACTACCAATTGCAGTAGTCCTGAATACTCCGGGGCTTAACCCTGAACTCGCATAGCCCAAAGCCGTATTATCTTCATTATCATTAGATTTTAATGCCCCTGAACCCAAAGCCACATTTGATGAAAAATTAATATTGGAACTAAGAGTTTCTGCACCAACTGCCGTATTAGATGAACCAAGTTCATTTTTAATTAATGCGTTTGTTCCGATTGCTGTATCGTTGGCCCCTCTGGTGTTGGCACGAAGTGCCCTGGTTCCTATAGCTGTATTACCTTTTGACGGTATATCCGAAAAATAACCTTGAGTATTATTATTCTTTAATGTTTCAAACCCAAAAGCAGTATTGTCGGTATTATTTTTAAAGTTATTGACTTCCTCTGCCGTTGTGCTCTCCCGTAAAGCATTAAAGCCAAAGGCTGTATTTCCTGTTGCATTAGTATTTGATGCAAGAGCACCAGCACCAAAAGCAGTATTAATTGTAGGTGTGATATTGTTAAATACAGCAGTAACAACTGAAAGAGAATTGGATCCAAAAGCAGTATTTGTATTACTTAATGTTCCTGATTTTATATTAAACCTTCTAAAATTAATATCTACATCATCTACGGTCCCGGCAAAATCGATGGTAGCTGACGCTTCTGCATTCCCGGTAGTCCTCCAGTTTTTTGTTTCTGAAGCATTATCAAGTTCCATCCATGCTGTACCAGTCCAGAAGTAAAATCCCGGTTTTACATCATAAGGTGCTACACCGTCAGTAGCAGTATTGTAAACAATCTCTGAAACGGTAGGTGTCAGGATCGTAGGGTCTTTTTTTGAAGTAAGCTCTACTCTTGGTAACAAAAAACCCTCAGTAGATGATGCTACCTCTATCGCAGCATTAGGGGTAATTGTACCAATACCTATTTGGGCATAAATCGAAAACCTTAAGAGAACAAATATTAAAAATATAAATTTTTTCATAATCAATAAATTACATTATCTGCTATCAATCGCCTATCATTCCAATTATATTCATTTAACAGGATTATTACATATTATTTTTCAATAATGACAAACCTACAGATTTATTTGTTACACAATTGTTAAATAAATGAAAAAGGTTAGCCAATTATTAGTGACCGATTATTACTTATTATTGATATTTATTCTTACTTATTGCACAATCATATGTACTTTTAATATTATTAAATTGAAATAGTATATTACGATTCTGGTTATGAATTATTCTTCATATTTTATATGTCTCTAAAAATAATAGAACAAGGTTTTACTTCCAGGTAAATTTTACCCATTTTGCAAAAAAATACAATTAATTACTATTACTAAAAATATTTTATCCAAACATTCATTATATGTTTAATTCCATGTAAAGGCGTTAAGATGCGAAGCTATGGCTGCGTTTATCAGTTGCCTGCTGATTTATTTAACTTACCGGCACAATACTATTCTGGTGTTCCTAAAAAAAGAAAACTTTTTTGATAGCCGCGATTGCAGCGGCATCCTGCGCTTTTTTGCGCAGATAAAGCGAAAAGCGGGACAGAAGTAGTGCTAATACTAAGTTTTGTGCTCCTGATAATTTATTGTATAAAAAGACATTTCCTGTATTCCTATTATTTTTTTAGATTAGAATAAGACAATTTCTAATACGTTTTTTAGTGTTGGTATTTGGGCATAATTTTCAACAAGAGTCCTGATAAAACAGAAAAGAGGCTATTTCACGTATTGTGAGATAGCCTCTTTAACTTTAGCTTATATTATAATTCTTTATATGCTATTAATTATTTTAATTTCTTTTTGATAGCTACTTCCTGGAAGGCTTCTATAACATCTCTTTCTTCAATCTCATTAAAGTTCTTTATCTGGATACCACAATCGTAGCCTTTTGTCACTTCTTTTACATCATCTTTAAAACGTTTCAGGACTAAAATGTCTCCTGTAAATATTACTACTCCTTCTCTAATGATTCTGATTTTAGAGTTTCTCATAATTTTACCATCCGTCACCATACATCCTGCAATTGAACCTACTTTAGAGATTCTGAATATCTCCCTAATTTCTGCAGTACCGGTAATTTCTTCTTTCATTTCTGGAGAAAGCATACCTTCCATAGCATCTTTAAGGTCATCGATAGCATCATAAATAATAGAATAATTACGGATATCGATTTCTTCTTTATCAGCCAATTGTCTGGCGTTACCAGCCGGTCGCACATTAAATCCAATAATGATAGCATCTGATGCAGACGCTAGCATAACATCGGTTTCAGTAATAGCACCTACACCTTTGTGGATAATATTGATCTGGATTTCTTCGGTAGACAATTTAGAAAATGAATCGGACAATGCTTCTACAGAACCATCTACGTCACCTTTAAGGATAATGTTTAATTCTTTAAACTGTCCTAAAGCAATTCTTCGTCCAATTTCTGCAAGAGTGATATGCCTTTGTGTACGAACAGATTGTTCCCGCATTAATTGCGTACGTTTTGCAGCAATTTGTTTGGCTTCTCTTTCGTCTTCAAAAACATTAAATTTATCTCCTGCCGTTGCAGCACCATCAAGTCCTAAGACTGATACTGGTGTTGATGGCCCCGCTTCTGTTACAATATGCCCTCTTTCATCATGCATGGCTTTGATTTTTCCATGATGTTTACCTGCAAGCATATAATCCCCTACTTTTAATGTCCCGTTTTGTACAAGGATTGTCGATACATATCCTT
>DASVUQ010000110.1:0-9045 GCA_036386975.1 Flavobacterium sp. | reverse complement strand
CAATGCCAAAAGGGATTTTCATACGTCCTGATTTCTGAACGTTTAAAAAATTGACAAAAATACCCTGGGCCGTTTCGGGACGCAAATACAAATCCATAGCGGAGTCTGCAGAAGCACCCAGTTTGGTACCAAACATCAGGTTGAATTGTTTTACATCTGTCCAGTTCCGTGAACCGGTTTCCGGATCTGCAATTTCCAGTTCTTCAATCAGGGCTTTTACATCATCGAGGTTTTCACTTAAGCCTTTTGCCAACCTTTGTCTGATTGAAGCTTCTTTAGCGAGATATTCCACCACACGTGCATTGGTAGTAATAAATTCCTGTCTGTTAAAGGCGGCCCCAAAACGGGCACTTGCTTTTTCTATCTCCTTTTCGGCTTTCTGGTGTATTTTTTCCGCATAATCTTCGATCAGTACATCTGCACGGTACCGTTTTTTAGAATCTTTATTATCAATTAACGGGTCATTAAAAGCATCTACGTGTCCGGAAGCCTTCCATGTGGTAGGGTGCATTAATATTGCCGCATCAAGGCCTACAATGTTTTCGTGCATTTGCACCATTGATTTCCACCAGTATTCCCGTATGTTTTTTTTGAGTTCTACTCCATTTTGTGCATAATCATATACTGCACTTAAACCATCGTATATTTCGCTTGACGGAAAAATATATCCATATTCTTTTGCATGCGAAATTACACCTTTAAATAAATCTTCTTGTTTTGCCATAATAGTGCAAAAATATAAAACTAGCGTTCATTATCTAAGAAAATTTACATCAAATGAAATAATGTTGCTGATTTTTATATATTTATAACTGAAATTTAAATTGTTATGTTCAAAAGCCTGATAGACTTATTATTTCCAAAAGTGTGCTTGGGTTGCCATACTATTTTAGAATTTTCTGAAGATATTATTTGCACTTCCTGCCGCCATGAAATCCCATTGACCCGGTTTGCACTTCAGGAAGATAATTTATCCCATAAAAAATTTTACGGTAGGATTGATATAGTACATGCCTCTTCTTTTTTATTCTTTCATAAAAAAGGCATTGTGCAGGAATTGATCTATAATTTAAAATACCGGGGGCATCAGGAGATTGGTACCATTTTAGGGGACTGGTATTTTGAAGACCTAAAAAAAGTACCTGCCCTCTCCACTGTCGATTACATTATTCCTGTACCATTGCATAAAAAAAGGTTACGCCGAAGAGGGTACAATCAGGTAGCCACTTTTGGAAATGCGCTGGCCAAAAATTTTAAAATCCCGATAGAAAATAATATCCTGTTTAGAAATGTATATACTAAAACACAGTCAAAGAAAAATATAGGAGACAGGAATAATATCGCATCAGCGGTTTTCGAAGTACGCTATACAACAGAACACCACAACAAACATTTTCTTCTTATTGATGATGTTTTAACTACGGGTGCTACGCTAGAGTCCTGCGGAAAAGCTCTTTTAGCTATTCCGGGAGCGCGGCTTAGTATTGTTACTATGGCAATATCTCATTAGTAATAAGGAAAAGTACCGGCTATAATTTTCTTAAAACATTTCGTTTACAGTAAATATAATTGTTATTTTGTCGCTCAAACATATTATTTTCATGAGGAAATTGCTGTTTAATAAGTATGGGGTTGTCTTTTTATTGCTTGTCATTACAGGATGTGCAAAAAGAGGTACTATAACCGGGGGGCTAAAAGATACACTGGGACCGGTTCTGCGCTATAGTGTGCCAAAAAACTTTAGTACTAATTTTGATAGCAAAGAAATAAAATTATATTTTAACGAATATGTAAAACTTAAAGATATCAATAAACAGCTTATTGTTTCACCGCCCATGAACACGGCACCTCAGATCAGTCCTATGACTGCCAGTAAATCGATAACTATCAGGATAAAAGATACCTTGCTGCCCAACACCACGTATAGCATGAATTTTGGCCAAAGCATCCAAGACAATAATGAAGGGAACCCGTATCAACAATTTAAATATGTTTTTTCTACCGGACCGTATATTGACTCTCTTTCTGTACAAGGCACCATTAAGGATGCTATAAAATTAAAACCAGATAATTTTGTTTCTGTTATGTTATATGAAGTCAATGAAAAATATACTGACTCTGCCGTATACAAACAAAAACCCCGTTATGTAACCAATACTTTGGACAGCCTGAAAACCTGGAAGATCGAAAACATTAAGGCAGGAAAATATGTGCTTATCGCACTGAAGGATCTAAACTCTAATTTTAAATTTGATCCTAAAACAGAAAAAATAGGTTTTCATACAGAAGAAATTACGGTTCCCGGCAATGCTTCTTACGAATTGAAATTGTCTCAGGAAGTGGTTCCATTTAAAGCTTACAAGCCTTACCAGGCTTCCGGCAACAGGGCAATCATGGGATATGAAGGTGATCCGAAAAATGTTAAAGTAGTGCTCCGCAACGGGCCTGAAACGCTACCTGCAATAATTACCCGGTTGCCTGAGAAAGATTCCCTGCAAATCTGGTTTAATAAGATAAAAGCAGATTCCCTCTCTCTTACCATAAGCAAAGAGGCATATAAAAAAACATTTTCTTTCCGTATTAAAGATCAAAGGAAAGATACATTGAGCTTATCGGCAGCACCTGCAGGCACCCTGGATTTCAGGGAAACATTTACTGTAACGTCTTCTGTTCCGTTAGTAAAATTTGATAATTCAAAAATTACGCTGCGCAATAAAGATGCTGTTGCAGTTGATTTTAAGACCACTTATGATGAATTCAATCAAAAAATCAGTTTCGATTTTAAAAAAGAACCATTACAAAAATATACCTGTACCATTCTTCCGGGTGCTTTTACTGATTTTTATGGTCAACCCAACGACACTTTGGTACACAATATGGCAACCAGGGATTTGTCTGAATATGGCAATGTGCGCCTACGCCTGCAAAACATAAAACAGTTTCCGGTTATTGTAGAACTTACCGATGACAAAGGGGATATCCTTGCCACTGCTTATTCTGAAAATGATCCTGTAATTAATTTTGAAGGCGTTAAACCTAATAAATTTAATGTAAGGGTTATTTATGATACTAATAAAAACAGAGTTTGGGACCCGGGTAGTTTAATAGAAAAACGCCAGGCTGAAGAGGTTATTTATTTTCCTGATATTCCTGTAAGGGCGAACTGGGATGTTGACCAGTCATTTGATTTGGGGGGATGATGCGAAGGCTACTAAAAAGAAAATTCAGTATTTAACTTAGTAATTGGGATGTCGGCTTTAAGTAATTATTTCTCCACTGCATTTTCACTCGTCTTTTTACTGACCAGTCTGATTTTAACCTTTCCATTCTCATCATCGCTGGCCAAAAGATGAATGACGATTCCCCGGTTCCTGCGTTCTTCGAGTAATTGTTCGTCAGTAATATTTTTATCGTTTTGGGGGTTTCGAAGTGGTACGTCAAGAGCAATATTGGTTCCTTTTCCAAAAGAATAAATACCTGCAACATCCATATTTAAAACGCTTGAATTGATTTTCATCGGATATATTTTTATCTTTTCACCAACAACCTCAAACTTTCCGTTTAAATTGCTAAAAGTGATATGATTTAAATCCCGAAATGGGAATGCAAATTTACCCACGTTTTTTACAGGTTCAAAATTAACCAGTGCTCCTTGCTTCAAATTAAAGTTAACGTTTCCGTTTATAGAATTGGTAACCAGCTTTCCGTTGTTTCCAAAGCTTCCTTTTATAGATGCTTTAGAAGATAAGTATCCCTTTAAATTTTTAGACGATAGCGTTTGCATTTCAAAATTATTAAAAGCATAAAAAAACTTTTCGATATTTACATTTTGAATATTTACATTCATGCCAAATTGATTATAATTTTCTCCATGAGTTAAAAGCCCATTGAATTTTAAAGAACCGCCCGCATGATTAATAGTTGCATTTTTTACAGACATACCTGTTTCAGAAAGTAAAACCTGGGCTTTCATATTGGTAGCACTGAATTTATTATAAAATAATTTCTCTACGTTAACGTTCATTGCTACATTGCTTTTTTCAAATAAAAAATCAAGGTTCTTTGTGACATCACTTTCTTTTTTATTCTTTTTTGTAATTTTCCTTATTTTTCTGCTTCCTAAAAAACCTAGAAATTCCGACAAATGAAACTCCGGGCTTTTAACATTCCATTGCAAGACTATTTTTTCAGGTTCTGTATAATAAAGATTCAGGAAATTTTGGATATTTCCATCCATAAAAACAATGCTCTTGCCCGTTTGCAACCGTATATTTTTAATAAATAAATCTTTCTCCGTAAAATCGAGAGCGATGTCTGTATTTTTAAAAACCAGGTTTCTTGGTGCATAATGTATAGTGCCATTTTCAATTTTGACCAATCCGGATACAAAGGGTTTTGTAATTTCAAGATCTACAACCGGAGCCTTAAATTGAAGTTCGAGGTTTGCCGTGCCTCCATTAAAAACCAATAGGTTTTTATCAATTACATTATTTAATTTTTCTAATGGAAAATTAGCCTGGAACTTTCCGGTAGCGATAGGCTTCTTAAAATTATTGATAATGGCGCTTTCCATTGTAAAAGGCATTTCTTTATAAGTACCTTTAAAATTAATTAATTTAACCGCTGAATTGGGGTCATTGAACCCGTTTCCTTTAATGAATTCATTGGTAAAAATTCCGGTGAAGCTGCAATTATCTACAAAACCATTGGGAATATGAAGCCGGTTATCTGTGATCTTTGCTTCCACAAAAATCAGAGGATCGCCATTGGCATTCAGATCCCCTTTAATATTGCATATTACTGCAATTGGCTGTTCCAGGTCAAAACGGTTTAACTGGCGGGAAATGTTTTTTGAAAGCAACTCAGAAGCTTTTTTCCAAAAAATCTTTTTCGCCTCTATTGTAATAGAAAATAGAGAATTGTTTTGTCCTAAATTAAATTTACCGCTGATATTAAAATCGCTCTCTCCTATTTTTAAGTTGTTCGGCTTAAAAATTATAGTATTGGCCGTTTCATTATAGGCAATGTCAAAATTTCCTTTTAGTTTCTGTGAAGCAATAAAACTGCCATGTCTGGTGTTAAACGCCAGGCTGTTGGCAAATGCATTTAGCCCGGCGCTGGCGTTCCATCCTGTAGCATCATAGTCTATATTACCTTTTAAATCATTAATTAAAAACTCAAAAAGTTTTTTACCTTTTAAATTCTCAGAAGTAAATACCACATCCTCTAATTCAAAACTTTTGATTTCGGCAAAAGAACCTTCACTATCTGTAGTTTCTTTTTTGGGACCTGATTTAAAAACGGAAGCATTGGTATACCCATTTTCATCTGTAAAAAGATAAATCTGCGCATTAGAAATAGTTATCTTTTTAATGTCGAGTGTTCCTGTTAAAAATGCAAAAGGATTGATAGAGATATTAAAATCAGCAGCTTTAAGAAGCGTTTTTTGATGCTGTTTCCACAAACTGTCTTTTAAGGCTACATTTTTTAGCCGTAAAGAAATTCGGGGAAATCCTTGCAGGAAAGTAGGGTCCATGCTTTCAACCTCAAACTTTCCTTTTAGATTTTTATTTATTTTAGCTTTTATTGAAATAAGGATTTCTTCTTTATGGGTGTTTACATAAAAAGCGAGCCCCATATAAGCCAGTGTAATAAGCAGCAAAAGAGCGGCCATTACTTTTAATAAAGATTTCGCCCATTTCGGCAGCTTAAAATTCATTTTAAAAATTCTGCCAATAGTAGTTCTTTCTTTCATAAGTGTTTCTTCCCGTGTTACTATAGACGTGAACCGATTATTACTATCTGATAAAAATTGTAAAAAGACAAAAGTAGTATAATGGAATTTACCTCTTGTTAAAACCAGTAATTCTTTTTCTTAACAACCAAATTTTTATGAATTTCTATTTTGGTTAAATCATAGTAATCAGTGGGCTCCGACCACAGGCAGACAGCCTCTTCTGTTTTTAATTGGTTGGTAGTGAAGTGACTCATTTTAAAATCTGTTTTGCGGTAGTAATACTCCTGCGTTAGGGATTGCAGCGGAAACCCCGCAGCCATAGTATAACGAAGTGGCACTATGGCGAGGAGTTGTAGCGAAAAGCCCGACCGCTTTTTTGCGGGAACGCCCCTAAAAACAAAAAACGCATACCCGGGAGCATACGTTTTTTAGAGTTGAAAAATCTATTATCTTATCCTTTCATGCTTGCCGAAAGGTATTCCCTGTTCATACGGGCAATGTTTTCGAGTGAGATCCCTTTGGGGCATTCGACTTCGCAGGCACCGATATTGGTACAGTTTCCGAAGCCTTCTTCGTCCATTTGCCTTACCATATTGAGTACACGGTCTGTGGCTTCGACCCTTCCTTGTGGTAAAAGTGCATATTGTGATATTTTTGCAGATACGAATAACATGGCCGATGAATTTTTACAACTGGCCACACAAGCTCCGCAACCGATACAGGAAGCGGCATCGAAAGCCCTGTCGGCATTGTGTTTTTCAATAGGAATGGTATTGGCATCTATGGTGTTTCCTGATGTGTTTACAGAAATAAACCCGCCGGCCTGTTGTATCCTGTCGAAAGAGCTTCTGTCTACTACTAAATCTTTGATTACCGGAAATGCTTTTGCCCTGAACGGTTCGATAAAAATGGTGTCGCCGTCTTTGAACATGCGCATGTGCAACTGGCAGGTGGTTACGGCACGGTCCGGGCCATGGGCTTCTCCGTTGATGAACAAAGAACACATCCCGCAAATCCCTTCACGGCAATCGTGGTCGAATGCTACCGGGTCTTCTCCCTTTATGATTAAATTATTGTTTAAAATGTCGAGCATTTCCAGGAAAGACATATCTGGTTCTATCCCGTCTAGTGGATACTCCACCATTTTTCCTGCGGCTTTAGCGTTTTGCTGACGCCATATTTTGAGTGTAAGTTTCATGTTTTTTAGTTTTTTGGCCAAAAAGCCGATAGTGGGTTACTGACTTGAAGGCTTTGACGTTATGACTGTAATTCCTATTTATACGACCTTTGTACTAACTTTACGTTATCGAATATGAGTTCTTCTTTGTGTAGCACGGCATCACCTGGCTTTCCTTTGTATTCCCATGCGGCTACATAAGCAAAATTTTCGTCGTCGCGTTGTGCTTCCCCATCTTCGGTCTGGTATTCTTCCCTAAAGTGGCCTCCGCAGGATTCGTTCCTGTGCAGTGCATCTTTTGCAAATAATTCGCCTAGTTCTAAAAAGTCTGCCACTCGTAGTGCCTTTGCTAATTCTTCGTTTAAACCGTCTGCTGATCCGGGCACCATTACATTTTTATAGAAGTCTTCGCGTATTTCGGCAATTTCCTGTTGTGCTTCGGTCAGGCCTTGTGCGTTACGCGCCATACCGACTTTATCCCACATTACTTTTCCTAATTTCTTATGGAAATAATCTACTGTTTTTGTTCCTCTGGCATTCATTAATGCCTGAATCTGAGAGCGTACATTTTGTTCTGCTTCATCGAATTCCGGAATAGTGGTAGGGATTTTTCCTGTCCTGATATCGGCAGCGAGATAATCACCAATGGTATAAGGCAATACAAAATAGCCATCGGCAAGGCCTTGCATCAAAGCGGAAGCTCCCAGCCTGTTAGCACCATGATCAGAGAAATTGGCCTCTCCAATAGCAAAGCATCCCGGTATGGTGGTCATTAAATTATAATCGACCCATACGCCGCCCATGGTATAATGTACCGCAGGGTAAATCATCATTGGGGTCTCATACGGGTTTTCGTCAACAATTTTTTCATACATCTGGAACAGGTTACCATATTTACTGGCGACTACTTCTGTTCCTAATTTTTTTACCAGGGCAGCATCATTTATATCTAGGTGCTTAATCCTTGCCTGGTCTTTTCCATATCTTTCTATTGCAGCGGCAAAGTCGAGGTAAACGGCTTCGCCGGTTTTATTTACGCCAAAACCGGCATCGCATCTTTCTTTGGCAGCACGTGAAGCAATATCCCGCGGCACCAAATTTCCAAAGGCGGGATAACGCCTTTCTAAATAATAATCCCTGTCTGCTTCTGCAATTTGTACCGGTTTTAATTTTCCTTCACGAATGGCTTTGGCATCTTCTAATTTTGCTGGTACCCATATTCTTCCGTCATTACGTAACGACTCGGACATTAAAGTCAATTTTGACTGATGTTCCCCGGAAACGGGTATACAGGTAGGGTGGATTTGTGTATAGCAGGGATTCGCAAAATAAGCCCCTTTTTTATGTATTTTCCATGCTGCAGTTACATTGCTTCCCATAGCGTTTGTAGACAGGAAAAATACATTTCCGTATCCTCCGGAAGCAATAACAACAGCATGAGCAGAATGACGCTCGATTTCTCCTGTTACGGAATTTCGGGCAATAATACCACGGGCTTTTCCATTTACAATAACAACATCGAGCATTTCATGACGGTTGTACATTTGTATTTTACCACGCCCGATCTGGCGGTTCATAGCAGAGTAAGCTCCCAAAAGCAGTTGTTGCCCGGTTTGCCCTTTAGCATAAAAGGTACGGGAAACTAGTGTTCCTCCAAAGGAACGGTTGTCTAGTAACCCTCCATACTCACGTGCCAATGGTACACCTTGTGCCACACACTGGTCGATAATATTTGTCGAAACTTCTGCCAGGCGGTGTACATTAGCTTCACGTGCACGGTAATCGCCTCCTTTTACAGTATCATAGAATAGACGAAAAGTAGAATCTCCATCGCCCTGATAATTTTTGGCAGCATTGATCCCTCCTTGTGCAGCAATGGAGTGTGCACGGCGGGGTGAATCCTGGTAACAAAATGCTTTTACGTTATATCCTAGTTCTGCCAAAGTTGCTGCAGCAGAACCTCCGGCTAAACCTGTTCCTACAATAATAACATCAATATTACGCTTATTAGCAGGATTTACTAAATTAATATGATCTTTATAATGTGTCCATTTCTCTGAAATAGGACCGCTTGGTATTTTTGAATCTAATGCCATAATAAGTAATTATTAATGATTAAAATGATGAAACA
>DASVUQ010000109.1:0-24184 GCA_036386975.1 Flavobacterium sp. | reverse complement strand
AAAGGAAAAGGAGCACAAAAAATAATAAAAGATTACTTTTTAGGTTCATTTTTTTGATTGGGTATTATTTTGTTATCGTTCGGTTTTTTTTGATTTACCGGACGATTTCCTGAAGGTTTTTTATCCTGGACAGGACGGTTCTGGTTGTTTGGGCGTATTTTATTGTTTGGATTTACCGGGCTATTGGTCTTTTCTATCGCCGGTTTGTTTACTGGTTTATTGGCATTGGCTACACTGGCATTTTCTCCCTGAGGTTTTCTTTTCTTGTTTGGTTTTTTAGACCGCTTTGGCTGGTCGAAACGTGTAAGGCTTTCTTGCCCCATGGCGTTGTTAAAATCTTTTTCCTCGACAGGGGCGACATCTAAGGCAAAATCTTCAAGGGAGGATACTTTATTTTTTAGTTTATTTTCTGCTATGATTTCTTTTACCTGCTCAATTTTAAGCACGTGCCAGTTGGCAAAATTATTGGTATAGGCAAACCACATTAACCCTTTGAAAATATCCTGTTTCTGGCATATTGCATCGCCTTTTTCAGTGGATAGTTTGGTATCAAAATTAGGAAACCCCTGGAGCGCGTCCATATACGTATCAAGTTCATAATTCAGGCAGCATTTTAGTTTCCCGCACTGACCCGCTAATTTTTGTGGATTTAATGATAATTGCTGGTAACGTGCTGCGGAGGTATTTACGCTTCGGAAATCAGTTAGCCATGTAGAACAACACAGTTCACGCCCACAGGACCCAATTCCACCCAGTCTTGCCGCTTCCTGACGAAAGCCTATCTGTTTCATTTCGATCCGGGTATTGAACTCTCTTGCAAAATCTTTGATCAGAAGACGAAAGTCAATCCTGTCATTAGCGGTATAATAAAATGTGGCTTTTGAGCCATCTCCCTGAAATTCAATATCTGAAATTTTCATTTCGAGTTTGTGGGCAATAGCCAGTTCCCTGGCCCGTACCTTCATGGGTTCTTCTTTGTTTCTGGCGTTCGACCAGATATCAATATCTTTTTGAGACGCTTTTCTATATATTTTAGGGATATCATTACTAGTGTGATTCACCCCCTTTTTTTTCATTTGGATTTTTACCAGTTCTCCGGTAAGTGTAACAATCCCGATGTCATGACCGGGAGAGGCTTCGGTAGCGATAATATCACCTATACTTAAAGTTAATTTTTCGGTATTGCGGTAAAACTCTTTTCTTCCGTTTTTAAAACGGACTTCTACACAGTCAAACGGTGCTTCGCCATTAGATAAACTCATATTGGAAAGCCAGTCGAAAACTGTTAATTTGTTGCAGCTATCGGTGCCGCAGGTCCCATTATTTTTACATCCTTTTGGCGCTCCGCCATCAGAAGTTGAGCAACTTGTACATGCCATAAATTTGGATATATATTGATTGTGGCTGAGCCACTACGATTCATAAAACGATTTGATTGTAAAGATATTATTTTTTTGGTTATAAGTTATACGTTTAAAGGTTTCAGTTGCAAGATAAGCCATAAGGCAATTGTTAGGCCTAAGTTGTATTTGTACCGGCTGTTATGTTATAATTTTAAATAATTTGTCGGACAACCTGATCCTGAACGGCAGCTGAAAAGTTACTTTGTCTCCGGGTATTGCCTTTTCTGAAGGTTTGCCGTTAACAAAAATAGCCGTTATCGTTAATTGCTGATGGCCTGTGGTCGGACCGGAAACAAGAATCATATCGCCTTTTGTAAGTTGATGATTTTCTATTAAAAATTGGCCAATTCCGGCTTTGGTAAAATAGTGTTCTGCTTTGCCCAGTAATACTTTTTTTATTTTTGATCTTGAAATTGTTGCCGGTTTTTCATTGGTATCAGCAACAGCATGATCGGATGCTTTTCCTGAATTTTTGAATTTTAATTTTTCTGATTTTCCTTTCCTGAAAATTTTATTACCGTTCATAATACCCCTACGTAGTTTTACTTGTTCTTCCATTGGCATATATATGATTTCCCGGCACTCTATAGAACAGCAATTTTCCATTAATGCTTTGCATGCATCACATTGGATAAATAATAAATGACAACCTTCATTTTCACAATTCGTATGGTTATCACAGGGTTTCCCACATTGGTGGCATTGTGAAACGATATCGTTTGTAATCCTTTCGCCCAGACGATGGTCGAAAACAAAGTTTTTTCCAATAAATTTGCTTTCGAGGCCTTCTGCTTTTACCTGACGTGTGTATTCGATAATGCCGCCTTCCAGCTGATATACATTCTTAAATCCTTTGTGTTTAAAATACGCACTTGCTTTTTCGCAGCGTATGCCGCCGGTGCAATACATTAATAATTTTTTGTCTTCTTTGTGTTCGGATAACTGATCTCCGATTATAGGCAAACTTTCCCGGAATGTTTCTACATCCGGCGTAATGGCACCAACGAAATGCCCTATTTCACTTTCATAATGATTGCGCATATCGACCACAATAGTATCAGGGTCTTCCAGTAGCTGGTTGAATTCTTTTGCTTTTAAATGCACGCCAATATTCGTAACATCCAATGTATTGTCATCCAAACCATCTGCTACAATTTTATCGCGTACTTTTATCGTCAGCTTTAAAAAAGAATGGTCATCATGTTCTACAGCCACGTTGAGCCTAATGTTTTTCATAAAATCATAGGCTTCAATAGTATCTTTAAAAGCATAAAATTGATCGGCCGGTAAAGAGAGTTGTGCATTGATGCCTTCATGGGCTACATAAATCCTGCCGAGAACGGATAAGGGATTCCAGGCTAAGAATAAAGCATCCCTGAAAGCTTTAGGATTTTCGATTTTGGCATACGCATAGAATGACAAAGTGAGCCTTTGTTTGCCGGCCTGGTCAATAAGTTCGGCCCGTTCTTCTGCGCTTAAGGTGTTGTACAGTTGCATGCTATAAACATTTAAGTGAGAAATGATGGACTCTAAATGGAAGAATCCGGGTGCAAATATAAGGTTAATTTCTAATTTTTAAAAATGACAATTGCCATAATTATAATGGAACGCGGATGTGACGGATTTCGCTGATTAACGCTAGTGTTTAGTTAGATGGCGTTGGAAAGCTAACAGGTTTTTGAAAACTATTAGATTTTCTTTGGATAAAAATTGGTGACTTCCCCGATAATGGAACGCGAATGAGACGGATTTTGCTGATTAACGCTGATCTTTAGTGGCTGGAACAAGAATTTTATTTAAAGGATGCCTGTTGCATGGCTTCAAAAAAAAGCATAAAAAAAACCCTGCTAAACTTTAAAAGCTGGCAGGGCTATGTGAACTTTAAGCGTTTTTTAGCAGAATTCTGCGTAAGCGTCTTTTAAATTTTCGGCAATTATTTCTGCAGGCCGGCCTTCGATATGATGGCGTTCTAACATATGAACTAATTCGCCATCTTTGAACAATGCAATACTTGGTGATGACGGTGGAAAAGGAAACATAAACCCTCGTGCGGCATCTACTGCTTCTTTGTCTACACCTGCAAAAACAGTAATTAGGTTATCCGGTTTTTTTTGTCCGGCTAAACTCATTTTAGCGCCCGGACGTGCATTTCTTGCCGCACAACCACATACTGAATTGACAACGACCAATGTTGTTCCTGGTTTTGAAATTGCATTTTCAACCGCTCCTGCACTATATAATTCTTCGAAACCTGCGTCGGCTAATTCTGCGCGCATTGGTTTTACCATTTCTTCTGGGTACATATTTTTTTTGTTCTAAGTTATTGACAGCAAAGTTACAAAGTTTTTTTCTTCTTGTTTCTCTACTTCTTATAAAGATTTGCTATACGTTTATAGCTTCGGATAATTAGAAAACTCTTTTCCAGAGTGCTCTAATAAAGAGGTTTTTGGGGCATTTTAAAATAACTTGAAGGTCTTCCCAATAGGAAGTTTCTTCATCTAAAAATTTAAAAATTAATTTGGGGCTTCCTTTTTTAAAAAGTGCACCAAAAACAGTTGAGCCTAAATCATTGCGCCGGTGAAGGACATCCAGGAATAATAGATCATAAAACCAAAACTTATCTCCTTTGTGGAATTTTCTAAAATCGTTCTCCTTAGATAGAAAATGGACTAATGCCTCTGCTTTTTTTGTGGCATTTCTAAATGTGTATCCTGTACTGGCTTTTGTCCAGCCTCCCGCAGAGCCTATATGTATGATGTTTTTAGTGTTCTGTTTCCAGAATTTATAAGAAGTCATCGGGATATTCCCTTTTTCTTTTTCAGTGACTTCATAATCCGTAATACCAAGCTGCCTAATATATTTTTGAATTGCTGCTTCGTATTCTGATTCGGGCAAAAGGGCTTTAGAAAACAACGTGTATTCCAGTAAAGCTTCTGTGGGCGAAGTAGGTAACACATACATAAAACGGGTATTGCCTTTTTGCTCCACTGAAAAATCCATGAAAGTAGCCTGATCCGGATGGAACACCGGTTTTTTTGTTTTGATGAACCATCCAATAAAATGTTGTTGCAATAGAGGATAGTGTGATTGGGCTTTTACTGTTTCAGGAGCGTAGATACTATTAAAAATTTTATCACATGTATAGGTTGCTGTCGCTGTTGTTACCTGACAATGGGTATCAGCCTCTTCAAAATGAAGTACTTTTTCGTTTATAAAATGAATATTGTCACGTTGTGCAATAAGTCCAAAAATTTTTTTATAAAAATCAGCCCCTCGTATCATTTTGTATTGGTAAGGGTCAAAGTCCAAGCTTCTTTTGTAATGGGCATCTGCAAATAATCCGTAGTTCCATTTCTTGGCTATAATATCCGGAAAAAGATTATTCTGGTCCCAAAAGCACCAGGTCCTGTCGTTATTGTTCTTTGTATCTTCATCCAATAATAAAATAGAAGTGTCATCATATTTTCCTGAAAGTACCATGTTGTATAGCGTCATTAAAGCGGATAAACCGGAACCGGTAAAAATATAATGATAGTGTTTCATAGCTCAAAAATAAGAACATTTAAGTTGCAATGAACTTAAAATTAATTTTTTGCTTTTTTGAGAACCTGAAGCAATGTTTCTGCATTTGTAAAGGATCCGATTTGGGTTAAAATAGTGTAATCTGAATTTAATATCGTGATTGTTGGATAGCTTTGGTTGGATAACGATTCTGCCAGTTCATGGATTCCAGTGTTCGTTCCCTTTGGCTTAAACCTGAAATTATTTTTATTAAAACTAATGTCTTTTCTTTCTTCTGCATTCAAAGAAATAAAGTAGAAATCCTGATTTAATTCTTTTATGACTTCCTTGCTTTTAAAGGTAGTGTTTTGCATCATCTTGCAGATTTTACACCAATCAGTATGAATGAAGACTACGAAAGGCTTTGGATTTTGGACAGATAATTTTTCTGCTTCTTCAAAAGTGTATGTGTTTAATTGCGTAAAATTTTGATTTGCAAAAAGTATTAAAAAGAAGAGTAATAATTTTTTCATAACACAGATTTCACAGATTTACACAGATTCTATATTTTTAATCCACATTTAAAATTATTTTAAAGTATATCTTACACCAAAAAAACTTCGGATTCCCTGGTTCGGTCCATATACATAACTAGGATCAAATGTCAGGCCATAAGGATTTTCTGGCGTTACCAACACATTCCCATCAGGCCCATATTGCACATCTTTATCAAAAGGATCATTCGCCCGTGCAATTATAAACGGATTTCCTTTGTTTGGTGTCCAATTTAGAAGATTCTTAATTCCCATATAAATTTCTACATTTTTGATCTTGTTGTATGTAAATTGGATATTCTGGATGCTCCATGTCGGCGAATATTCTTTTCTTGGATCATTTTCTCCCAGTAATGGCAATCGCATCGGGCCGTAGATATTTCCGGTGTAGTCGATGTCAATGAACCATTTTGGAATTCGGTAAGAAATTGCCCAGGTCCCGGAAAATTTTTCTGTCAGGATCTGGCGTGTTTTTATTTTATCTTCCGTTTTAGAAACATCCATATAAGTAGCTCCTACAATTAGTTTTAATCCGTTTTGAAAAACGACATCCACATTAGTGCTGATTCCTGTAGTTACTGCAAAACCATCCAGGTTTTTATAGATGATTTTATTGGGATCGGTATCGTAATCAGGAATAATAGAATTAGTAAAATAAGTATACCAAGCCGAAGTTTCAATGCCGATATAAGAACCGTTTTCAGTATATATTTTTTTTAGATAATTCAAATTGGCATTATAGGATTGCTCTGGTTGTAATGCTTCTTCCACAACAACTTCTCTTGAACCTGTCAATGCCGCGTGTTCTTCAGTAAAGAGGTTGACAACCCTAAATCCTGTTCCAGCATTCAAACGAAGAATATCATTTTCTGTGGCTTTGAATTTATAAGCAAAACGGGGTGTGAAAATCGAACCGTGGTCTGAATTATAGTCATATCTCGCACCAAGCAACATGCTATGCTTTTCATTAAAATTAATTTCATCTTGCGCAAAAACGCTTGGAATCCATGTTTTATCAGAAGTTTCAGTTGCCGGCGTATTGTCATTATAATACTGATGCCGAAGTGCTGTACCGAAAAGGAAGTCATGATTGGCTATTTTTTTGTCCAATGTCAATTGTGCAAAACCAATTTTTTGCCTTGCCAGATAAGGAACATTGCCATAAACTGAGTTTTGGTTATGATCTGTTAATGAAAATGAAAACAGCATTTTTTCTTGTATAGGAAGTTCATAGGTGCCAAGCAATTCATATCTTTTGGTATAAATGCTTTCGCCATACACTTCGCTTCCGCCACGGTATTTTTTCTCCCATTGCATTTCGCCACCCCAGCGGTCTTCATAAAAATAGCGTGCTGCAAGCGAAAATAACTTATTGCTTTCTCGTCCGAAATTCCATTTCTGGAAAAGCGACATGCGATGCTGCAGCGTGACATCGGTAAAATTATCTTTATTATTATCAATTGGATTACTATAATTAAAATAATTTATACCAAGTAAAACAGAAGATTTTTCTTTGATATTTGCTTTAAAACCCAAATCTAAATTGGCTTCTCCCCAGGAATTGCTAAAGCCGTCTGCTGAAAATCTCGGAGCGCCAGAAGGATTTTTGGTAATGATGTTGATCAGTCCGCCGACGGCCTCGCTTCCATATAAAGAAGAAGCCGGGCCTTTGACAATTTCAACTCTTTCCAGCAGCGAATTAGGAATTCCTGACAAACCATAAATCGTTGATAATCCGCTGACAATTGGCATTCCATCAATTAAAACTAAGGTATAAGGTCCTTCTAAACCATTGATATGGATGTCACCGGTGTTGCAGATATTGCAGTTCAGTTGCGGCCGGACGCCATTTACATTTTGCAGCGCTTCAAAGATATTCGCCGTCGGATTTTTTTTGAAGTAGCCCGGTTTATAAACCTCAACCGGCACCGGACTTTCCAACCGGCTTACTGGTTTTAAAGTTCCTGAAACTACTACTTCTTCTAAAGAATTAGTATCGTCTTCAAGATTAAAATCCAGAACCAAATCTTCCGTTTGTACATTAACGTTTTGCCGCAGTGTTTTATATCCTAACAATAAAACCTGGAGTTTGTAATTCCCTGCAGTAATGTTTTGAATTTTATAAAAGCCAATGCTATCTGATGTGGCATTATAATCTGTTCCAATGATTTTTATAGAGGCGTTTGCCAGAGCTGTGCCGTCAGCTGTGATTTTTCCTGAGATTGATTTTTTTTCTTGTGCTTCGCCAATTTGAAATGAAAATAAATATAAAAGCAAAAAAATATTTTTCATTAGATTGATAATAAAATTTAGACAAAGCTAAAAAAATTATATGGTTAATGAAAATAATTAAATTTAAAATTTTGATACAAAAAGAAAAGGCTTATCATTACAATAAGCCAGATTCTTACCTAACAATTAACCACAACCTTAGGATTTATCTTAGTACTTCCACACTGTGCAGCAAACGCATCGTTATGTGGTTATCTACTCTACTTATAATTATCTTATTATTGAACCTTTAATCTATTAATTTTACTAATAATCATTCCTACGTTTAAAATTAAACACTGCAAAAAGTAGTAATATTACATTTAAAATAGCTAAAGGAGTAATTGATTTTATTAAACCAAGTTTAGATGTATCTGTAAAAGTCTTTATTTTAAAATTTTTAAGGTCTTCTTCACCAACCGGGGCATTTTCAAATATTTTAGGATAAAAATGAAGCCGTACCTGTTCATGGAATTCTTTTATATTTTTCATAAACCGAAGCTGGTTGCCTAAATCGGATTTGGCAATTTCATTGAATTGCATTTGTGTGTTTAATGTAGGTACAAACTGTGCTATGACCCAACAAGCCGAATTTCGCTGTTCCAGTTTTCGTTGCAAATCTGTAGATTCTGCTGCAGATTCATCGTCACCCATTTGTTGCATCGCATAATACCAGATCCAGCTAAATTCTTTGTCGGGCAACAAGTATTTCTTAAACTGGGGATAATGCTGATAGAACCTGGATATAGTGGCATCTTTATCCATGTCCCATTTTTCATGGTACCCTTTGCGTTGTTTAACGGTTAAGGCTAATGCCTCAGGAACAGGATATTTGTTCACAATATAATTGTTAATTGCTGCCGGTAGAATAATAATTAAAAACAACCATATAGTAAGTAGTACCAAAGCATTAAAGTTAGAACTTTTATGTAGGGACGCGATAAAGAAACAAATGCTGAACCAGAAAATAATATAGGAGATCCCTACAGTCCAAAAAGCAAAAAAAGATTGGTCGACGGAAATGTTTAAAAAAGGAACAGCCGCGAAAAGGATCACTGAAAAGATAGCTGAAACTGTTATAAACCGTACAAAAAATAATGTAAGGATATAACCAAAAAGATTCCTGCTTTGGATCGTCACAATTTTCCATGTGCCTCTCTCCTGTTCTTCGGAAATAATATTGTACGAAAAAGCAATGATTAAAAGCGGAAAAAGATATACCAGTACAAAACTAAAGTCTATATTGCCTGCTAAGAGGTTATTAGGGTTGTTTAATTCTGCATCATATTTTTGTGCTTCCAGTGTACGGATAGTGACATTCTGAACTGAAGGGTTAATATCCCGTTGTCCTATGGCAAGGCTGTTAATCGGGAAAGTTTCATTAACAAGAGAAAATTTTAAATAATAGAATAAAAGGCCTGTGTCTTCTTTGTGAAACTGGATGTTTCTCTTGATATGCATTTCCTGGTATGCTTCGGTTTCAAGAATTTGCTGTTTTTTACTATCAATAAATTGTTTGCCTACCAGTAAGCTTATTATTCCAATGCATAAAAGAAACAGTAGTCCTGTTTTTATACCTGTTGGTTTTATAAAATTTCTAAAGATTAACCATGTCATATTAAACAACTTTAAGGGTTCGGGATACTTTTCTAATCATAAAAAACAGCAGGAGTATCCAGAAAGTAATCGCTGTTATAGAAATAATCTCATTTTTAAGTACTACTGCAATACGCCTGGGTTTATATTCGAATGGTTTTATTTCTGCCCAATGCTTTTTGTCAATTTTATAAGGTTTATCAGTCGGTGCCAGCTTTTTGTTACTGATATGCTTTATTTGCAATGCATTGAGTTTTTGTGCCATATTATAGCGATAGGTTTCAGCTTGTTGCTGAAAATCAACATAAGAAGCATGGTCCGTATCGGCAATGGCCATCGAAAGGTTCTTTACGGCCATGTACGGGTTAATAAATGCCACTGCTTTAGAAAAACTGTTTTGTTTGTCATAGATATCAAGCACTTTTTCTAAATGTTTATTGTAAATACCTGCGCTTATTTTTTCTCCTTCGGCCATTATAAAACCACTATAATTGAATGGCAGTTCTTCTGTTGAGCTTACTTTATGAGCTGTTAGTAAAGAGTCTTTAAGTTTTTTAAAATGCGGATCATCCGGATTATGGCTGTCTCCGGCATTTACTATATCTTTTTCTACAGCGGTATTAAATTTAATTTTAGAAGGGGCCTGATAAAGAAAAACGCCTAAAGCCTGGGACCCTCTTGGTAAAACAATTATAAATACCAGCCATAAACCTATCAGTGTGATAAGGGCCGTTTTCGATGTTTTGCTAAAAGCAGATACAAGAACGGCAGTGATACAAAAAAATACTAAATAAATACAATGAATAATAATAAAAAGGCATAGCCTTATCGTTTCGTCAAAAGTGATTTTAAAATCTTGCAGAAAGATCCATGCAAAAGTAATCAATACCATTACAGGAAGAAAAAGTATTAGTATTACCCAGATAAGCCCAACACTTTTACCTGTTATCAATTCTTTCCGGCTCAGTCCCTGGCTTAGTAACAATTTTAAAGTACCGTTCTCCCTTTCCGATGCTATAGACCCGTAACCTAAGAAAAAAATAAGTAACGGAAGTATAACCTGTACAATCATAGCTATGCTTATTTCTCCAAAGCGTAATATGCTATTGGAAAAACCTGCCTGAGAAAAATTAGCTGTATTTTGTTTATGCGCTTCCAGATAAATTGAATTACCGAAAAAAGGTTCCATACCAAATTCAAAAATGCTTAACGGCGCTTTTGTACGAAAAGCAAATTGTCCGTAATGAGCCATGCGGTGCGGGTGTTTATCAGGATTACTTTCCCAGTCTCTTTGTGCCTGCTCCTGATATTTTATACTTATATCGTTTTGACCAACATAGTTTGCCCAACCTGAAAAAGCAGCATATATAAGTAAGATCCCTATAAATAATGTAATAGCTACTACGGCTTTATTTTTTAAAGCGGCATTTTTAAAATGTCTTGCGATTAAAATTATAGCTTCCGACGACATACCTAAAATTTATAAGTTAATGTCAGGTTCACATTTCTGGGAGTACCCGGGAATAAACGCAGGTAATTTTGGGCCCCTACCCAATAAGTCCTGTTCAGCAGGTTGCCCACATTAAGTGCTACCTGTATATTACTGGCGGCAGGGCTGTAATACATTGCTGCATCAAATACCGTAAAGCCAGGTACCGTAAATGCCCTTGTAAACCAGGGTATCCTATCCCCTTGGTGCTGAACCCCAAAGCCAACACCCAGATCTTTTAAGAATGAAGAAGGATTAAAGTTATACCTGGTCCATAAATTGGCACTGTTTTGTGGCGTGTTCTGTTTCCTTGCCCCTACTAATGATGCATTATTATCATTGGTAATCTTAGCATCAATATGGCTGTATGAAACATTAATTTGCCAGTTTGAAGCAATATATCCTGCTATATCAAATTCAAATCCACGGCTGCGTTCACCTCCCCGGGTCACTAGCAAATCAGGATTAACAGGATCATTGGCATTCATCAGGATATTTTTTTGATTGATCTCATAAACTGCTGCATTAATACTTATTTTGTCATGGAATATGTTGGCTTTTACACCTGCCTCTTTTAAATTGCTTTCTAACGGATCAAACTGGCTGCCCTGAGGCAATGAACCGGTCTGGGGCATCAAAGTCACGGTATTTGATTGTGGTTGGTACCCTTCCATATACGTGCTGTATACATTAATGGTATTTGTTATTGCGTATGTTATGCCTAATCGTGGTAGCAAAGCCACTTTTTTAACTACTAAAGGGTTGTTTGCTTTATAATTGGTAGTATCTTCAAACCATTCGTTTCGTAAGCTTAACAGGAGAGTAAACCTGTCCCATTGCAGTTGCTCTTGTATATAAAGGGCATTTGTTGTGGTCAGGGCCGAAGGCAATGCCGTTCTTACATTAAGGGTATAGTCATTTTCTGTCGCAGAAGTATATACAGGATTGCTTAAATTAAAATAATTAACGTTGGGCTTAGGCAGAACAACACCATTGATTGTTATTGTCTGATAATTACTTGCATTCGCCACTACAAAAGAACCGGCCACAGACCCGTCATTTAATAAAAACCCCCTGGCCGCATTCTGGCTTCCGCCTTTTGTTTTATGCCATCTGCTTAAATCATAGCCTATCAACAATTTGTGTTGGATAGCAGCTGTTTTAAAATCAAAATTAATATAGCTGCTTACATTATCTACATTCCAATACTGCCGGCGTTGTACGAACTGCATTGCGGCAAGATTTGAAACCGGTTGGGCATTTATATCTACTGCAAAAGCATTGGTTGTTCTGTGTTCCTGAAGGTTCTCTGTCCAGGATTGCTTCATATAGGTTGCATTAAAAGAAGTGTGTGAAGTAAATTTATGCGAAAAATTACCTGTTAAGATGACTTCTTTTGACCTGAAAAAATCATTTGGTGCACCCAGGTTAAGGCTTATAGGACTGCTTTTTAAACTGGTTACCCCGGCAACAGCACCAAAAATTGGCTGGCCCCTATCCAGATTGCCATTCATATCATTGTATATTAATTCTGCATTAATGGCTGTTTTGTCATTAGGAATATAAGTGAATGACGGGGAAAGCAGTATCGATTTATTGCTTACCAGGTCCCGGAACGATTTTGCTTCCTGGTAGGCACCATTCACTCGATATAATAATGTTTTCGTATTATTTAAGGGGCCAGTAAAATCTAAAGTCCCCCGAAATGTACTAAAACTTGCCACACTCATGCTTACTTCTTTTCTATCTACTGCCAATGGTTTTTTAGTTACCAGATTGATACTCCCTCCAGGATCTACCGAAGAAAAAGTTGCACTCGCAGGGCCTTTAATTACTTCAATCCGCTCCACATTTGTTGTTAAAGGCTGTAAAAAATAATATTGCCGCGTACGCATACCGTTTATAATTTGCCCTTCTTCATTCTGGCTAATCCCTCTTATGGCATATTGATTATAAAAACTGGAAGGGAACACACCGCTTGCTATTTTTACTGCATCCGCTAAATAAAAAGCTTGTTTATCTGCTATCAATTCTTTGGTTATAGTAGTGATGGATTGTGGAACATCTTTATTTAAAGCAGCTGTTTTTGTAGCTCCAAAGGAATAGTCACTAGTATACTTTTTTGCTAAACGGCCTATTACTTCTACTGTTTGCAATTCATTGATACTGGATTCCAGTTCAATAATAAGATATTGGCCACCTGCTTCTATTGTGTAGGTTTTGTAACCCGGAGAAGATATTTGTAGTTTACCTTTTCCTTGCAATGTAAAGCTACCTTCGGCATTAGTAACCGTTTCATTTTGAGTATTAAGAAACCTTACTCTTGCACCAGTGATATTTTCTTTAGTACCGGAATCTATAATTTTTCCTGAAATTTGTTGTGACTGAACATATAAAGTGTTTAGCAAAAATAAAAAAGTAAAAAAATATTTCATATAAAATGTAAATAATGTTAACTAAACTGTTTGTAAATACAATTGTTCTAATTCATTAGCAGAAATTTCATCTGAGTTGACAATGGTAACCAAATAGCCTTCTTTCATAATTCCAATTCGGTTGGCTACTTCCCTGGCCCTAAAAATATCATGAGTGGCCATTAAAACCGCTGTTCCTTCTTTTGAAAGTTCTTTAAGGATTTTTGAAAACTCATTAGATGCCTTAGGGTCCAGGCCGCTGGTAGGTTCATCTAGTAATAACACTATTGCTTTTTTTGCAAGTGCTATTGCTATCCCTACTTTTTGGCGCATCCCTTTTGAATACCCCGAAAGGTTTTGCCTGTGCGCTTCTTCCTGTAGCCCTGCTTTATGTAGAAACAGGGAAAGTTCTTCAGTACTATATTTAAACCCTGCAAGAGAAGAGAAAAAATTAAGGTTTTCTATTCCGGTAAGATAAGGATACAGCATTACTGTCTCCGGAATATAGGCAACATGCTGTTTAGTTTGCTGATGGTTTTCTATTACGGAGATGCCATTAATTTTTAAATCCCCGGAAGTTGGTGCTATAAATCCTAAAAAAAGATTAATTGTAGTTGTTTTTCCTGCCCCGTTTTGTCCTAAAAGAGCAAATATTTCTCCTTTAGAGATATGCAGGTTCAAAGCATTCAGGGCAATCACATTACCATATTTCTTAGTTAAATTCTCCGCTATTAACATATTTTATCTGTTATATCTTGTTGTTTTTAAAATAAAATTTTGATAAACACGCCACTAATGCTGATGTGATTTGTAATTTAATATATGGCCTGTAATCATACCCACACTGCCTGCTATAATAATATTGGAATGAAAATGGTACACCAAGTCTAGTATAATACTTGTCCAGACAATCAAAACAGATGTTCCGAGTATTATCTTCACTAATTTTTGATTATTACCTAATACAATTTTTGTTACTATACATGTAGCTATACAAGCAAATACAACATCAACCCAGATATTTTCATCTAATCCGAACGGGATAATGGTAATAAGGGGAAAAATAATGCAATGCGCTAAACATATAGTAGCTGTTGAAATCCCTAAAATATCATACGAAGTAGTGTCTGTTTTCTTCATTTGAATTATATTTGCTTAATGCAATTTTGTTGCAAATATAAAATTATTTTATTCTAATGCAACAATGTTGCGATTATTTTTTTTGCTTTATGAAAACTTCCCGAAATACAAATGCCAAAGCCATTATTTTAGACATTATAACTAATTCTGATGTTGCCCTGTCACATGCAGAGCTTCAGGCCCTCGCTAATGGTGCCTGCGACAGGGTAACTATTTATCGTATCCTTGATCGTCTCGTTAATGAAGATCTTATTCATAAAGCTGTAGATCTGGATGGGACTGTTAAATATGCCCGTTGCCATCATACAGAACAGAACCACCTGCACAATCACGTTCATTTTAGTTGCGAAAAATGCCACTTGGTTACTTGCTTAGACACGATTGAACCTACTTTTACCTTACCGAAAGAATATTTAATTAAGGAAATGAACTTCATTCTAAGTGGGTTATGCCCCAATTGTAAATAATGTTTAGCCTAAACTAAAGATTTATTTTAAATTAAGATAAAATATTATATTTGTATATCTAAATTTAAGCTTAATGACCTATTCTGAAGAAAATTACCTCAAAGCAATTTATCATTTGTCTTTATTCCAAAAAAAAGGAGTAAACACGAATGCTATTGCCAAGATGATTGACACTAAAGCGTCATCAGTAACAGATATGGTCAAAAAGCTTGCTGAAAAAGGCTTAATCGAATATCAAAAATATCAAGGCGTTACTTTAACCGAACAAGGGCTTTATTCAGCCAAAATGATTGTCAGGAAACACCGTTTATGGGAAGTTTTTTTAGTGGAGAAGCTTGATTTTTCATGGGATGAGGTGCATGATGTTGCAGAAGAATTAGAACACATAAATTCTGAAAAACTGATTGACAAATTGGACGCGTTTTTAGGTTTTCCGACTGAAGATCCTCATGGAGACCCGATTCCCGATACAAAAGGCGAGATTATAAAAATGGATAAAAAGCTGCTGTCTGACTTAGAAATAAACCAAAAATCAATTTGTATTGGTGTGAAAGACACCTCATCAGAATTTTTAAAATACTTAAACAAGCAGCAGATTGCCTTAGGTTCCAACTTTGAAATTATAGAAAAAGAAAGCTTTGATGCCTCATTAAAAGTGGTGGTTAATGGAAATGAAATAAATATTTCGAATAAAATTGCAAGTAACCTTTATGTAAAAACGATATAATATGTTCCAATCTATAATTGATTATTTTGAAAGTATTGACCCTATTTTAGCAGCACTGTATGCTACGCTTTTTACCTGGTTTTTAACTGCTTTGGGAGCCTCGGTCGTTTTCTTTTTTAAGAATATGAATCGATCAGTCCTTGACGGAATGCTTGGATTTACGGGCGGCGTCATGGTTGCTGCAAGCTATTGGAGCCTTTTGGCACCGGCAATTGAGATGAGCAGCGGGGAAGGATTTGTAAAAGTGGTCCCGGCAGCCACGGGATTTTTGCTGGGCGCTCTTTTTCTCTTCGGATTAGATAAGATACTACCGCACCTGCATATCAATTTTCAGGAAACAGAAGGCGCGAAATCTCCATGGCAGCGAACAACGCTATTGGTTTTGGCAATTACCCTGCACAATATTCCGGAAGGCCTGGCCGTAGGCGTATTGTTTGGAGGTGTTGCCGCCGGAATTCCTGAAGCTTCCATTGTAGGGGCAATAACTTTGGCCATTGGAATCGGAATCCAGAATTTCCCGGAAGGCATTGCAGTTGCTATGCCTTTGAGGAGAATGGGAATGAGCCGCAGAAAAAGTTTTATGTATGGCCAGTCTTCTGCACTGGTAGAACCCTTTGCCGGTGTAACCGGAGCTTTGGCAGTAACTTTTTTTACGCCAATCCTGCCCTATGCTTTAGCTTTTGCAGCTGGTGCAATGATATTTGTTGTAGTGGAAGAAGTAATTCCTGAAACGCAACAAGATAAAAATACAGACATTGCCACGCTTGGATTTATTGGAGGGTTTATTGTCATGATGACACTTGACGTAGCTTTGGGTTAAATGGCAACCGCAACCGTCTCCGCCACAGCTTCCGATTTTTTCTCTTTTACAAAGAACTTTTTGCCAGAAAACCAACAGCTCCGACAATCAAACACATAGTATTTTGTAAATTCATAACAGAGGCGAAAATGTTTTGTAAAACTTACTTAAGGATATAGAGGTATATTAGCATTATTAAAAAAACAGAAAATGAAAAAGTACTTTATATTGATTTTTTTAGTTTTTACTACTGCTTTTTTAGCTCAGGACCCTGAAAAAGAAAACCTTCATTATTATAAAATTACACAGGACAAGAAACTTCCCAAAAAAGGATATCATCTGGTTCTTAAAAAAGTAATTTCAGATTCCCGTTGCCCGGAAGGTGTCAACTGTATATGGATAGGCGAAGCAGAAGTAATAGTAAGCCTTTATAAAAACCGAAAACTGATTACAGAAAAAGCCCTTACTCTGTCTCCTACACCACAACAAAATCAGGAAGGTATTGCGTGGCTAAGTAAATATGTACTTCAACCCTATAAAAATATAAAAACAGTTGAAGTAGTGCCTTATCCTAAAGAAGGGGTAAAAATAGATGTGAAAAAATATTATATTATTATTGGTAGTCAAAAAAGCAATTAATGACAACCACAGTCGTTGCTGCCACAGTTTTTACCGGGTTTCTTTTTAATTAAAAACTTTTTTATCAAAAAAATTAGTGCAATTCCTAATGTTGTATAAGCTAATATTTCCTGTATCATTTTTATTTTAAAATTTGGTAGGCTACTAATGCAACCAAATAAGCAAAACCGCTCATAAGAAAAAGTTGAACAACAGGCCACTTCCATGTATTGGTTTCTTTTCTAGTCACAGCAAGCGTGCTGGCACACTGCATGGCAAAAGCATAAAATAAAAGTAAGGATATGCCCGAAGCAAAATTAAAAACTTTTTCCCCGGTTTTTGGATTGACTTCTGCCTGCATTTTACTTTTAATGGTTTCTTCACTGTCACTACCACCAACACTATAAATTGTGGCCAACGTTCCCACAAAAACTTCCCTTGCCGCAAAAGAACTGATAATGGCAATACCAATTTTCCAATCATATCCTAATGGTTGTATTACAGGTTCTATACTCTTGCCCATAATCCCTATATAAGAATTCTCTAATTTATAAGCAGCAATTTTATTCTCCAGTTCCGCTGGTGAAGTTGGGTTACCCTGTTCCTGCTTTTTTATTATTTCTTCTGAAAGCTTAAAATTTCCTGGGCCGTATGAGGCTAAAAACCATAAAATAACCGATATGGCCAGGATGATTTTTCCTGCACCAACAACAAAAGCTTTTGTTTTTTCGATAACATTAAGCCCTACATTTTTAAACAAAGGCAATTTGTAGTTAGGCATTTCGACTACAAAAAAAGTTTTGCCTTTTATCTTTAAGATCTTGTTTAAAATATATGCTGAAAAAACAGCCATGGCAAAACCTATAATGTACAACAGCATTAATGTAAGCCCCTGCGTGTTAAATATACCAAAGACACGGTTTTTAGGAATAATCAGGGAAATAATAATCGAATATACCGGAAGCCTTGCAGAGCAGGTTGTAAAAGGGGTGACCAATATGGTAATAAGCCTTTCTTTCCAGTTTTCTATATTCCTTGTCGCCATAATGGCAGGAATAGCACATGCAGTACCGGAAATCAAAGGCACGACACTTTTGCCGGAAAGGCCAAATCTTCTCATTATTTTATCCATCAGGAATACCACACGGCTCATATAACCACTTTCCTCAAGAATAGAAATAAACATAAAAAGAAAAGCAATTTGAGGTATAAAAATTACAATACCCCCGATACCTGGAATAATTCCCTGAGATAACAAATCGGTAAAAACACCCGCAGGCAAATGGGTACTGGCATAGGAACTTAAACTTGCAAAAGTACTGTCGATAAAATCCATTGGGTAACTGGACCAATCAAAAATGGACTGAAAAATGAGCAACAGGATAACTGCAAAAATAAAATACCCCCAAAATTTATGGGTTAATATCCTGTCGAGTTTACTGCGGAAATCTTTGGCCTTAGATACATCTACAATCCTTCCTATTTTTAAAACATCATTAATAAACTGATATCTTTTTATAGTCTCTTTCTGTTGCAGGCGCTTTAGTTCTGAATTGGGTTTAGCAAAATTATCAGTGTCTATAACATTTTTATTAAGGTTAGAGAAATTTACATCCTGAGTAATAACTAACCATAATTTGTATAGGGACTGATTAGGGAATACACGCCTTAATCCATTAAAATAATCCACATCAATACTGGACGCATTAAGACAAGGTTCCATAGAAAGTGAATTGTACTCGACAATAAGTCTTTTTAAATTATCAATACCTACTTTTTTACGGGAACTGACCAGAGCGATCTTCGTTTTTAACTGATCCTCAAGGTAAGGAATATCAAGCGAAATTCCCTGTAGCTCCATTCTGTCAATCATATTAATGACCAGTATTGTCGGGATTTCCAAATCTTTTATCTGGGTAAAAAGCAGCAGGTTCCTTTTAAGGTTTTCGACATCGGTAACCAAAACAGCAACGTCCGGATAGTCTTTATCATTTTTATTGAGCAATAACTCAATAACTACATTTTCGTCAAGTGAACTTGCATTTAGGCTATAGGTACCGGGTAAATCAAGGATGGTAGCTTTAAACCCTAAAGGAAGGCTACAGCTACCCCGTTTTTTTTCTACTGTAATCCCGGGATAATTCCCCACCTGCTGGTTAAGGCCCGTAAGCTGGTTAAAGACAGAAGTTTTTCCTGTATTGGGGTTACCAATTAAAGCAACTTTGATGTTATGGTTTGCCATTTCAAAAGTTATTCCTTAATGAGTTCGATATGGATGCAGCAGGCAGTTTCCAATCGTATAGCAAGATGACTGTCATTAACATTCAGAAATAAGGGGTCACCAAACGGCGCTCTCTGAAGCAATTCGACCGAATTGCCCGGAAGGCATCCCATTTCTATTAATTTTAAGGGGATACTATCGATATCAAAATCCTGTATAATGGCTTTTTGACCTTTTTGAAGTTGCGCTATTGTAGTCTGCAAAATTTATTTAGATTGAATAAAGCAAAGATAATGAAATTATATAAATCATCTGTCTTATTTAGAATCATTTTGATTAGAAACAATTAATTTTCTGTTAATAATAATCGTATATCATTTATCAATCGTTCTATATCCTCTTTTTTAGTGCCATCATAAAATCCACGGATCCTTCTCTTCGTATCTACTAAAACAAAGTTCTCTGTATGCACCATATCATATTGTTCCGAAGCATTTTGAGTTTTTACTACAAGATATGATTTTCTGGCCAAACTATAAATGTCTTTTTTATTACCTGTAACAAGGTTCCATTTGGCATCTATAACCCCTTTTTCCAAAGCATATTTTTTAAGTACCGGGACACTGTCCTGGTCCGGTAAAACCGAATGTGATAAAAGTTTGACCTTAGGATTGTTAATAAAGGCTTTTTGTACCAAAACCATATTGTCTGTCATAATAGGACAAATCGTCTGGCAGGTAGTAAAGAAAAAATCGGCTACATAAACCTTACCTTCATACTCTTTTTGAGTTACTGTTTTGCCGTTTTGATTGGTAAATGAGAAATTGCTTATTGTATGATCTTTGCTAATGTATTGTACTGTAGAATCTACTAATTCCGGATTTACATCCGCCGGGCTCATTATAGGAAGTGATCGTTTTGGTGTTAATAAACGAAAAGAAATAGATAAAAAAATAACCGCAAATACCACCATTGTTATAATGAAGATCCTGTATTTTTTGAAAAACGCAATCATTATTTTTTTTACAAAAATACAAAATACATGGTTTTTTAAATATCTAAAAATTTAATATTATGTAGATAATTTCAGATTTAATGAAGTTTATGATTTTTTAGATATTTTTGTATGTATAACCAATTTATTTTAAACATGAGAATACAATTAAAAAAGCAATTGTTTTTTGCAATTCCTATACTTTTAGGCTGTGCTGAAAGTAAGGCACAGACAAATGCTGAGAAAAAAGAACCCGGTATTAATGTGAATTACATGGACAAAAGTATCAAACCTAATAATGACTTTTTTAGGTATGTTAACGGGACATGGCTTAATACCACCGAAATTCCGGGCGATAAAACCACCTGGGGAAGTTTTCATCAACTACGTCAGAATACAGACAGGGACGCACTGGACATTTTAAATGAAGCTTCAAAAAATCCAAAGTATAAGTCTACAACAGACCAGGGCAAAGCCGTTGGTTTATATAAGTCCATACTGGATACGGTAAGCAGGAACAAAGCAGGTATTGCACCATTAAAACCCTACCTTGCTAAAATCGATAAAATAAAAAATGTAAAAGACCTTGAGGCATTATTAATCGAGATGGAGCCGGAAGGTGGTATTGGCTTTTTTGGAGCAGGTGTAGGGCCTGATGCTAAAAACAGTAACCGCAACGTAGTGTATTTAGGCGTTGGTAGCGTAGGTCTTCCTGATAGGGAATATTACGTAGGTGAAGACGCTAATTCTAAAGAGAAAAGAGCAAAATATGTGCTGCACGTAGCAAAAATGCTTCAGTTCATAGGGGATAAACCAGAAGTAGCAAAGGCTAATGCCGAAAAAGTACTGGCATTGGAAACAGCCATGTCTGTACCAAGGCTGGACAGGGTAGAAAGAAGGGACAGAAGAAAAACATACAACCCTATGACTATTGCGGAGGTTCAAAAACTGACACCCGCTATAGACTGGAAAAATTATTTTGTTAAAATAGGCATTAAAAATACAGATTCCGTTATTGTTTCACAGCCTAAATATATGACTGCCTTAGAATCTATCTTCAAACAGAATAAAATAGACAGTTGGAAAGCGTACTTGAGATGGAGCCTTATTAATGAGTCTTCTGATTTATTAAGTACCAATATTGAAAAAGCTAATTTTGATTTTTATGGTAAAACCCTGACGGGCGCCATTAAACAGAGACCTGGTGATGAACGTGCACTATTAGTTATTAATGGTAGTGTTGGAGAAGCCTTAGGAAAATTATATGTAGAGAAAAAATTTCCTGCTGAAGCTAAAGCTAAAGCCGAAAAAATGATTAAAAACATTATCCTGGCTTTTGAAAACCGGATCAATAACCTGACATGGATGTCTCCTGAAACCAAATCGAGTGCTATTAAAAAATTAAAAAAATCAAGAATAAAAATTGGTTATCCTGATAAATGGGAAGATTATGCTGCACTGATAATAAAAAGCCCGGAAGAAGGGGGTACCTATTTTGAAAATGCCAAAAATATTGCTGAGTTGAATAAACCGGTAGATAAAGAACGTTGGGGTATGTCGCCTCAGACAGTAAATGCCTATTATAACCCATCTTATAACGAAATTGTTTTCCCTGCAGCCATTCTACAGCCGCCTTTTTATAATTACCAGGCAGATGAAGCAGTAAACTACGGTGGTATAGGAGCTGTAATCGGCCACGAGATTTCTCATGGTTTCGATGATTCCGGTTCGCGTTATGATGCTAATGGAAATCTAGTAGACTGGTGGACTGAAAGTGACCAAAAGCAGTTTAGTTCTTTAACTGCTGCATTAGCAGAACAATACAGTGCATTACAACCGTTACCCGGCACCTTTGTAGATGGTAAATTTACCTTGGGAGAAAATATTGGTGATTTAGGTGGTGTAAATGCCGCTTATGACGGGCTGCAACTCTATCTAAAAGAAAACGGCAACCCCGGGTTAATAGATGGTTATACTCCGGAGCAACGTTTCTTTATTTCGTGGGCTACGATCTGGCGGGCCAAAACGCGGGACGAAGCCTTAAAAAATCAGGTAAAAACAGACCCGCATTCTCCTGCCATGTACCGTGCATATGTGCCTTTACAAAATGTAGATGCCTTTTATCAGGCTTTTGATATTAAAGAAGGCGATGGTATGTATATTGCCCCTGAAAAAAGGGTACGGATTTGGTAAACATAGTGTTTAATAATAAAAAAACAGGCTGTCTTGCGAGTTGTAAGGCAGCTTTTTTATTTGTCATATTTTAATACAGCAATAACAACAGAGATATAACACATTACATTAGTATAAACAAACACTATTTTAGCTAAATATTTTATTAGCTAAATTAAAATAATGGGTTCTTTTTAATTTTAAAAGTGGATAAGGATCACGGGAAACTTACACTTTTTAAATCCAATAAATTATCAGGAGCACAAAAATTACTGTTGCCATTGCTTTTGTCCCGCTTTCTGCTTTATCTGCGCAAAAAAAGCGCAGGATGCCGCTACAATCGGGGCTATCAAAAAAAATTCGTTTTTTAAGAAACACGGGAACAGCGGTGTGCCGGTATAACTTTAAAAAAAGGCAGGCACCCTATAAATTCAGCTATAGCTTTGTGTCTCCTATGTTTGCAATTATAAACTAATAAGTTTTATAATTTCTAATATTGTAATTAAAGTGAAAAACAATGAGAGAACATTTGCGTCTAAATAGTTCCAAGAAACATATTCCCGCTAAGATATATCCTCATTGTTTTTTATCTTTTAGAGTCTGAACAGAATGTAAGGAGTTAAGCAATGCTTAGTATCCAGAATATCCAACCAGGAGAAAAGACGAAGGAAGGTGCATCACTTTATAAACTAATTAAAAAAAGTAAAGATGAAAAAAGTAGTAAAACAAGTTGCAGGTATTGATGTGGCACAGAAAGAATTAGTAATGACTTTAGGCCGGATGTTTGATGATTTTACCATCGAATTATTTAGTTACAAAGTTTTTAAAAACAATGCTTCAGGGATTAAATCATTAGTTGATTGGGTAAATAAACTGATAGATTCTAAACTCCCTGTTCGATATGTGATGGAAGCTACAGGAGTTTATCATCAAAAGTTTGCTTACCATTTGGTGGATAACGGCTATGAAATAAGTATTGTATTGCCAAATAAAATAAGTAATTACATACGGACATTAGCATTAAAAACCGTTACAGATAAAAGTTGTTCTCAAGCCATCGCACAATTTGGATTAGAACGAAAATTAGATAAATGGTCCAAACCTAAAAGTATTTACAGAGCGTTACAACAACTGACACGTGAAAGAGACCAAATAGTGCAGGAAAGGAGTATAATTAAAAACCAACTGCATGCTGAAAATGTTGAAGCCCATCCTAATCAAAAAAGCTTGGAGAGAATGCGGTCAAGAATATTGTTTTTAAATTCCCAGGAGAAAGCAATTAAAGAAGATATAGCCGGTTTGGTTAAAACAAACCCGGATATTAAGAGTACAATAGAGAGAATAAAATCAATACCGGGAGTTGGAGAACTCACCGCTGTCATTGTATTGGCCCAGACAAATGGGTTTGAACTAATACGAAGTAAAAAGCAGCTGACAAGTTATGCGGGACTTGATGTAAAAGAAAAACAATCCGGAACTTCTGTAAAAGGCAAGCCGGGAATATCAAAAAAAGGAAATCGGAATCTTAGAAGAGCGGTACACTTACCAGCATTAACAGCAGTAAAATGGGATGATAATTTTCGTACTATTTACGCAAGATTAGTTTCCAAACATGGAATAAAAATGAAAGCTCTAGTCGCAATTCAAAGAAAAATACTTGAACTGATTTATATTTTATTCAAAAATGAAACAGTCTACGACAAAGAATATATAACAAAAAATAGCGTGCAAACACAAAGGGTTTAAACACGCTATAGAGACTAGCTCAATGACTGTCTTGAAAAACAAAATTAATAAAAATTAAGATTTTAGTTGGAA
>DASVUQ010000108.1:0-8386 GCA_036386975.1 Flavobacterium sp. | reverse complement strand
AATAGCCTATAATATGCCTGAAGAAAGAATAGAAGCCGGAAGTTGTTTTTCAGATCAGGAGCTGGAATGCCTGGAACATCAGATGATAAAATTAGAGGGAAAAACAGAAAAACTAAAAAAGACCTATATAGGGAAAGACCTAAAAAGATATGTATGGGCCATGGCAAGGCTCGGGGGATGGAAAGGATATGCCAGTGGGCGAAAACCGGTAATAACAACTTTCGCTATAGGAATACAAAAATTCGTAGCAATTATGTAGGGATGGCAATTATTCTTAGATGTGTCCACACGGTAGGATTGTAGCGGCATCCTGCGCTTTTTTTGCGCAGATAGAGCGGAAAGCGGGACAAAAGCAGTGGCAACAATACGTTTTGTGCTCCTGATCATTTATTGGATTTAAAAAAAACTGTAATTTCAGAGATCCTTATTCATTTTTTCAAAATTATAAAAATAAGGCTCATTATTGTAATTAGCTACATCAATAGCAATAAGATTATAAGCTTCAATAACTTTTGTTGCGTTTGCCCCTGTAAGGAATACAGGATTTATAACTTCAAAGGAAAGAATAAAGTTACTTTAACAGCATTGCTTACCTTTACATTCTTTTACTTGCTTTTGGACGTCTGGAATATCAACATTTAAAATATTTAAATTTTAATAAATATTTACTTAAAATTCAAAGTTTATTGCCTATTATTTTAATTTTTTTTTAAATAAATAGCAATTTATTCATTTTATAAGATACCTTTACTAAGCTATAATAAATAAATTATAGCTTTATTCCTCCCAAATCATGAATAAATTTCTACTATCGGCAATTCCGATTGCCTTAATGTGCTTTACTCTCTCAACACATGCTCAGGCGCCAGTACTTGGCACATCTTCAAATTTTGCGCTTTTCTCCAGTAATGGTGCGGTAACTGATGCGGGCATGTCCCTGATTACCGGAAATGTAGGTACCAACATTGGTGGCCCCAGCAGTAACTTTGGAAACATAGACGGTGTCATAAATGATGGTAATGGTACTACTTTAGCGGCTGCAGCTGACCTCACTACGGCTTACAACCAACTTAACGCTGCTGTTCCAGACTTTTTTCCAGCATCATCGCTTTTGGGTAACGGACAAACACTTACTGCCGGAACTTATTTAATCACCGAAGCTGCTACGCTTACTAATACCTTGACCCTGGACGGCGGCGGGAATGCGGATGCGGTTTTTATTTTCAAAATTGAAGGTGCTTTTTCATCAGCTTCGGGAGCACAGGTTTTATTAACTAATGGTGCATTAGCTTGTAATGTATTTTGGAAAGTGGAAGGCCTTGTTACTCTTGCCACCAATACAGCTATGAAAGGAACGATTGTAGCGAATAATGCAGCAATTGTTCTAAATACTGGTGTTTCACTCGAAGGGCGCGCGCTTTCAACCACAGGTGCTGTTACGGTCTCAGGTGTTACAGTTGCTATGCCACTTGGATGCGGCGTGCCTGTGCTTACAGGACCCGAACCACCTCAATTGAATTCTGTGGTATGTTATGCCGTGTTTTCAGGAAATGGCGCAGTTACCAATGACGGTGTTTCTTTTGTTACGGGAGATATTGGAACAAATATGGAGCTTACAACCGGATTCCAGGCAGAAAATACCACAGGTACCATACATCCAGGTCCTGATCCATCAACCGCACAATGTGCAGCAGATCTTAATAATGTGTATACCTATTTAAATACGCTTTCTACTGACATAGAATTGCTTTCCCCTGCAACTTTTGGGCAAGACCTTGTATTGACACCGCATACTTATCTTTTGAATGCTGCCACAGCACTTACGGGAACATTAATTTTGAATGCTCAGGGCAATGCTGATGCTGTGTTTGTTATAAAAATTAATGGTGCCTTATCTACGAGTACTGGTGCTACGGTAAGTTTACAAAATGGCGCACAAGCAAAAAACGTTTTCTGGAAAATTGACGGAGCGACCAGCCTTAATAATGATGCTACTTTTAAAGGAACTGTAATTGGCAATAACGGAGCAGTTATTTTAAATAATGGAGTTGCAGTAGAAGGCCGCGTACTCACTACCAGTGGAGCTATTAGTACCTTTGGAATCAATGTGCAAATTACAGCTGGCTGTACTACTTTGGGAACCAATTCTCCTGTCCTAGCTAAACAGTCTGCCAGATTTTACCCAAATCCATTTTCCAATACCTTACATGTAGCTTTGGAAGATAATGATGCTCCGTCACAACTTACTATATATAATGCATTAGGTGCTAAAACTATAGATATTCATCTATCTGGAAGCAATACGGTAGTACCAATAAATTTACCAGCGGGTATTTACTACTATAAACTAGTTGATAAAAATGGTTTAGAACAGAGGGGCAAACTTATCTCTAAATAATAAAGCTTAGGTAAGAAGCCCTGCTGAAATTTTGGCAGGGCTTTTTTCGTTTTATATGTCTCGTCCTGGAATAAGTTGGACACAAATCGACTTATGAATAACCCAGAATTGACTGGTAACAGTATAGTTAAAGATTATATCATGAACTTTAGATTAGCTGTTATTCGCCAAATAAAAAAGGCGAATTACCTTTAAGCAGGACCAAAAGTAGTATGGTATTCAATGAAGAAAACAGTTTTGGGTTGGTTAAGAAAATTGGCACTTTAGATTGAAATAACTAAATTTGTCATTTATGTCTAAATGTAAAGAAATTCCCGTAAAAATCTGGGACAGCTGCAAGCGGTTGTTATTTGTCCGAATGGGCCATTAGTTCATATATTCTGACCGTTAAAAGGAAACCCTTGAGGCAAAGATAGTCCTGAAAGAATTCAGAATAATTTAATGAATGATATATAGTATTTCTTAAAATAACAGATCCAGTATTACATTTTAAGGATAAATAAGTAACACACTGGCTTTTAAAAATAATTTAAAAGCCAGGTATTGCTAGTAATGCTATGATATATTACTCTTCTATAAACAAACGGTAAGGGAATACATTGGATGATCTCTGTTTTAACTGTTTCATAAAACTATCACATAAATATTCCCATTCCGATGATGAAGCATGTTTTCTTTGGGCCGGGTTTACTTTGACATAAATATCAACTGTCCTGCTAAAACCTGCTTTTGAGGATATTTCTTTACGTATCCCTTTGTCTATACGGACCTCGAGGATGGTATCTTTAAAATGATAACTGATAAAAGCTTTAATATCTGCAAAGGTGACAATCCTTCCTCTGGTTAATAAAGCATTTCTGTAGGCCAGGATACGGTCTTTGTTATTTTCTTTATTGGCGCCCCCTACTGTATTAGTTACCATGATGGCTTGGTTACTTATAAAAAATAATGGATTGCTGCTTGTCAAAAAAGTACCTGCCTTGATATCATTGCCTTGTTCAGCACAGGTGGACCAGTAAGCGATCTTAAAACTCCTGCTATGATCATAATTCAGTTTCGGGCGGATCATCACGTAAGGATGATTATATTTTGTAAAGCTGTTTTCTTTTGCCTGTTGTTCTACTGATGCCAGTAATTGATTGATTTCAGTTAATGCATTTTTCATGAAATCCTGGCCAAGCCCTAAAAATGCCGAACTTTCATCTTTTAATAAATTCAGGATATTCTGAAGCAGTTCTGATGCACTCCTGGAATCAAACCTGGAGACACCACCAGTCCTGAGCACTGCATTGCCTTCTTCTATGGCGCCATCTTTAAATTGCTTGATTTCATAGCGGTCTCCCAGTGGGTCAACTACAGCATCAATATCCAGATAAATATCATCTCCTGTATCAAGAGCCACATAACAAAGGAAATCTTTAAGGTCCCGGTTCTGCATATGCAGCTTTTTGTTGATTACGGGAAAGCAATTGGTGGTAAAATTTACATTTTCGATGACATCCGGGATTAACGATTCGGGAAAAATAAGTTTTATCCAGATAATTTTATTGTTATTTTGTTCGGCAATTTCATCAAATGCTCTGTATTCCTGACTGTATTGTGACTGGTCTTTGTATTTGATATTTCCTGTGAGTGTATAGAAATTATCAAAATAATAATTATTTACGTCTTGTGACACCTGGTCAAGATGTGTATAATTCTTATTGATGATGCTATTAACATCAATTTCGTCCACCTTTACATTATATCCTTCTTTTATTATAATTGGGGCATGGTCATGTACACATTTCATCTGCTTTACATAATAATAAAACATTTCTTTTTGATGGGTGTTCATGATGTCAATATACAGCATTACATTGTCTAATAAAGTAACTTCCTGGTCCGTTATTTCCAATCCCAGTACCACTTCTCCCGGAGGTAACAAATTAGTATAACTCCTTATGGGGTCTTTATAGGAAAGCCCCGAAATTTCTATTAAATTTCTTTCATAAGCTATATATTTTACTTTACACGAAGATAATTTTACTTCGAGTGTAGGAGAGAAATAAATATCCTTATAAATAGGATCAAGGGGATTGTAAATATTGTGTAACCTACGGTTTACAAACATTTGGTTTTTTAACGAAACCTGTAAATTGTTTTCAAAGGGTTGTGCATTTACTATTCCACGGGCTGGTCTGGACCCGGATATAACATCAGGAAACATAATTTCTAAAACTCTTTCTACGATACGGGTCTTGGAGTCTTCCAGTTCGTGCGATACCTTTTCCAATTCATAAGACAAGGCGTCAAGTAGCATACCTGCTACGGGATCGAATGAATTTTCCATTTCAACATCAGAAAATCCCCAGGCACGGGCAGCCCTTTTTAATACTCTATCTTTTATTCTTTCTTGTTTCATGCTATTTGTTAATTAAACGAAAGTGGGCCAACATAGAAGAACGCATTGAAATCAAAAGACCTGTTGGTACTTTTTACAATAGCATTCAGTACAATATCTACTCTCTTTTTAATAGTAATTTTATAGTTGACAGTAGTTCTTGTTTCTGATACCTTTATCTTTATTTCATTTACTGTTATCCTGTGTTCGTGAAGCCGGATGCCCTGTTTCAGGTTTTTAGAAATAATATCTTTAAATGTATTTTCATTCATTAACAGATCAAAATCTGTTTCCCATATAACACAACCAAAAGTTTCATTAAATTTACATTCTCCAAAAGATGTTGTAGCAAGTAGTATGATTTGTTGGGCTATAGAATGTTCTAAAGATGTTTTTTCAAGGTCTTCTTTTTTTGTTATGGCACCAAAATCTAACGGAAGTTTATAAAATACGCCTTTCATATATATTTTTCTAAATGTAAATTATTTTATCCACTTTACCAGATTTGTTAGTTTCTATAGTTTTAGAAACCTTTTTTCTTTTTATTACCTGAAGATGGACTTTAGGAGTTAGTTTTAAAAATTTTTCTCTGTAGAGAATATCACCTATAAACCGTTGTCCTTTTTTTTCATCAACAATAATAAAATAACTCACCCCCTTTTGTTGTTGTAGCGTATTGATATCGCCTGCAAAAAGCTGTACCGTTTGCCCGTTTGATGTAAAGACATATGTCAATTCATCGTGATTAAGTTTCCGGTACTTTGAAATATCAAAAACTTCTATACTTTCATGGAGTGGCTCAAAGGGAATATTTTCGAATAAGAAATTCTTTGGTGCTAAACTTTTAAGCCCGAAAAAGCTCCATAGGCTTTTCTTTGCTTTTTGTTCTTTAAAAAGAAAAGTGTCCCTGGTTACATTATATGTTTCGGTTGTATTGGTCTTATCATCCGTAACTAACATTTTATAAATAGGAATGGTAATTTCTGAAGGACTTTCTGATCCCTGCCAACTTGTTGCTAGATTTACCGTACCCGTTTCTTTTTCAGAAATGGTTATAGTAATGGTATGCTTTCTTAAAGCACTGTCTGTCCTGGTAATTATTTGTCCTTCTCCCTGGCCGGTATAAAAGACAGCCCCGTCATTGTCTGTAAGATGTAATGAGAGATTTAATTCTGGTAGCGGCATATCCTTAATTTAAAATATAATATGTATTTAAGTGTTCTTTTTAGTAATGCAAACTTTAAATAACCATAGATATATTGTTATTATTTTGTTTTTTTCCTGACTTTATAGCTTTTTAAACAATCCAGATAATTTTTTAGATTACTATTATCCACATCAGTAGGACTAAATTCATAATCTCTTTTAAGTGTAAAGAGCTTAATTTTTGCTATATTATTTTTTTTAATTTTCTTTATATCAGTGTTAGTCAATTGCACTATTGCTATACCTTCACAATTAACAGCAAATCTATTTTTTAGTATATACATTTCGCCTCCTTCAAAATAAAGTTCTAGTGGTTGCTTTTGCTTTACACAAACATTCTCTGTAAAAATTTTAAAATATAAAAAAATCTCTCCTTTTCTTTTGCCCAGTTGTATGACGCCATACTCAAATTCTTCATTGTAAACCCTTAAAAAAATTGGACTTGCACTGGCAAATAATTCACCCTCAATACGCAGGTCATTCTGTTTTATATTGCAGCCTACAGTATCTTTTTTGGCTTGTGCGCTAATAGAGCAAAATGAAAATAATAATAAAAATAAGATGTAATAAAAGTTTAAAGTTTTCATTGATGTGGTTTACTTGCCTGATGCACTATTTAACACTTATAATTTGAAAAAGGAAATACACTTTGTGTATTTCCTTTTATACCTTAATTAAAAAAAATTATTTTTGCTCATAATCAGTATCCCATTCTGTTCCGTCATCTCCTTTTTGGCCTTCCATTTTGATAAGGAAGTTTTTGGCCGGAAAGTAAGGCTTCATGTGGATATCCATAAAAATCCTGTCTTTTTGAATTGGGTCCTGCTCAAAACGGCGGATTTCAAAATTTTCAATTAGTTTATCCGGTCCTGTTATACCATCAAGGAAACTTACTACCTGGCCCATTATTTCTTTACGGGTTTTTGCAGTAAAATTTTCAAAAGCCCTTCTGTTTAAGAAATCCATTAAAACTTTGGTAACATAATCAAAGACACGTACAACAGAATACGTTTGTAAACCAAGATTGTCTCCATTAAATAATGTTTTTGCAGAGAACGCCATTACTTTACCGTACTCGTTTACCATTGGCACTAATCCCATATTTTCAAGATTAGCGATTTCGCTTTTCTTTAGGTCAAATTTCACTCCGTCTACTTCGTTGATACCCCCGAATTTTTTACCGGCAGTTACCTGAGACATTAATGTTTTATAAATTTTACCTGCCAAAGCTGCAGAAGGTGCTATGTACAAGTCTTCATTTTCACCAATTTGTTCAAATCGGCCACGGCCTACAAGCCAATTACAGGTCATTAATACATTAGATCTGTAGGCATCTCCTCCTGTTAAGTTGGCAGCATCAAACATCTCCATTACATCATCCGGTTCATCTAAATGTTCGAAATCTGTTATGAGCATCACTTTGTTCTCATGCGCAATTTTAGCCCATTTTTCTACTACTTTATTAGATCCAAGATAACCTGGGATAACCAATATTCCATAATTGTTTTTTAAATCTAAACGATCGTAATTGTCTACTAATTCTGCATGAATAGCATCAATAAATCTTGTATTATCCAGATCTTTAAGCTGATCTAAATCCGCATTTACAATAGTAATATTTTTTACCTTATCTGTTTCGGTATTTTTATAAAACAAAGCTATAGTTCTGTATGCCGATTCGATTTCTCTCGTATCGCTTACGGCTTTGGATAGATTTTTTTGTAATAAGATTTCGGATTGTTTGCTCTTGTCTTCACATTCGCCTACCATATCCGTTATGGCATTATTGTTTTTTATTACCGAAGCCCAAAGTTCAAGAGTTTTCTTTAAGGTCTCTCTTTCTTTTGCTTTTGTTTCTTCGCTTAAGAAAATCTTTCTTCTGGCTTTCCTGTCAGGATTGAGGTTCTGGGTGCCTTCTATAGACATTTCCAGTAAATCATACCCACCATATTTAGCAAGTTTATCTAAATTTTTTTCTATTAATCCAAGGGATTGTTTTTCTAATAACTGAGTTTCTTCTACCTGAGCACCCTGTAATTGTTCTTTTACTGACATATTTATACTTTTAAAAGATTTTTTATTTGTTTTCTTCTAATTCTTTAATCAAAGCCTGTAGACTTTCTACTAAAGCTGCTTTTGATTCACTGTCTTCTAAAGCTGCTTTAAGGATTTTATTAGATTTTAATTGACGGATAATTTTATGATATTGATCTTTTTCCGTTTCCAGGTCAGATAAAAAATTACTTTGTGAAGTAATCCCTTTGACACCAAAATCACCTAAGTTTTTAAATTTTAAAGATTCCGGGCGAATTACTCCCTGAGCATCTTCAAAATTTACTTTAACTTCCGGTTTAAAATGTTCAAATACTTTTTCGACACTTGTAACTCCTTCTACTAAT
>DASVUQ010000107.1:0-5438 GCA_036386975.1 Flavobacterium sp. | reverse complement strand
CGATAGAGATGCTATCGTTGACATCAACGCTAAATCAGAAGGTGTAATTTCTTTGAACGAATTCCGTTACAACCCGAACTTGAAAGTGGGTGACAAAGTAGAAGTATTAATTGATATCCGTGAGGATAAAACAGGTCAATTAGTATTATCACACAGAAAAGCACGTACCATCAAAGCATGGGATAGGGTAATCTCTGCAAACGAAACAGGTGAAATCGTTAATGGTTTTGTAAAATGCAGGACTAAAGGGGGTATGATCGTAGACGTTTTCGGGATTGAAGCTTTCTTACCGGGATCTCAAATTGATGTAAAGCCAATTAGGGATTACGATCAGTACGTAAACAAAATGATGGAATTCAAAGTAGTGAAAATCAATCACGAATTTAAAAACGTTGTTGTTTCTCACAAAGCGCTTATCGAAGCAGATATTGAAGTACAGAAGAAAGAAATCATTGGTCAGTTACAAAAAGGACAAGTATTAGAAGGTGTTGTTAAAAACATTACTTCTTATGGCGTATTTATTGACTTAGGTGGTGTTGACGGATTAATCCACATTACCGATTTATCTTGGTCAAGAATCAACCATCCAAGTGAAGTCCTGGAGTTAGATCAAAAACTAAATGTGGTAATCCTTGATTTCGATGATGAGAAAACAAGAATCCAACTTGGTTTAAAACAATTAAATGCCCATCCTTGGGATGCTTTAGATGCCAACTTAAAAGTAGGTGATAAAGTAAAAGGTAAAGTAGTTGTTATTGCTGATTACGGTGCATTTATTGAAGTAGCTGAAGGTGTTGAAGGTTTAATCCACGTTTCCGAAATGTCATGGTCTACGCACCTGCGTTCTGCTCAGGATTTCGTAAAAGTGGGTGATACTGTAGAAGCAGTTATCCTTACCTTAGACAGAGAAGACAGAAAAATGTCTCTAGGTATTAAGCAAATGACACAAGATCCATGGACAGATATTACTTCTAAATATCCTGTAGGTTCTAAACATACAGGTATTGTTAGAAACTTTACCAACTTTGGAATTTTCGTAGAGTTAGAAGAAGGGATCGATGGTTTAATTTATATCTCTGACCTTTCCTGGACTAAGAAAATCAAACACCCTTCTGAATTTGTAAATGTTGGGGAAAAATTAGATGTAGTAGTATTAGAGCTGGATGTTGAAGGACGTAAACTATCTTTAGGCCACAAACAAACCACTTCTAATCCTTGGGACAAATATGAAGATTCTTTCGCTGTTGGAACCATTCACAACGGAGAAATTTCTGAAATTGTTGACAAAGGCGCTACCGTAGAATTTGGTGATGATATCGTTGCTTTCATTCCTACACGTCACCTTGAAAAAGAAGACGGGAAAAAATTGAAAAAAGGCGATAAAGTTGATTTCAAAGTAATTGAATTTAACAAAGAATTCAAAAGAGTGGTAGCTTCTCATACTGCTATCTTCCGTGAAGAAGAAGAGAAAAATGCAAAAGCTGCTGTTGAAAACAATAATTCATCTGCCAATAATAACAACACATCTACTTTAGGAGATAATAATGATATTCTTGCTGAATTAAAAGCTAAAATGGAAAAAGGAGGAAAATAGTTTTCTATTTTTTAAATATAAAGGCCTCACAATCGTGAGGCCTTTTTTTATGTAAGACTTAAAAAATTTTAACAAATATAATTGTATTATTAGCCTAATAGATTACATTTGTTAAAATTTTATATATATGAAAAAGATCTACTTTTTAATTTTAGCCTTATCCTTTCTTAATGATTTAAGTGCGCAGATTATTAATTTTCCAGATGCCAGATTTAAAGAGTGGTTGTTACTTTCAAGGTATGGCGGTATAACTTATAACAGCGACTATCATCATATTAACATTGATGCAAATAATGATGGTGAGATTGAAGTGAGCGAAGTTTTAAATGTACATAAATTAGAGTTAATAAGATCATATTTTATATCTATTGAAGGGATTGAATATTTTAGAAATTTGGAAATTTTATATATTAATAATAGTAAGATAGTAAATTTAGATTTAACAGGATTACCAAATCTTAAGAGATTAGATTGTGAAAGAAATAACGAATTAGTGTCGGTAAATTTTGAAAATCTAACAAATCTTAATTATTTAAATGTTTCCGGTAATCGACAACTTTCATTATTTAATTTTGATGGTTTAACACAACTAAAAACTTTTCATTGTAGCATGAATAAATTAGTTGATTTAGATATTACAAGCTTATTACAACTTGAAACGTTTAGTTGTATATATAATGAGTTAAAGTCACTTAAAGTTTCCAATCTACCAAAACTAAAATCGCTACATATTGATAATAATCAGCTTGAAACAATAAATTTTGAAGGACTTGAGAATGTTGAATTATTAGGGTTTAGTAATAATTTAATTTCATCAGTGAATTTAGATGGTTTATCAAATCTTGAATCACTTTATTGTGTTTCAAATAGAATAGAATATTTAGATTTATCTAAATTGACAAAACTAAGCACACTTAATTGTAGAGACAATCAATTACTTACATTAGATGCCTCAAATACTAAATTACTATCGTTAGATTGTACATATAATAATTTAACTTCATTATTCTTAAAAAATGGACTTGAAATTGGATGGAATGTTACATTAGATAATAATCCGAATTTAAAATATGTTTGTATTGGTGAAAGTAAAAGAAATTTTGATGTCTTTTGGTGGACTGCAATAAATCAAGCTAACAATATTGGAGACAAAAATAATATTGTAATAAATTCTTATTGTTCTTTTATGCCAGGGGGTGATAATTACATTATAAAAGGAACAACTAAATTTGATAGTGATAGCAATGGTTGCAATTCATTAGATTTTAATTATCCAAACATAAAAATAATGGTTAGTTCAAATACTAATATCACTGAAAATTTTATTGCAAACACATTTGGAAATTATTCTATTCCTGTAATACCAGCAACATATACATTAACTCCTGTACTTGAAAATCCAGATTATTTTTCAGTTTTACCAACTACTACTATCGTTAGTTTCCCGACACAAGTAAGCCCATTTATACAAGATTTTTGCATAACACCAATTGGTAATCATCCCGATTTAGAAATTATATTATTACCTGTTGGTAGTGCTGTACCAGGTTTTGATGCTGGATATAAAATTGTATATAGAAATAAAGGGAATATAGTAAAATCGGGATCAGTTACTCTTATTTTCAATAATGAGATCTTAGATTATGTATCTTCAAATACACCTTTCAATAGCCAGATAGATAATAATATTATATGGAACTTTGCAAATTTAAGACCTTTTGAAAGCAGAGAAATTTTATTTACATTAAATGTAAACAGGCCAACAGAAATACCTGCAGTAAATAATGGCGATGTTTTGAGATTTACAACAACAATAACATCAAACGGAACAGATGAGACGCCTTTAGATAACACATTTACTTTAAATCAAACGGTTGTAGGTTCTTATGACCCAAACGATAAAACCTGTTTAGAAGGTACAATTATAACCCCGGACTTAATTGGCAATTATGTGCATTACATGATTCGTTTTGAAAATACCGGAACATATCCCGCACGAAATGTTGTAGTAAAGGATATGATTGATTTGTCTAAATTTGACATTTCAACTTTAATTCCAACCAGTTCAAGCCACTCTTTTATAACTAAAATTTCAGAAGGGAATAAAGTAGAATTTATTTTCGAGAACATTAATCTTCCTTTTGATGACGCCAATAATGATGGTTATGTCGCTTTTAAAATCAAAACCAAACCAACGCTTGTTGTTGGGGATTCATTTACTAATGAAGCCAATATTTATTTTGATTATAATTTTCCTATTCGGACCAATAGAGCTACTTCTACTTTTCAAGCCCTAGGAAATCAGGATTTTGTATTTTCAAATTATTTCACTTTATATCCAAATCCCGTAGATGATATTTTAAATTTAGCTTCAACTCAGGTTATAGAAATAAAATCAGTAGCGATTTATGATATTTTAGGACAGATTGTTATAGCGGTTCCAAATGCAAAATTAATTTCTACAATTGATGTTTCACAACTTAAAACAGGTAACTATTTTATAAAAGTAAAATCGGATAAAGGAAGTTCTAGCATGAAGTTTTTCAAGAAGTAACAAGTTTTTTGCATATTAAAAAAAAGCCTCACAATTGTGAGACTTTTTTAGTTATAATAATTGCTATTCCAGATTTCGCTATTAAAATTTTTGCCTTTCCAAAAGCAATAATATAATGTGATACCACAGAGAGATTTAAAAATAAATAAAAAAGATAAAGCCCTGAAAACAGAAGTACTCATATCTCCTCCTAATACATTTGTTGGTGTTATAAAAGCAAATGCCAAGCTTATCAATGCAATAAATGCAACAAAGCTTCCCATGTCACGGTAGGGGCGCATCATGAGCTTTCTATAGCCACTCATGTCGTTCCCCCACTTGTGTATTAAATAGTAATAATTATTACCTATAGGAACAAAAAGTAACGGATCATCATAATTTTTCAAATGAAATAATTTTGACGGGGCCATTATTTTAAAACCATTCAGCGCAGTATTATGAAGGCTTTCTAAATGCTTTATCTTAGAGACCGCTTCTTCAGGAATACTGTTCTTAAACAAGTGGCTGTCCAGAAAGCGAAGGCGGTAATCGATACAAATATTCCTTATATGGTCGATATGAAAAATTTTATCAGTTTCCAGATAATGGAATAGTAAACCATTAGAAATTGTTGAACTTTTGTTAGCAAGTTTATTTTTTATGATCTCTCTTTTACGCTCATCATCAGATAAAATACGTCTGATTTCTTCCAGTAATAAGGTATCGTCAATGAATTGCTTTCTTTTAGAAAGTAACTCTTTCTCTAAGTTTTTCTTTTCAAATAACATATTTACAATATTTTATATAATAAAGGTTACTATTATCCCAACATCAACTAATCAATTCTAAATTAATGAATTACTATAATAAAACAGTATTTTTTTTCTATTTTTTTTCTATAAATTTTTCTATACTAATTCATAAACTAATGTTAAATCGGCAGGCATAGAAATGAATGTATAATAATAAAATAAAATTAATTTCTAAACCTCTATATGGTATATAATGTAATCACAAATTTTATTTATACCAGTTCATAAATTAGTGTTAAATCAGCGGGCATGATAATTGGAAATCAATAAATGAGGCTATCGTTTAAACTTTTAAATCTTGTATTCTCAATTTAACGTAAAATCACATTATAAACTTTAACAACAATTATTATGAACACACAAAAAATTTTTCCAGTTATTTTATTAGGATTAGCTATGACTTTAGGATTTTCTTCATTTGCTCAGAAAGTAATAGCTCAGAAAGCGATAACTGTAGGCGGTGCTACAATGAATCCGGATAAGAATATCATTGAAAATG
>DASVUQ010000106.1:0-20476 GCA_036386975.1 Flavobacterium sp. | reverse complement strand
ACCGGATGCTTCATTGACCAGGTGCGGCACCTGGTATTCTTTGTAACCGGCCTCGGTATTTTTATCTAAAAAATACGTAATCAGGGCCCGTTGTAGTTTGGCGCCTTTTCCTTTATAAACAGGAAAACCGGCCCCGGTAATTTTAGTTCCTAATTCAAAATCGATGATATCATATTTTTTTACGAGTTCCCAGTGTGGTTGTGCATTATCATGCAGTACAGGAATTTCGCCTTCTTCAAAAACGGTTACATTTTCTTCCGGTGTTTTTCCTTCGGGGACACTATCCGCAGGAAGGTTGGGTAAAGTGTATAATTTATGGGTGAGTTCATTGGCTAAAGCATCTGATTTTTCAGCCAGCTCTTTGCTTTTTTCTTTTAGCAATAATGTTTTTTCTTTTAATATAGCAGCCTTTGCTTTCTCCCCGCCTTTCATTAATTCTCCTATATCTTTCGACAATTTATTAGATTCCGATAAAATAGTATCCAGCTCTGCCTGGGTTGCCCGGCGTTTTTCATCGAGTTGCACTACTTCTTCAACAATAATTGCGGCATCAAAATTTTTTTTAGCTAAAGCTTTGATTACTTTTTCCTGATGCTCCCTAATAAATGCGATTTGTAACATGTTTTTTTTATAAGGAAGCAAATCTAATAAATTGTTTTTAATTAATTCAAGTTGCTAGTTAATTGACTTATTAATTGGAAGCCAAATTAGGAATAAAGTGAGTTTTATTAGAAATTCTTTCAATGGAACAGCATAGTTAACTTTGTTAAAGCAACGGTTACGACAATTAAGCGTTTTTTTTTAATTTCAAATTGAGGTGCAAGGATACTTTTTATGTTTTAAAGTTGCAATGATTGTAAGGGACAAAGTTGTTATGCGGAATTACTCTTTGTTCCCTTAATTTAAAGATTTCAGGCGTTATTATTATTTACCAACTAAACTTTTTCTATTTGAAGATAGCAAAAATAACAAGACATAGCAACAGCAAAACAACTGAAATACAAACGCGTATAAATACAAAAAGTATTTGGCCAAACTAAAAGTCATTGATGATTTGTAAATAATTAATATCTTAGCAAGAAAAACCCTGACGTTTTTCTATTTACCCATCTTATATAAGATAGATAAGTCTGGTTTTGTCAGGCCTATGACTAGTTCATAATAATTAACTAAGTTCTGTAGTAGGCGCTTTTCTATGCGCCATCTCGCAAAGTGCTAACCATTAGCAGAAATTTTTAACCAACAACGCGTTTAAAAAATAAATATAGTTTAAAAAGATAAATGAAAAAAATATTAATGCTCACAATGCTCTTACTAGGACATTTTTTTGCTTTTGGACAAAATGAAGAAAAAAGATATTACAGTAATGGTCAATTAGAACAACTAAGCCTATACGACACTAATAATCAAAAAACGGGCGAATGGAAACGGTATCATGAAAACGGGAAATTGGCAACGATTGGAAGATATGAAAATGATGAGCAAACAGGTGAATGGAAAAACTATTTCCCAAACGGCAAATTGTCTATGATAGAGATTCGGGATAAGGGGATCTTAAACGGCAAGTGGGAAAGGTATTATATTGATGGCAAATTATTTGAGAAAGGAATGTACGCCAATGGGGAAAAAACAAATGAATGGAAAGTTTATTACAATAACGGCCAATTGTCGGAAATAGGAAGCTACGAAAACGGAAAAGAAACTGGTGAGTGGAAAAAGTATCACGAAAACGGACAGCTCTTATATATTGGGAAATATGAAAATCAAAATAAAACAGGAGACTGGAAATATTATTATGAAAGTGGTCAATTAGAAGAAATTAGACATTATAAAAATGGAATGGAAGTTGAAGAATGGAAATCCTATTACGAAAACGGAAAACCTGCAAATATAGAATGGTACAACGACGGAAAATTAATTGGAGAATCAAAAAGATATCATGAAGATGGCCAGTTATGGATAATCGGAAACTTTGAAAATGGCAGACAAAGTGGAGAATGGAAATGGTTTCACGACAATGGCAAACTAAAAACGGCGGGCAGTTATATTGATGGGAAAAGCGTCGGAGAGTGGCGGGGTTATCACATAAATGAAAAATTAGAAAAAATTGGGCAGTATGATGAAAACGGAAAACGAACAGGCGAATGGAAAACTTACCACAATAACGGAAAACTCGAAAGTATCGGACAATCTAAAGAGGGAGAACAGATTGGCGAATGGAAATATTACAATAAGAAAGGAAAGTTAATAAAAAAAAAGATTTACTAAATGGACAATTGTGTAGCAAGAGCTTCGTTATAAGGTGATAAAAAAGACTAAAGCATTTTTCATTGACCGTTATATCTAAAATATTATCTACTTAAAATTATGTTTAAACTATTAATTACAATACTGCTTCTTCTTTCTGCCAATCTTTTTGCCCAAAAAAAAGATATCCCACCACCACCGTCCCCAATAAAAAACGCAAAAAAAAGCTCAGATAAAAATGCGAACTACAAGCCTGTTTTATTAGATAAAAGGCTGAAAAAATTTCCATTTAAAAATGCAACAAAAATTGAAATAATTTCATTCAATTTAGAAACTGATGAACCAATTGAAGTTTCTATTCTGGTTTCTAAAGATAGTATATTTAAAAATAATAGCAAAAAAGAGAATTCTGTTTTTGTACGATTGTCCACCTTAGTGGCTCAAAGAAATTTAGAAGGGGTTAATCAACGTAAAATACTTACGTTAAATGCAATTGACAATTTAACAGATATTTTATATAATACTTGTTCTAAATATAACTCATACAGTTATGACAAAAATGGATGTTACAATCCCAGAAATGCGATTTTGTTCTATAATGATTCAGGCGAAATATATGAGTATTTAGAAATTTGTTTCGAATGCAATCAAATGTTTGCAGAACCCAAAAAAATACCAGGATTACAAGACTATTGTAATGTAGCATATACAGATTTAGAAGCATTTTTTAGTAAAAACGGCATTGAGACCGAAAAACACAATAAAAAATGAACATAGAAGCATATTCCCAACTCTATGCAGTTATACGATTCATCTTTGGTATTTCAGTTCTTTTTGGGATATTGGGTTGGCTAATTGCCTTTATATCACAATTTGAAATAAAGTACTTAAAATTTAAGAAAATTGGACTTATTTTAATATTTAATTCAATGTTTTGGGGTTTCTTAACGCTAGCTGTTTATACAAAATTACTTAATAATATTAGAAGTGAAATTATAATGATAGTAGAAGACCCAAATACATAATATATCAACAAGACTATACTTTTAGCAAGTTATCATCAAATAAACTTAAAAATGAGATAATAAAAATTAAAGATTATGATTCACACCATTCAGGTTATTCAGAATGTATGGATATAATTATAATTAATGAGAACATAAAAACATTTCATCTAATAATCTGCAGGGATACTCAAAAAAATAATGAATATTGGATATTTACAGATAAATATAGTTTTATTGAATCTAATAGTGAGATTGGCAGAATTTACAGTGATATCTTAAAATAAAAACTGTGCTAATACGGGTTTATCTTCGGTAAGTGCTTTGCCGTTTGGTCAGGCAGGCAGATTGCAAAACTTAACAGTAGTTTTTCAATTGAACTTTAATAATAAATAATCCGGCTTTTGTGCTTCGATTTACCGAATTACTGCAAGACTGCATTAAAGGATTATCCTATCTCTAAAACCTTTGACACCGAAGTTTCCAAAACATAGCAATTTTCATTAGGGTTAGTGGACATGGATTTGTTTTACCTTTCTAAATCATTGTGTGTTCGTTATTCCAAACACACTGTAAAAATAAAATTTGGATATTTGCTATAGTGACCGCGAAAGAAGAAAAATATTTTAAAAAATCAGGTGCCAAGATTAGGGAATTAAGAGAGAAGTATCTTGATCAATACGCCTTTGCATTTGATTGCGAGATTAGTAGTACCCAATTACATGAGACGATTTAGGAAGTTGAAAATACACAGTAAGTTTCGCACGAGAAGGTGGGACAACACCACTATTCCTGAAATTCGGCTTGAAGGCAAATGGCTTGAGGAACTTGGTTTTAAACAAGGGCAAATAGTTATAATTGAACAGGAGCAAAACAAGCTCATCATTACGCTTGACAATGGAGAGGAATAACTACACCTAACAGTGATTTGATGCAATTGCTGTTTCGGTTGTTACAGTAACTACTTTTTTCCATAACTTCGTTTCGTCCACAGAGAGATTCCGGGTTTATTTCCGCAACTAGCGTCTACCAGCGAAACGTTGTGCGTCAGTTTGCTAAAACTAAATATTAATTTAAATTTTTACTTTAAAATTTCTATGAAAAAGCCAATTATGTTACTGATACTTATTATTATATACTCTTGTAATTCCAAAAATAACTATCATAACGGAACTTAGAAGGGCCGGCTGGCATGATATACAAAATCGAAAATGATACAATAACAGCTTATGATAAATTAGGCTTAATAGATTCAGCAAAAATAGTTTGCAAACAATACCCTGATAAAATAGAGGTAAAGCAAACAGATGGTACAACTCAAATATTAGAATTTTACAAGGATGGTAATTTTTCAGAAGGTGTTTTTGTGTTCAACAAAATAAAATAATGTTGAATTTTCATAATTCAATTGTTTAAGACAAAATAATAAAAATAAAAAACAAGTTGATTTTATTGTTTAATATGAAGTTTCTGCAATTTTAATAAACGGTTTGATGCAATTGCTGTTTTAGTTATTGCATAAAACCGTTTTTTTTATAACTTCGTTTCGTCCATAGAGAGAACTTCGTCTTTTACATTGGCAACTGCGTTTAGCACAAGGACGTTAGCTATTATTACAAAAGATAATAAATGCAACAAATATGAATAAAGAACTTTGGGATAAAATATTGAAATTTGATTTCGATAATCCACCTAGTGAATATGGATTTTCAATTCGTCTTGCCAATGAAAACTTTTGGACTAACGAATTTACAGCACTTGCAATTTTAGAATATAAAAAATTTATGTATTTGGCAGCAACTACCGGATCTATGGTTTCTCCTTCTGAAATTGTAGATACCGTTTGGCACCAGCATTTAATCTTTACGCAATCCTATCAGGACTTTTGCAATTTGGTTAACAAACAAATTCAACATATTCCTTCAACTCATAATAAAGAAGAGTTTGACAAATTCAGACAAGCAAAAGAAAAAACTAACCACCTTTACACCTCTATGTTTGAAAGCCTAAATCTTGAAAAAGCAAAGTTTAAGATTAGAAGTTTTCTAATCTTTGGAATTCTTACCTTCATTGCATTGACAATTCCTTTCTATTTTTTATTGAAACCATTGTATATGAAAATATACAATCCCTATTTTGTAATTGGATTTATTCCTTTATGTATTGCAACACTCTTAATACTTGAAATTTACAATCATAAAAAACTAAAAAACATCATAAAGTTATTTGATAATAATTCATTTATCTATCAACTTCAACCTTTTGAACTTGTTTACTTAAAAACTCAGAAACTTGAAAATGTAATAAATGGGACTGTTAACGAATTAATAGACAATAAAACTATTATTATAAACACAGATCATTCAATAAAACTTTCTAACTTAAATGGCATAAAGTCAAAAGAACAACAACAAGTAATGAAGGTTTTAAATGAATTTGAAAAAATATTTTATCCTTTATTTATAAAACATTTGGCTAATAAACCAATATTTTCGAACATAGCAAACAGTATGGACGCCTTTCAAAAATATTTTAATAAATCAAAGAAATTTGGAAATTTATTTTATACAAACTTTGGTGTTCTAACAATTTTATTAATGCTTAGTATTATTAGGCTGACTAGTGGAATTTTAAGAGAAAAACCAGTAACACAAATTCTTATCATATCAATAATTTTAGCAATAACAATTATAATATACTTGAACAGATTAACTAAACTGGTATGTACGCAAATAATTCCAAACCTATTTAAAAACAAAATAGTAACAAAAGAGCAAATAGAAAATAATTGGCAATGGAGTTATTTTTTATTTGGTTCAGCCGTTTTATCTACAGCATTTGTTCCCCTTGTAAATTATACTGACAAGAATAATAGTATTGGCAGTACTGGTGGGAGTTCATGTGGTAGCAGTTGTGGAAGCTCTTGTGGCGGCTGCGGTGGTGGAGACTAAGAATTTATATTGCAGTAAACATTTTTTCAATAACTTCCTTTTGTCCGGCTAAGAGAACCCAGTCCGCATGTATCGGAACTTCTCAAGGCGGGACGTTAGCTGAAACCCTTAGAACTATTACCGTTATGAAATCTATTATGCTAATTAATACCATTCAATTGTTTCAACAAAATTATAATAGTGTTGAAGATGAAGAATTCAACTTATTTCTTTTTAGCCTGTTAATTCTAGGTTTGATTGGAATTTTTATTTGTGTTTCTATTGGCATCATAATCACATTATTATTACTTCTTGTAGTTTTTGGGTTAATTACAGTCGGAGCATTATCTGGTTCAATACTTGTTGGTTTGAACAAAAAATCATTTACCGCAGGATTTAAAACTTTTGTAATTATATTTTCGACGGCAAGTAGTGCAATCATCGGTGGCTTAAGTTTTTGGCTGCTAAATAAATTATTACACTGGTGGACGCCAGAAATTGCAATCTGTACCGGGATAGTGTCAGGACTGTTAGGAGGGTTTGCATTGGGGTTTTTCGCCGCATTTATTATCCAGAAAGTCACAACATTTCTTAAAGCTAAACTTGTAAGAAAATCAAAGCTTGATTAGGGCTTAAGCTAACAGCCGCTTTAAAAGTTACTGGCTTGAACTGCTACTTTACACATTTCTAATACTAAATTTAGCATAAATTTAAAATCGTTTTTTTTCAATAAACTGCTAAACAGTATCTTTACATAAACAACATAATTTTGGATCAAAAGACTTTTATAAAATGTGCATCGTGCGGGGTTTTTAATTCCGGTAACGACTATTGTGACAATTGTGGCGTCCTTATAAATCCCGATATTATTAGGGAACAAGAGGTAACTGAAAGAAAAAGGGTTTATGATCAAAAAATTATACAACAAAACACCGCTGCTGAAAATGGATACCTTAATAAATTAAAAACCCACGATTATTGGATTGTAAGGGCATTTGGAACCATTATTACATCCGTATGGGTAATTGTTATGGCAGTAGGAGGATTTATTGCCTGGCTGGCAGCAGCCATTGCCGCTTAAACGAATCACTTTTGAAGCCGCTGTTTTCTAAAATTATATTAATGTGTATGCTGCTTACGGCAGCAACCGTCTACCTGTTTAAGCATTACAGATGGTACCTGCCGCAAATGATAAATAATTACCTGAATGATTTGTTGGTTATACCCATTGTTTTAGCTTGTTGCCTGATTTGCGTACGGTATATTAAAAGAGACCCTAAGATAAAACTTTCTGTTTTTAACATCATAAGCATCATCTTTTTGTATACTATTTACTTCGAATACTACCTGCCATTGTATAATTCAAGATATACCGCTGATAGTATCGATTGTATTTTATATGGTGCAGGCGGTACGTTTTTCTACTTTTGGCAAAAATTAGAAGGAAAATGTAATTAACTACAATAGCTTTTGTTCTTCTTTTTCATAAAAAGCATCAATCGAAAGTTGTGGTAAACCTGAAGCATACACGGCCAGTTCGTCACAACGCTCGTTTTGAGGATGATTGTTATGGCCCTTTACCCATTTAAAATCTACCTGATGTTTTCGATACACTTTGAGAAAACGTATCCAAAGGTCAGGATTTTTTTTTCCTTCAAAACCTTTCTTTTCCCAGTTAAAAACCCAGCCTTTCACTACAGCATCTACAACATACTTAGAATCGGAAATGACCAGGACTTTCATATTAAGGTTTTTTAATTTTTCCAGCCCTACAATCACCGCTAAAAGTTCCATCCTGTTATTGGTCGTATGCCTGAAGCCTTCATAAAATTCTTTTTTGTAGGGTGTCCCCACTAATTCCATGACTACGCCATAACCGCCATTTCCGGGGTTTCCTTTGGCAGCACCGTCTGTATAAATATGGACTTGGTAAGAATTCAACATAATTAGGTTTGAGATAGGAGTTGTTCAATAACTTTTGGGAAATACTTATGTTCGAGTTCGAGTACTTTTAAGGCAATAGCTTCCGGTGTCACACAAGTTGCTGTCGGTATACTTTTTTGAAAAATATATTCCCCTTCGTCATAATGTTCGTTTACATAATGAATGGTAATACCTGTTTCCGGTTCTTTATTTTCTAAAACCGCCTTGTGTACATGAATCCCGTACATGCCTTTACCCCCAAATTTAGGCAGCAACGCAGGATGGATGTTAATGATCCTGTTAGGAAAAGCCTTAATTATAGAAGCGGGAAATTTTAATAAAAACCCTGCGAGAACAATTAAGTCAGGTTGTAGATGTTGTAATTTCTCTAAAATTATACTGCTATTAAGCTCCTCTTTATCAAAAACATAGGTTGGCACCTGATAAGAAGCTGCTTTGTCAAGTACTGTGGCCGCTGTATTGTTAGAAAAGACTGCTATGACCTGTGCCGTTTTCTGCTCCAGAAAATAACGAATAATATTCTCGGCGTTAGATCCCGAACCTGAGGCGAATATCACAATTTTTTTCATTCTCGAAGCTTTAATTTAAATACAAAAAAAAGAATAATAAATGAATAAACCGGTTTTTGCGCCCTTAATGGAATTATTTTTTTAAATTAGTAGTCACAATATTTATTAACTAAGCGTTGTTTTAAAATAAAGTTTTTTATTTTTGCCAACAAACTAAAAATTAAAATTAAAGATTATGTCAGACATTGCATCAAGAGTTAAAGCGATTATCGTGGACAAATTAGGCGTTGACGAAAACGAAGTGGTATTAGAAGCCAGCTTCACCAATGATTTAGGAGCTGATTCACTCGATACTGTTGAGCTTATCATGGAGTTCGAAAAAGAATTTGACATTCAGATTCCAGATGACCAAGCGGAAAATATCGCTACTGTTGGTCAGGCTATTTCTTACATCGAAGAAGCTAAAAAATAATAAAGCCACACCCGTTTTCCTTTGGTGGCGGGTGTTATTATTTTTTTCAAATCTTAATACGGTTTATCGACCATTTATAAAAATATTGTAATGCCTATGTTTTTTTATGATTTACACATAGAAGAAAGCATAGGTATTATTCGTTTAGATTCAAATTAAAAAATAACAAGTATGGCTTTAAGAAGAGTTGTTGTAACAGGTTTAGGTGCTCTTACTCCAATTGGAAATACTATTCAGGAATACTGGGAAGGGCTGATAACCGGTAAAAGCGGTGCTGCTCCTATCACGTACTTTGATGCTTCAAAATTCAAAACTCGGTTTGCCTGTGAGTTGAAAAACTTTAATGTTGAAGATTTTATGGACCGTAAAGAAGCACGAAAAATGGACCGCTACGCACAATATGCTATGGTATCATCAGACGAGGCCGTTCGCGATGCAGACTTTAACCTGGAAAAAATAGACAAAGACAGAGTAGGGGTTATATGGGGTTCAGGGATTGGAGGGCTCGAAACTTTTCAGATCGAAATGCTGGAGTATGCAAAAGGTGACGGTACGCCAAGGTTCAATCCTTTCTTTATCCCAAAAATGATTTCCGATATTGCTTCAGGGCACATTTCTATAAAATATGGTTTCAGGGGGCCTAATTTTGCCACTGTTTCTGCTTGTGCATCATCAACAAATGCTATCATAGATGCTTTTAATTATATCAGGCTCGGCCATGCCGATGCTATGGTTACAGGAGGGTCTGAGGCGGCTGTAACTATTGCAGGAATGGGAGGTTTTAATGCCATGCATGCTTTATCTACCAGGAATGATGACCCGAAAACAGCCTCCAGGCCTATGGACAAAGACCGCGACGGTTTTATTCTTGGGGAAGGCGCAGGAGCTTTAGTATTAGAAGAATATGAGCATGCAGTAGCAAGAGGGGCAAAAATATATTGTGAAATAGGAGGTGGCGGTATGTCTGCAGATGCGCATCATATTACGGCACCACATCCGGAAGGCTTAGGGGCGCAAAAAGTAATGATCAATTGCTTGCGTGACGCCGGTTTACAGCCTACAGATGTCGATGGGGTAAACATGCATGGCACCTCTACCCCACTGGGAGATCTTGCAGAAAGTAAAGCGATCCTTCAGGTGTTTGGAGAACATGCCTATACAATGAACCTGAATTCTACAAAGTCTATGACAGGACATTTGTTAGGAGCTGCAGGTGCTATAGAAACTATTTCGTCTATTCTTTCTATTATACATGGTGTTGTACCTCCAACAATCAATCATTTTACAGATGATGATAATATAGATTCAAAATTAAATTTTACATTTAACATAGCTCAAAAAAGAGAGGTAAATGTAGTAATGAGTAATACATTTGGATTTGGTGGGCACAATGCCTGTGTGTTAGTTAGAAAATTAGACTTATAATTATTATATGAGTTTTTTTAAAAAAATATTTTTTAAACCATCCCGTTCTCTTGAAGACGGGATTTTTTTTGGTGAGATGAAGCGTATTTTAGGATTTGATCCCTTGAAATTAAATTTTTATAAAACCGCTTTTACCCATCGTTCTTCTAACAAAATAGATGAGAAAGGAAATGCGGTAAGTTATGAAAGACTCGAATTCCTCGGTGATGCCATGCTTAGTGCCGTAATTGCCGCCCATCTTTTTAACGAAGTCCCCAACGGAGATGAAGGCTATCTTACCAAAATGCGGTCTAAAATAGTGAGCCGTGAACACCTTAATGAACTCGGCAAAGACCTTAACCTTATTCATTTTGTAGAAAGCAAAGTACAGGTACAATTCTTTGGCGAGAATATTCATGGCAATGTGTTTGAAGCATTGGTAGGCGCTATTTATCTCGATCACGGCTATAGTATGTGTGAAAAATTTATACATCAAAAAGTAATTAAACCTTATGTAAATATTGCACGGCTTGAAGGTAAAGTTATTAGTTACAAAAGCCTTGTTATAGAGTGGTGCCAGAAAGAAAAGAAGACATTCCATTATGATGTTTTTGAAGATAATGGCATTCACGGAGAGCGGTTATTCGGTGTAAAATTGAGTATTAATGAAAAAATAATAGCAAGGGCAAGGGCAACTTCAAAAAAGAAAGCCGAAGAAAAAGCGTCTCAAAGGGCTTATTTTGCATTTCAGGAAAAAATGGATCTGAAATAACTTTTCGGATCTAAAACTATAACGATTTCGTCAATAAATTAACGTTAAGTAGTGGTAATTATAGATTCTTTATGAAATAGAAATGCTATATTTACGGCTTATTTAATTATTTATGGCAGTTTTTAAATTGCATCTGGACGAATTCGATGAGGTTGATTATGAACTTATTGCTATTCATTCTTCTATAGAAGATTACAGGATGGCCTATTTTTTAAACCAGAATCTGCCCATTATTTTAAGTAAAAGCAAACAGTACATCAGCGTAAATTCAAAAGAAGGAGAAGTGTTTTTCTCTAAGTTTACATTTGATGATTTAAAAAATGATTTGCAGTGGAGCCTGCTCCAGAATAAAAATGAAATCATAACTTCTAAGAGTATTCCTAATCCAAATTTGTTCTCCAACATTATAATAGAAGTAGAAACAAATGTATTCCTGATTCCTGAACTAAAGAAAGTAGATTACTTTTTAAAAATAGAAAACACCAATGCCAATTTTGATTTACACACCATCTTAAAAAAGATACACACTATTACTAAGATCACTACGGCTTACGCTGTAGACCCCGAAAAGATAAAATCTAAAAATAATTTAATTTTTTAATAAAAATGCCAACAAACAAAAAAACTAAAATTGTCGCTACTCTGGGCCCCGCATGTAGTACAAGAGAAGTATTAAAGAACATGATAGATGCCGGAGTAAATGTCTTCAGGGTTAATTTTTCCCATGCTGACTACGATGATGTAAAGTCAAAAATCGACATGATCCGCAGTCTTAATGATGAGTTTGGTTATACTACAGCAATTTTAGGCGATTTACAGGGACCTAAACTTAGAGTGGGCGTTATGAAAGAAGATGTTATTGTAAACCCGGGTGACCTGATCACTTTTCAAACCGCTGAAGACGTGCCCGGAACGGCAGAAAGAGTATATATGAATTATAAAGATTTTCCGAGAGATGTAAATCCGGGTGAAAAAATTCTTCTTGATGACGGGAAACTAATGTTTGAAGCCGTAGAAACGAACCGGACTACAGAAGTCGTTTGCCGTGTTGTTCAAGGTGGTCCTTTAAAATCTAAAAAAGGCGTAAACCTTCCTAATACAAAAGTTTCTTTACCTGCATTAACTAAAAAAGATATCAAAGATGCCCTTTTTGCTATTGAACAAAAAGTAGACTGGATTGCCCTTTCATTTGTGAGAACTGCAGAAGATTTGATTGAATTACAAGAATTAATCGCTAAAAATTCTGATCATAAGATTCCGATTATTGCTAAAATTGAAAAACCCGAAGGTGTAGCAAATATTGATAAAATTGTGGCGTATTGCGATGGTTTAATGGTGGCCCGTGGCGACTTAGGTGTAGAAGTCCCTGCACATGAAGTGCCCTTAATTCAGAAAAAATTAGTAAACCGTGCTAAAACTGCCCGTATTCCCGTGATTATTGCTACACAAATGATGGAAACAATGATTACCAGTTTAACCCCAACACGTGCAGAAGTAAATGACGTTGCCAATTCGGTTATGGATGGTGCAGACGCGGTAATGCTTTCGGGAGAAACATCGGTTGGTAATTATCCGGTACAGGTTATCCAGAAAATGACACAGATTATTGAAGCAGTAGAAGATTCTCCATTAATTCAGGTGCCACAGAACACCCCGCAGATCAGGACGAAGAGATTTATTACCAAATCCATTTGCCATCATGCGGCAATGATGGCCAATGTAATCAGGGCAAAAGCTATATGTACCTTAACGAATAGTGGGTATACTGCTTTCCAGATTTCTGCATGGCGCCCTTCTGCCCATATTCTGGTTTTTTCATCTAATAGAAGAATAATTACACAGCTTAATTTACTTTGGGGGGTTAAGTCGTATTATTACGATAAATTTGTAAGTACCGATGATACGGTTACAGATGTTAATGAAATTGCAAGACAAAAGGGATATGTGGAGAAAGGCGATTTTTTAGTAAACCTTGCTGCTATGCCGGTTACCGAAAAAGGAATGGTAAATACATTACGGGTTTCTGAAATAGAATAGCACTCTCATTAAAATAAAATATCCTAACCCTGGTTATGTGTTATTCTTTAGATTTTCGTATGCATGTATTTGAAACCAGGAAAAAGAAGGTTTCACTTTCAGAAAACCGCTGTCCGTTTCGCAGAAAAAATAATACTATTAATCACTATTACTGCAGCGTATTTTATATTATTTTAATTCCTTGCAAAGGCGTTAAGACGCAAAGCATAGCGGAATGTATTAGGTGCCGGCTTATTTTTTTAAGGTTATACCGGCACACCACTGTTCCCGTGTTCTTAAAACACTAAAATTTTTTTTGATAGCCGCGATTGTAACGGCATCCTGCGCTTTTTTGCGCAGATAGAGCGGAAAGCGGGACAAAAGCAATGGAAATAGTAATTTTTGTGCTCCTGACAATTCATTGGATTTAAAAGACCGTAAATTTTCCGTGCCGTGAGCCTTATTCACTTTTAAAAATTATAAAATAGGACCCATTATTATTGTAATTTAGCAATATATAAAGCCGTCACAATACTATGGACGGCTTTTGTTATTTTTCTCCCTCCCACTCTGCATAAAACCGGGCAAGGAACCCTTCCATATAAAGATGCCTCTCTTTGGCAATTTGCTTTCCGGCAGCGGTGTTCATTTTATCTTTTAACAATAATAATTTTTCATAAAAATGATTTAATGTTGGGCTTTGACTGTTCTTATATTCCTCTTTAGACCTATTAAAAACAGGAGGTATATTGGGGTCATAAATAACCCTGTTTTTAAACCCTCCATAATTAAATGCTCTTGCAATCCCTATGGCCCCAATAGCATCCAGGCGATCTGCATCCTGAACAATATCAAGTTCTTTAGAGTGGAATTGTTGCTCGAAGTTTCCGCCTTTAAACGAAATGTTTTCTATAATACAAACTACATGCGCTATGATAACTTCTGCAACATTTTCTTTTTCTAAAAATGCCCGTGCTGTTTTTGGACCCACAGTCTCATCTCCATTATTAAATTTACTGTCTGCAATATCATGAAGCAGTGCCCCTAACTGAACTACAAGTAGATTACAATCTTCATTTCTGGAAATAAGAAGGGCATTTTTAAAAACCCTTTGTATGTGGAACCAGTCATGCCCGCCTTCGGCATTTTCGAGTTGTTGTTTTACGAATGCAACTGTTTTATTGATCAAATCTGAGTTTTCCATTATTTTGTTTAAAAAAATCCTTTCTGTCAGGAAAGGATTTAAAGTTTATAATCTGGCTGGTTCTACCCATTTAAAAATATGGGATTCTTCTGGTATAATCAGCCTTTCGGATATCCTTGCCATTCTTGCAGGCAGTTTCATCAGGTAATCCCTGGCCTTTTCGGCTTCATCTGTAAGATTGGTGATTTTATCTATTTCCCATTTTATATTGAGTTTTTGTAAAATATCAACATAATCATTCGCAGTGTATACGCCAATTCGTTGTGCAGAATCAGAAAACTGCGCAAAAGCTGAACTTATCTTATTACCTGATTCTCTTAAAAATCCGGCCGGCATGACAATCTTATTTTTCATCATGTGCTGAAAGGCCAGCATCATCTGACTTGGGTCTATTTTAAATATCTGGCTTACAAATTCGCTATAGGCATGATGATGGCGCATTTCATCGCCGGCAATCATTTTACAAATTTTAGATAATTTATTATCTCCATACGATTTTGCTAGTTGTGCCACACGGTTGTGAGAAATATAAGTAGCCAATTCCTGAAAACTAGTATAAATAAAGTTTTTATATGGGTCCCTGTCTGTTCCAATATCAAAACCATCAGCGATCAGGTGTTGCGTTGTCATTTCTATTTCACGCATGTTAACACGTCCTGATAAGTACAGGTATTTGTTGAGTAAATCACCATGCCGGTTTTCCTCAGCGGTCCATTGCCTTACCCAGTTAGACCAGCCATTTCTTTCTACATTGTCAATACCTTCCACATCCATTAACCAGGATTCATATGTTGGGAGGGCTTCTTCTGTTATGGTATCCCCTACAAGGACTACCCAAAAATCATAGGGCAGCTCTTTTGCGATTTCCCGTAGTTCTTTTACTTCTTCAAAAAAAGTATCTTTTTCCGAATTGGGTAAAAAATCTGTAGGTTGCCATATTTTTTCTACCGGGATTAAATACTGTTCTACAAAGCTATCGACCTTTCCTTCCAGAAATTGCATGACTTCCAGTCGAATGTTTTTTAAGGACATAATTTTTAATTTAAATTTTAATTGATTTTACTACTGCCTGTTCTGTGATAGTCATTAATTTATCAAAATCATAGTCTTTCACAGCCAACGCATTATGAATGGTAAAGGTAAGGCGATTTCCTAATCCAAAAGGGAAAAACCCATATTTAACAAATTTCCATGAATTGTTTATCGTTATAGGGACTATATAAGCTGATGGTGCATGTTTGCATAAAATTTTTAATCCCGTAGTCGCAAATTCTTTAGGAACCCCGTTTCTACTCCTGGTCCCTTCGGGAAAAATGACAGCAGAACGTTTCGTTTTTTCTATATATTCCCCTAAAAGTTTAATCGTGGGGACTGCTTGTTTAGGGTCTTTTCTGTCTATTAGAACGGAACCGCCATGCTTTAGGTTAAAAGAAATACTGGGAATGCCGCTGCCCAGTTCTTTTTTACTAACAAATTTAGGGTGAAACTTTCGCAAAATCCATATAATGCCTACAATATCATATAAACTTTGATGGTTCGCCACAAATATGATAGGGACGCCTTTAGGAATGGTATCCCGGTTCTTTACAAGGTACGTGTTTCCAAGTAAATGACCAATACGAAGCAAAACAAAATTAAGATAATCGACGCTTTTTTTATGTGCCTGATACCCAAAAACATAAAAACAAATCCACTGTATAGGGTGAAATAACACTAATGCCAGCATAAAGAGCAGCATACTAATTACTGACAAAGGATATGAAATAATCTTTTCCATTATTATTGAATTACAGGCAAAAATACGAATATATATTTTTTATTGTTGCTGAAATTGTCCAATCTATAATAATTACGCCTTATCTAGTGCTTATTTTTTATAAAAATTATATTGAAATTAAAAAACTGCATAGAGGGACCTCTATTGTTACATCAAAAAAATTAAGTATTTTTACGAAAAATAATTCGGAAATTTTATGGCAAAGACGAACACAGAAGAAAAAGGGAATTCTGAAAAAGATTCTAAATTAAAAGCACTACAACTTACACTAGATAAATTAGATAAGACTTACGGAAAAGGGACTGTAATGAAAATGGGGGATAAAGCTATCGTAGAGGTAGAAACCATATCTTCCGGTTCCCTTGGCCTGGATTTAGCACTAGGTGTAAATGGTTATCCGAAAGGAAGGGTTATTGAGATTTACGGCCCGGAATCCTCCGGAAAAACAACATTAACATTACATGCCATTGCCGAAGCACAAAAAGCAGGAGGTATTGCAGCATTTATTGATGCGGAACATGCATTTGACCGTAATTATGCAGAAAAGCTGAATGTAGATATTGAGAACCTTATTATTTCTCAGCCGGATAATGGGGAACAGGCATTAGAAATTGCTGAAAACTTAATCCGCTCTGGAGCGATTGACATTGTCGTTATTGACTCTGTTGCCGCATTAACGCCAAAAAGCGAAATCGAAGGCGAAATGGGGGATTCAAAAATGGGGCTACATGCGCGTTTAATGTCCCAGGCACTTCGAAAATTAACAGGTACGATAAGCAAAACCAATTGTACTGTTTTTTTCATTAACCAGTTACGAGAAAAAATTGGTGTTATGTTTGGTAATCCGGAAACTACTACGGGTGGTAATGCCTTAAAATTTTATGCTTCTGTCCGGCTGGACATCCGCCGTTCTTCACAGATTAAGGACGGGGAAAATGTAATAGGAAACAGGACAAAAGTAAAAGTGGTAAAAAACAAAGTGGCACCACCATTTAAAACAGCCGAATTTGATATCATGTATGGTGAGGGTGTCTCTAAAACCGGAGAAATCCTTGACCTGGCAGTTGAATTCGAGATCATCAAAAAGTCAGGGTCATGGTTCAGTTATGGAGAAACTAAACTCGGTCAGGGCCGCGATGCTGTGAAATCCATAATCAAGGACAATCCCGAAATGGCAGATGAGCTGGAACTAAAGATAAAAGCACATATAAAAGAGCAGGCTAACGCTTAACACTAAAACCCGAAACATTTTTCGGGTTTTTTTTTATCGTAGCGCAACCTTTTATTATAAAATACATCTAAAAAGAAAATAGTATTAAAATGAAAAAAATTGTTTTATTTTTAGTGGCGGTATTTTTATTGAATGCCTGTAGTTTAGATGACAATAATACTCCTAATTATCGACTTGAGGTACTTCCTGTAGAAAGTTTTACTCTTCCTGCAAGTTTTACACTTGGCGAAACTTATCCTATAACGGTGAGGTATAGAAAGCCATCCAATTGTCATTTTTTTCAAACATTTTATTATGAAAAAGAACTCAATATCAGAACAGTAGGCGTAGTTAACAGGGTAGTTGAGAATAACGACTGTTTACCGACTCCACCAGACCAGACTCCTGTGGAAGTTAGTTTTAATTTTTTTGTAAATAGCAATGGTTCCTATATCTTTAAATTCTACAAAGGGGAAGATGCTAATGGGGAAAATATTTTTGAAGAAGTAGAGATCCCGGTAAATTAACCATTTATTTTAAATCTGTGGGGTTAGAACAACTCATTCTCGATTGCCAAAAAGATGATGTCAGGGCCCAGGAACAATTGTACAAATTATTTGCAGCAAAATTCTTTGGTATCTGTCTCAAATATGCTGCAAATTATGCAGAGGCAGAAGACAATTTGCAGGACGGGTTTATAATTATATTTAAAAAGATTGGTCAGTTTAACTTTAAAGGCTCTTTTGAAGGTTGGGCTAAAAGGATAATGATCAATAATGCATTACAAAAATACAGGAATATACGTTTCTTAGAAATTGTGGATTATGATGTTGCAGACGAAGAAACTATTATTGAAGAAGAACAAGTGCCGTTAGAGTACCTTTTAAAAATAATACAGGAACTTCCTGATCGTTACAGGCTAGTTTTTAGTCTTTATGTACTCGACGGCTATTCTCATAAAGAAACTGCAGAGATGCTTGGAATTACAACCGGTACAACAAAATCAAACCTTGCACGGGCAAGGATGATTCTAAAAGATAAAATTGATACTTACACAGGAAAAAAAATAGTACCAAAAGCAAATGAACGATAAAAAGAACTTAGACCGTTTTTTTCAGGAAAAATTCAAAGATTTCGAATCTGAACCCAAAGAACATATTTGGGAAAATATTGAACTGGTACTGAAAGAAGAAAAAAAAGAAACAAGAATTATTCCAATCTGGTGGCGCCTTTCAGGGATTGCCGCAACTTTGATACTTGGTTTTTTTGTACTGGATTTGATCTTTATCGATAAAAACAATATAGAAAAGAATACAATAATTAAAGAGAACACTATTTTAGAAAATGATCGTAGTGTTCAGGAGACAGATTCCGTATCAGATGTCCTTGTCAATAAAGATAGCACTATAAAAAATAATGGTATTGTTACTACTACAATAGCCCCGGAAAATGAAGAAAATGAGAATACAAGAACAAATCCTGTATCAAAAGATAATAAAACAAGGGATAAAAAACAGGTTAATAGTAGGAAACACACAGGACTACCTGAAGTTATTCATCACTCGCAAAATGTTCCTGTTGCCGATGCTAAAGAAAATAAGAATGGTAAAAATAATGATGTTATAACTGCTAAAACAGCACTAGGTATCAATAAAAATAAGGTTATAACAGAAAAAAATTTAAATACGAAGAAAGAAAAATTTAAAAATTTTAGTAAAAATAAACCTTTATCACATCCAGATAATGATGCTTTAGTCAATACTGTTTCAGGTGAAGATGTTCTGCAAAATCAGGCTGAGAATATCAAAAAACCTCAGGCAAAACAGCATAGTATTATTGAAAAAATTAATGTTCATGACAATACAATTACTATCAATCAGAAAAAAACTGACGTAGACAATAAACACAGTAATGAAGTTAAAAAAAATAACGTAGCTGAAATTAATCGTGACAATAAAAATCTGATAGCCGTGCCTAAGGCATTTGCTGATAAGAAAAAGAAATTAGATTCGACGACAGGTGTGACTGTTTCTAATGCGCTGGAAGAATTGCTGAAAAAAAATGAAAAAGAAAAAGAAAACAAAAATGCTGTTAAGACTAAATCAAATAGGTGGCAACTCACGTCGAGCGTTGCGCCTATTTACTTTAGTTCAGTAGCAAACGGTTCTTCGATTGATGCGCAATTTAACGACAATAGAAAAACATACGAAGATCATCTAAGTTTAGGTGTCGGGGTCAAATATGCGGTCTCTGAAAAAATAAAAATAAGAACCGGAATCAATACCTTTAAACTAGGCTATAATACTAATGATGTCGTTTTTTATGCCGGTTTAAATAGTAAAAACTTAAAAAATATTTCTAATTCGCCAGCAGCAGCTGCTATTGAAGTAAGAAGCCTTGATGCTTACAAGAAACTCTTACCAGCTGAAAATACGGTTCAGGGTATGGGCACTAATTTGGGGATTATGAATATTAACGAGGGGGTAATGAATCAGAGAATGAGTTATTTTGAAGTGCCCCTGGAAATGAGTTATGCCATACTTGACAAGCAATTTGGCCTAGATCTAATAGGAGGAGTAAGTACGCTTTTTCTTAATGATAATAGCGTGTCGGTTATTTCGCCAACCATATCAGCAAATCTTGGCAAAGCCAATAATCTAAATGCGGTTCATTTTAGCACAAATTTAGGTATTGGTTTTAAGTATCGGTTATGGAAATCCTTTGAGGCTAATTTTGAACCTACTTTTAAATATCAAATTAATACTTTCTCAGATGATGTAGGCGGTTTTAAACCTTATTTTATTGGTTTATATTCCGGATTAAGTTTTAAGTTTTAAGTTTTAACTGTTTTACAAAAAAGTTGAAGTTTTTATACTAATTTTTATTATTGCCTTCTTGTATATCTTAAACTATTACTATTCCTTTTTCTAAAAATATCTTTCCTCTCTTATTAAAAGCTTTAAATTGATGCTTCTGCGGGTAATTTA
>DASVUQ010000105.1:0-3429 GCA_036386975.1 Flavobacterium sp. | reverse complement strand
GGTTTAAAAATCTGAAATAATAATTGCCTTATGAAAGCTAAGGTTACATTTAATATTATGAAGATATAGAAGGAATAAAAGCCTATACTAATGCAAAAGCAAAGTAAAAAGGTCCACAAAATAGTTTTGGAATAACATTTTATGATATCTTTCTCATTGATCATAATATGCTTCATACTATAGTCAACGTGTCTAAGACCGTACCCTAAGATAATACCCAAAAAGCTTACACCTAAGATCCCGAAATTAAAAAATGATTCACCGAAAGAACCTGGTCGAAAACCAGGGTGGTATCTTGTGTCTGCTCCAACAAATTTATTGGTATATACACTCAACGCCCATTGTTGCCTATATTCACTTATTGCACGAGGCATAAAAGAAATCATGCCCGCCAAATAGGTTTGACCATTCACAGGTTTAAAGTCCCAAAAACTAAGTATAAGTGCGAAATCCCTTGTATCAGAAAAGGTATTTCCATAAAAAATATCTTTGTTCAAATTGGATACTGTCTTATCGAGACTTCTTCCAGCCCTTAAATTTAAGAGCAATAGAGTAACGAAAATAATAACTATTCCGACTTGAACTAGCCTTCTGAAATTTACTTTATGATTATTATAAAAAAAGTACAGAAAAATTAATGTGATTAAAGGCTCCAACATTACGGATCTGGTTCCTAAAAAAATAGAGGACATTAATAGAAGGGAGAATAGCGTAATATTTGCCTTCGACTTTCTAATGTACATTCTAATTCCAACAAATATTAATGCAACTGGGAAGACCGACAAGCAGGTATTGTATATTGGCCTAATGGTATCATTGGCTTGAAAATAGTCCCTAGGATTAAATAATGTATTGGTTTGAATTTGCAGGTAAATCACAATAGCTAAAAAACTTGAATAAGTCAGTAGCAATAAAGCCAATGTGCCTAGCGATTTGATATTACCCTGTATTATTTTCTCTAAAGGTTTAAATGTATTATTTAAAATTGAATGTGACGACTTAGTGTTGTATAAAAAACGCCCTATATAAAGAGAGAGGTATCCAATAACGGTTATAAAAAATGCCAGATCAACAAATTCCTCAAAAGCATCAAAGTAGTCTTTGCCTACAGCATATCTATTGAGCTTAGAATTATTGAAGGGGTACATTATGAGGACGGGAAAAAAGAATTTGACAAAAACAGTGGTATGCCAAAAATCAATTTTCCAATTGCTTTTTCTAACTACGTAAGCCCAATAAATGATGAAATGGATAATCAGAATTAGATCGATAATCAATAAATATCGATTTCCACGTATTATTCCACCAAAAATCTCTACGTCTTCTATATTTACTAAGCTCTTATATAATTCATCCATTATAAAAAGGATTATATATTGAAAGAATATTTAAGTGTTTTTTAATGTAGAAGACCGTAATAGAATTCCAAAATAGCATTGTTAACATACTTGTAGTTGCAGCCCCTAAGACTCCCCACACGGGAATAAGAAGGAGATTTAGACTTATATTAAATACCATGGAAGCGATTATTATTTTTTGAAATACCTTTTCGTGTCCCGTCATTTGAAGCAATATATCGTTGGGACCGGCAATTGCATTTATAAAATACCCCAGACATAATATTAAAAGGATTTGTCCACCATCAGCAAAATCTTCTCCGAAAAAGTTTAGAATAAGATTTTGTCCTAAAGTGACAGATATTAGGATGAAAAGGGAAACGAAGAATATAGTCTTACATGTTATTTTTACCAGATTGTCTAATTCGCGGTATTTCTTCAACGTATATAATTCAGCGAACTTAGGTGCAGTAATGCTGTTCATCGCTAAAAGCGGGATAGTGATGATACTAGCAATCTTTATACATATGTTATAAACTCCTACCTCTTTTTCAGTCTCAAAGATACCTATTAATAATGTGTCGGTCCAGTTAATAATTATAAACATTGCATTACTTAAGAACATTGGTAAGGAAAGCCGAAATAGGCTTTTCATTGTAATCGAATAACCGACCAATTGATTTGTCTTGTCCATAGATTTCCACCAAACGACCATACTATAGGTGGCTATCATATAGAGTGCCACAATATACACGAAAAGAGGGAGGTAGGGACTGTTGTACTTATAGAAGACTACCAGGAGTATCGAAGCGAAAAGGAAATAGCCCAAATTTTGTATAAAAACGTATTGTGAAATTTTTTTAAGCCCTCTAAGTCCCTCAGAATTTATTAATAATAAGACGCTGGGAAAAATCATTAAGGAACCCAATTTTAAATAATTTACAATATAGGTCTTGTGGAAAATATGCTTCGCAGCAAACGAAGAGCTGGTATAAAATAAAGTAGTTAGTATTAAGCTTAAAGGAATTAACACTGCGACTCCTTTTTTATACGCGATAAAAGTCTTGTAATTCTTTCCTTCAGCTTTGGATTCTGAAGTAATTCTTAGAAGGGCTACATCAAATCCGAACTTTCCTATCAGAATAAAAAATCCCCCACAAGTAATTGTCAAAGAGAAGAGACCCCAGCCCTCTGCGCCAAATTTTTTGCTAACCAAGAAGGTAAAGCCATAACTTGCCAAGATGCCCAACATCTTTATTATCAGTGCAATAAGTCCTTTTGAAAAAATTTCCCTATCATTTACATTTGTGAGTAATTTCCTAAGTTGAGAGCTTATCATAAATAATGAACAAACCTACTATTATTTATTTAAAGCCACTGCGTTTTTTTTAGATGTTGGTAAAAATGTATAGTGAAACATTTTTCTTAATATTGCACCTCATATATTATTATAATGGAAACTACTCAGCCAAGTTTAAATGATGATTTGGATCTTATTGGCCTAATTAAGAAACTCAAGAACCTTATATTCAAATGGAAAGGCTTTCTAAGAAACGCCCTTGTCATAGGCATTTTACTGGGGGTAGTATACTTTTTTATAACTCCCAAAGTTTATGAGTCAAAAGCTCTAGTGGCAAGTGAATACGTTAAGGGATCTTCTTTCATAATTTTAATAGAAAATATTCAAAGACATTTGAAGGAAGATAATATTGAGCAGGTGGCGTTATCGCTAAATATAGATTTAGAAACTGCCAAAAAAATGAAAGGAATCAGCGCATACACGGTCCAGAATTTCTCACAGAATCAGTTAAGTGATAAGATTGGTGATAACGAAGAGGAAGAAAAAGAGAATAGATCTGGTGAATTTGTAATTGAAGTTTACTCCAGTGATAATGACATATGGCCAGAAATACAAAAAGGATTACTTTATTATATAGAGAACAATGAATTTACCAAAGGTAGGAGTTATCAAAAGAAAGTTGGACTAAAGTTAATGAAGAATAGAATACACGCGGAGCTTAAACAACTCGATAGTTTGAAGTATTCTGTCAGCGCTTTAATGAGTGGAAAGCAGGGAAATTATTACATAAAC
>DASVUQ010000104.1:0-2065 GCA_036386975.1 Flavobacterium sp. | reverse complement strand
ATAACACTTAGAATGTTTCTATCAAAGAACTATGAAGTAAATCTAAATAAAAACACCAATCGCTATGACTGGTGTTTAAATCTATTCATAAGAAAATTCATTTTCAAAAAATTCCTTCGCAAATCATACCTAAAAGTTCGTTATGTTCCGCGAGTTCTCTCGCTTGCAAAAGAACCTGCTCACGAGCGGAACATTACTCCTTACATTACTCCCTTTTAAAAGATAAAATCTTATCATATAATTGCTCAAGTGGGATATTAATTTGCTGTTGGAATATTATTATATTCGCTGCCTTTTGACTAAAATACAATTCACTCATTTTTCGCTTAAATGGTGTTAATCGGTTCTTTAAGGAATCAAAGTCATGCAGTATAATATTAATGGATTTGGGATTGGTTCGAGAAAAATTAAGTTCTTTTATTTGCGACCATTTAATCAGCCCCAAATTCCCTAAATACGAATTATATAAAATTCCATTCTCCGCTATCGTCAAAGCAGGTTCTTTGCTTTTAAAGAAAAAAAGAACTGGCTTGTAAACTTTAAATTCTTTATTCATTTTTTATAATATTTTTTTTAGAAAAAGAAGTTGATTTTCTAAAACAAGTGTTTTTTCGTATTTTCTCACATTTGTCAATTCATCTAATGATGGTGACTTGACATTATGCAAGTTATAAAGGTCTTTCTCAGTTAAATAATTTATTTCAAAAACTGATTTTTTTTTATTTTCTTCCAAATCAATCTCATTATAATAGAAAAATCCGAAATAATATTCTTTCCAATCAAAATAAAAAATTAAAACATTAACACCATTACTGAAAGCAGTACTTGGGATACCGTGCCAAGGGTTCTTTTTCTCGTCATTTATCGGAAAGTAGCTTTTAGAAGATAGGAATTCTTCCATATAACATTTCACTAAGTTAGCATAACTGAAGGGAGAAAACATTTTATTTAAAATTTTCTGAATTCTATTTACCATAAAAACCCCTTAAAATAATAAACTCCAATTTCATAAATCCGCTGGGAGCATATGAATTTTTTGCTGCATTTAGCAACATGTTAACTTGAGTTCCACTCTGTAAGTGATAATTAAGCCACAAACCATTATAAGTAGCCATTGCTCTAAAATTATTTGAATTAGCAATAAAACCTGGCATCTTTAGATAACCGAGCCCCGATTGACTGGCAATTTTCATCACTTCGGGCATGTTCCTTCCAAGTAAAATTCCGCCTGCGCCGGCTCCGGAAACAGTACCAGTTAGTACTTGGGCTTTAAACGTAAGATACGCAGCACCGGTCAGTGCTTGTTCTCCCGCCCAAGCAGCACCAAGTGCCGCGTAACTGGCAACTATTGGTGCAGCAAGAACACCGACAGCCGCACCCCCAACTATAAGAGCACCTGTTTCACATTCTTCTTGAGTGTAACAATAACCCCAGGCACTGCTTGGTCTCTCATCATCCCATTGCCATGCCTTTCTAACATTACTCATGGTCGCACCTGTAGCAAGATTATACCATCCAGCAACATCGTCAAAATCCATTCCTGCCCAAGCCTGTCCACCTATTTTATCATCGAAGCCCTCGTGGTCAGAGTAGAAGTAGCCGGAAGTTGAATAGGTACCTCCCTTCAAATTCCAATTCATCGTCTTAAAGAACTGTTTATACGCCTCTTTCCTTGCTGCATCAGCATTTTCAGCACCATGGCTTCCGTAATAATTCTTATCCCCATAAGAATAACCGATGGTTGTTCCGATTGCCAATCCTCCTGTGCTTACATCCACATTGCCACCATTCATGGTGGCATCCGCTTCAAGACCACTAACCAAATACCCATCAACATAATAATCAGTTCCCCCAGTTGGGTCAATGCTGCTTATAGGATTATTCCCCATTGCAAGATACGGAGAATGATGTTGATACATTGGGTCTGGATTGAACCATCTTCCAATCCTTGGGTCGTACTGCCTCAAATCAAAGTTAAGATAACCTGTCTCAGTATCCTTCTCTTGTCCCTGATACGCATAATCATAAGCGGTAGCAGATATGTAATTACGGCCTGGCGATGTGG
>DASVUQ010000103.1:0-5807 GCA_036386975.1 Flavobacterium sp. | reverse complement strand
CACTTAAAGCATTGGCAATTTTAGCCATTACGTCAGCAGAAGGCGTTGCCCCTTTTTCTTCATACCTGCCAATCTGCGAATAATGGACGGTGGCCAGTGTGGCCAGTTCCCCTTTGGAGAGCCCCTTTTTGGTGCGCAGTTGCTTTAACCTTTGATGAAAATCCATTTGCTTAAATGATTTATTAACAACACAAATATAATCATTACGCACTTATTTGTATTGTTTTACTTGCGGGTGTTAATAAAATATAATTATTAACGCTTGCATATATTTGCGTAATTGTGTTATTTTGTGCGATAACGCAAATAATAAACTTTTCAACAATGGCAAAAACAAGAGAAATCCGTGTCTACAGCAGGCACAGCCCCAGAGCTTACAGAAATGGGAAACAAATACCGGAGATCCGTCTGCGGGGTATTTGGGTGGAGGCACTCGGGTTTACTTCGCAAAGCGTGGTGGTGGTAAGTTATGAAAACGAAAAAATTACCCTTACCCTTAAAAAGCCATGACCATCCAGGAGATAAAGCAACAACTGACGCTAGCCACGGTATTGCATTACTACGGCCTACGGGGCGATAAGAACAACAAATTAAACTGTCCGTTCCATCCCGACAAAACTCCAAGTATGCAGTTGTACTACAAAACCCAAACGGCCTACTGTTTTAGTTCGAACTGCAAGACCCACGGGCATAGCCTGGATGTGATCGATTTTATACTGCACAAAGAAAACTGTACCAAGCATGAAGCCATCAATAAAGCCGTTGAAATTTTAGGGCACGCAGCGCCTGACAAAAGCAACCGTTACCAAACAGATCTGACCAGGGAACAATTTTTGGGTAATATGTACCAATACTTTAAAAATGCGGTGCATAGTTCCAAGCCGGCCAAGGACTATTTACAAAGCAGAAACCTTGACTTTAAAAAAATAGAAGTGGGTTACAATGGTGGCCAGTTCCATCATGGGACACGAAAAGAAGAAAGCCTAATTAATCAGTGCCTGGAATATGGATTGCTCATTGATAAAGGGATAACCGGAAGGACAGGCGAAAAGGCGTATACTGTTTTTGGCAAATGGTGCATTGTCTTTGCCCTCCGAGATAAAGAAAACCAGGTTACAGGATTATACTTTAGAAGTACATTAAACGAGAAAGAAAGCAAACATTTTTATCTGAAGAACAGACAAGGTTTATATCCTAATTATCCAAAACAAGAAACCAATAAACTCCTTTTAACCGAAAGCATTATTGATGCAGCTTCCTTATTACAGATCGAGCAAATCAATAAAAACTATACTGTTTTAGCCTGTTACGGTACAAACGGACTCAATGAGGAAATACAAAGTGCCATTTTGGAACTCAAAGAATTGGATGAAATAATTTTTTGTTTTGATAACGATCAAGCAGGAAAAACGGCAACAGTAAAATATACCAATGACCTCAGGGTTATGAACCCTGAGGTCATACTATCGGCCATAGAACTTCCCAATAAAGACATAAACGAAACGTTACAACTTCACGAACCCGAAATAATAACCGGACTCCTGGAAAAGCGGCAACCTATTTTATTTTTAAATGAAAACTTTTCTATTGAAGAAAAAACAATTAAAAAACCTGTTGCAGGAATCCTTCCTTCGCAAGGGTTTAGGGAGGCCAAACCAAACCATATGAATGCAATTGAGTTCTTAAAATCCAAAGAATTATTAAAAAATCTAAATGAACAAATAGGCAAAGCGGGAATAGTTGGCGAGGAAAACAGCCGGATGTTACTGTTTTTAATCATCATCAGCTATCTCAATAGAAGCCCATTGCACGCACTGGTACAAGGCAGTAGCGGAAGCGGAAAGACACATATTATAAGCCGGATTGCAGACCTTATGCCACAGGAAGACGTACTTCGCTTTACACGGATTACAGAAAGTAGCTTATACAACTGGGGCGAATTTGACCTGTTCCAAAAAGTTATAGTGATCGAAGACCTGGACGGGCTGAAAGAAGATGCCCTGTATGCGCTTCGGGAGTTTGTCAGTAATCAAATCCTGCGAAGTTCGGTAACCATAAAAGACAAAAAAGGCAATAACAAATCGAGCCATAAAATAGTAAAAGGACAGTTCAGCAGTTTATCGGCCACAACAAAAGGCGAGACTTACGAAGATAATATGAGCAGGAGTTTTTTAATAGCCGTGGATGAAAGCAAGGAACAGACCCAAAGAATTATCACGCACCAGAACCAAAGAAATGCGGGAGAGATTGACCCGGCAGCAAGCCATAAAGCAGTACAGTTTATCCAGCAGATTGCAAGAAGCCTGAAACATTACGAAGTGATAAATCCTTTTGCAACCAAGTTACAACTACCCGAAAAAGTGCATAAAATAAGACGACTGAATGAAATGTACCAGGCCGTGATCAAACAAGTTACATTTTTGAACCAGTATCAAAGAGAACAAACAGCCGACGGAAAACTCATAACAACCATCGAAGATATAGAACAGGCCACCGAAATATTATTCGAATCTATAGTTTTAAAAGTCGATGAACTGGACGGGAGCCTGAGGCAGTTTTTTGAGCGGTTAAAAAAGCATGTAAAAAATGACAATGAAGAATTTATTTTAAGAGAGATTAGACAGCATTTAAACGTCAGCAAAACACAGGTTTTTAGAAATATACAAACACTTTTAGAGTTGGAATACATCAAACAGGCAGGCGGGTTTAGTAACAAAGGCATTAGATATAAAATAAGTTATTGGGATAATTATCAGAAATTAAGAGCCGAAATAAAAGACTTCCTTATGATACAAATTGCCCGGCTACGACAGCAGAGTAGATAATGTGGAACGCCATGGAACACAAAAGGAACACTAGAAATATCGGTAACAATCTAAAATCTAAAGTCTTAAATCTAAAATTACATCCAGTGTTCCTAAATCCAAAATAAGGAGTAAGCAAAAGCATCATAAAGGTAAAAACGTCATACAATGGGAAAGCCAAGCGTACATAAAATTTATAATGAAATTTATCAGGAAGAAGCAAAAAATTACAAAAACCATTTAGATACTTTAGGATTAAGCCCCGAAACCACACAAGCAAGGTATTTATATTTAAAGGAATTTTTTAGCTGGCTGGAAAAACTGCAAATCTACCAATTACAAGAAATTACAGCAGTAGAAATAGCCCAGTATTACGATTATTTACTGCAACGAAAAAGCACAAGAACCGGGCAAAACATCAAGAAAAAAAGCATATACGACCATATGCGAAACCTGCAACAATACCTGGGTTATTTATTAGAAACCGGGAAGATAAAAATTAGTCCGGCATCACATTTAAAATTTAACCATCCAAACGAAAAAGCAGAGCGTATTATTTTTACCCAAAGCGAAATCAAGGAATTATACAAAGCATCAAACGACCAGGAAAGTGCTATTTTAAACCTTGCTTACGGTTGCGGGCTTAGAGTTGGCGAACTTAGTTTAATCAATAAAGAAGATATTAGATTTACTGAAAATTTACTCATCGTTCAAAAAGGGAAAAATAATAAAAGAAGAATTATCCCAATTACGGATCAAATAGTTAGCGCGTTAGAAAATTATATAAACAGTCAGGAAGAAACCATAAATAAAGCTGTTTTTTTAAACATAAAAGGACGAAGAATGCAGGAATGGACTTTTAATAAAATGCTCAAAGAGTTAATCGAAAAAACCAACTTTGGACAAAGATTTACTACTGAAGAACTAAACAAAATAGGTATCCATACATTAAGGCACTCCATCGCAACACATCTTTTAGAAAACGGAATGAAACTCGAACAAGTGCAAAGGTTTTTAGGGCACAGCCATATTGAAAGCACAGAAATTTACACTCATATTAACCAAAATCAAATTAATAATTTATGTGATGATACTTCGTGAATATTTACAAAAAAAGTACAGCAAAAGCACTTTAGCATCCAATCTTTACAACATAAAAAGATTTACAGATTACTACCAGAATAAGTCCGAAACCGCGACTTACAAAGACATCTTAAACTACGTTGCCTACTTGCGGAAAAACTATGATCTGCACCCGAAAACATTACGCCATTGCTTGTATGGAGTTAAAATTTACTTCAATTATTTACTGGAAACCGGCAAAAGAAAAGACCATCCCTGCAGTGAGCTATTTTTAAAAGACAAGATAAACAAGCAAATCCAGGTTGATAATTTATACAGCTGGGAAACCCTGGAAAACTTCTTTGCAAACTATCAGATCAGGAAGAAAAAGCATTTAGAAAACAGAAACAAAATCATCATCAGCTTATTGGTTTACCAGGGCTTAAATGTATCTGAAATCAGCGATCTGGAAGTAGAAAATATTGACCTGGAAAAGTGCGGGATCCATATCAAAAGTGGTCATCACCAGCAAAAAAGAACACTCCCATTGCAGGCAAGACAAGTACTTTTATTTTACAATTACTTAGAAGATGAACGTATTAAATTACTGAAATACAATCTTAAAAATCCGACTGAAACCGCTTTTATTCTTGGCCAGTACGGAGAAAAGATAAGCCCGCACGTAATTAGCAGGATAATCAACGAAAACCGAAAACCAAACGAGAAATTACAGCCAATGAAAATTCGCCAGAGTGTAATCGCCAATCTCTTAAAAAAGGAAAATGATACCAGGATTGTACAGGTTTTTTCTGGACATCGCCGGGCATCGACAACGGTTCAATACAAACAAACAGAACTGGAAATATTGCAAAATGCGGTCAACCAATACCATCCGATTAAATAACAGCAGAGCAAAAAAGCGGTCTCCCTACGGTCGTTCCCTTAGTTCCGCTGGGCTGTTCCAGTCGTTCGTTCCTCTCTCCGTTCCACAGACCACTTGCCACCAGAAAAAGAGCAGCTCCGAAAAAAGAGCAGCTCTTTTTTTGTTGTCGGCGTTCCCAGTCTCCACACGCTCACTTCCTGCGTTCGTCGGGGCTGCTGCGTCCGCAACACAAACCCGCAAGAAAAATGCGGGTCAGTGTTTGCGTCCACCGCCCCTTATTTTTTCAGCGGTTGCTCTCTCAACCCGCCATCACGGTTGGCTCCGCTGACGCTTTGCCCTGGATCAAGGAACGCTAACGCTGAACTGATTTTTTCCGTGCCGTTGCACGCTGCTATCCCTTCTCTTCGCTACGTAAAAACTCCGCTGCGTTCCCGGTCTAGCGTGGCAGCTTGAAGGCCGCAACACCGCGTGGCGCTCCTCGGAAAAAACTCCGCTTCCCTACGTTTTTCCTGCGGTGCTTCGGGGTGTTAGTGGAACTGTAGAGACTCAATCGCCGTGGGGCTATGCCCGTTTTTTTAAAGATGGCCAAGGGAACATTTTTTTAACCTGCAACAGTAATGACCATCTTCCAAAAAAACCGGGCGCACGATTAAAGATAACCCGTTAAGTTTTGTACTGAATGTAAAGACCAGGCATTTTTTAAGTCTTTTTGGTAAGAATCAAAACCTTTTTTTTTCAATTGAAAGTAAAAAGCCTATTTTTGGATAATGGGATGCTTAAAATTAGACTCTTACCACGATTTACAAGTACGCCCGCGCAAGAGCGAAGCCTCGCGCGAGGCCAATGTTGTGCAGATGTGGCTTTCTATTGACCCACTAGCAGAAAAGATGAGAAGGCACAGCCCCTATAATTATGCTTTTAATAATCCAATGTACTTTATTGACCCTGATGGGATGGCGCCACAAGATTGGATTAAATGGAAATCACAAGATGGCCAACAACACATAACTTATGACGCGTCAATTAAAACAAAAGAACAAGCCACAGCCAAAGGATAT
>DASVUQ010000102.1:0-1575 GCA_036386975.1 Flavobacterium sp. | reverse complement strand
GAAATATACGGGTGTCCGGAAGCGACTTTTTTTATGGCAAAGACGAGTTCCTCACTACCTGACGTTTTTAACATATAACCGATTGCCCCAGCCTCAAAACTATTATAAACGTACCTTAATTCTTGCTGCATCGAAAGAATCATCACTTTTGTTTCATAATTATCTGTTACAAATTTTGTTGCCTCTATACCATCGATAAAAGGCATAGTAATATCCGCAATTAAAAGGTCTACAGACTTGGCTTTCATGATTTCGATCACTTCCAATCCGTTTCCAGCTTCACCAACGACATTTAAATCAGGATCTTTTTGTAATAAGGATATAATACCATGCCTTAAAATTACATGATCCTCTGCAAGCAAAATATTTATCATATAATCAACCTTGAATAATATTAGAAGTCATTATAAAACTACATAATAATATTCTTTACTATCACAATAACATTTAACCTTCAATTAATAGTAAGCCTAAGCGGAAAACGCTGTTAATAAATTAAAACATGCATAATGCTGACCTTATTCTCCTGTATACATTTTTAATCCCAGTCATTCACTATTGTTTGGCAAAGAAGTCAAATATTTTTAATTGATGTACATCGATTTATTTTTGGGATTTTCCTCAAAAAATTTATAATCGTCTAATTTATATTAGTTCAAAAAAAATGGATAAAATTCCGTCCTCTAATTTTCAAAATTAGAAGGCTTTTTTGTGATTTCGATTTACGAGTAGGGGGGACCCTATGGGACAGGTTTCGAACCTTTTATATTAAGATTAAAAGAAAAAAGCCAATCATATACTGTAAGTATCCAAAAGTAGAACCATTTTGTGGAAGTTTTCTTAAATTTCAAAGGTTCTGAGTAAGTCAGTGTAGGACTGACCGTTTTTTCCTTTTAATTCCAATTTACCTTCCTCGGTATTTTTTCGGCTTATTACTTGACTAGTTACGTCGACAGCATGAGTCATTATACCATCAACTTCACCATCGTTCCGTCTTAGAGGCTCATATACAAAGTTAAAGTATACATCTTCCGCGACCCCTGTATTATTTATGTCAAGCTGTATTAAAACCTCATCTCCTACAAATCTTTTTCCTGTTTCAAATACATTGTTCAATATGTCATAAATAGGTTGAGTTTTAATTTCGGGAAATACTTCGAGTAATGGTTTTCCAATGATATCCGAGGTTTTTCTTAAAAATTTTAAATAATATGGGTTTGCAAGCTCATATATGAGATTGGAACCTTGGCAAATGGCTGTCATAGCAGGGGCCTGCATCAAAACATCATATAACTTTTGCCGCTCATAAATAATTCTTTCTTCAGTTTTTTTTCTAAGTGAAGACAGAGAAATATTTGCCTGTACTCTTGCAATTAATTCCTTTGCGCTAAAAGGCTTTGCAAGATAATCATCAGCACCCGCTTCCATTCCTTCTATGGTAGCTTCCTCTCCTGCACGGGCCGAAAGAAATATAACAGGTATAGTTTTAGTTTGATGTTTAGCTTTGAGTTCTTTAAGAAGTTGGATGCCAATCAATTTAGGCATCATTATATCAGACAAAATTAAAGTTGGATG
>DASVUQ010000101.1:0-7127 GCA_036386975.1 Flavobacterium sp. | reverse complement strand
GTAAATATAGGGGAGTTTCAAATTAAGTTGTTACAAAAAATTGAGGAGCTGACACTTTATATGATTGAACAGAATAAGAAAATGGACCTTTTAAAAGAAAAAGTAAAACAATTAGAACAAAAAAAATAGATAATTCTTTTTTTACAAATAATAATACAAACTAATCCTACTTAAACTATTAAACTTATGAAACGATTACCTATTGTCTTGTCCGCCACTGCTATTGTACTGGTTTTCCTGTCTTTTTTGTATACCAGTAACAGTTCCCAATTAGTATATGTCGATGTCAATAAACTTATTGAAGGCTATAAAAAGACGAAAGTGGCTAAAGCAGAATTTGATAAAAAAGCCACTTTAATGAAAGGAAATATCGATTCCCTGATTACTGGATGGCAAAATGAATTAAAAACGTATGAAAAAACGCGTGCCCAGCTTTCTCCCGGAGAGTTAAAACTGAAACAGGAACTTTTATCCAACAAACAACAACAAATTAATGGGTACCAAGAAGCCATACAGAAAAAAATCCAGGAAGAAGATAAGAAAATGACGCAAACCGTTATTAATGACATCAATGATTACATTAAAGAATATGGTAAAAACCATAGCTATAAAATCATATTCGGTGCCAGTGGCGGCGGCAACATCATGTATGCCGATGAATCGACTGACCTTACCCCGGAAATTTTAAAAGGCTTAAATGAGGAATATGATAAAAAATAACTTTCTCCTGTTCTCCTTCCTGTTCATTATTGCCTCGTGTACCAAAACATTTGATACTGTGGAGGCCATACATACGTATATAAAAGACGGGGACAATGGCTACAGCTATACAAAAACGGTTAATGGTGTAGATTATGTACTGCAATACAGGCCCACCGACCTGTTGGTAAAACAGGAACTAGGGGAAAAGTACAAGCCGGAACAAATAGGGCCATTACGTAAAAAGTACGGCAAGTACATGTACTTTAACCTGTCTATGTCACAAAACAACCAGGAACTGCTGAACGGCATGGCCCGGGACAAAGCAAAATTCGGGCAGATGGTCAATGACCTGGCTTTTGGCATGGAACAAAAAGTACACCTGTATACGCCGGCCAAAGACACAATGGCGATGTCTGATTTTATTTATCCCAGAATGTATGGTATGAGTAATGCAACGTCCATCATGATTGTATACCCCAGGGCAGAAAAATATATGCACCAGGAATACCTGAACTTCGTAGTACAGGACCTGGGCCTGGGCACCGGGGATATAAAATTTAAAATTAACACCAGAGCCTTACTTAACGAGCCACAATTGCAATTTTAAAAAATTAAAAAGATGATAAAAAAACACAAATTATCACATAGGGTTATCGCTACTTTCTTTATGCTGATCTTATTCCCGACATTAGTACCCAATAATGTATTTGCTGCCAACCATGGGCCTGTAGCCCCAGAAGCCGTTAGTTTTGAACCTGTTGACGCCACTGACATGGTGAATTTAGTTACGGGCGATATGTCCTATGTGCTACCTCTATTAAATATACCCAGTCCTGAAGGCGGTTACCCATTAACTTTATCAAATCATGCCGGTATCGCTATGAACCAGGAAGCATCCTGGGTAGGATTAGGGTGGAGTTTAAATCCAGGTGCTATTAATCGTGGTGTTACTGGTGTACCCGATGATTGGAAAAGAGTTAAAACATACCAGGCTATATACGATCAGGGAGGTACTTCTACTACTTTTTCGGGTAGTGTTTCTATAGGTTGGGGACAAAATGGTGCTTCAGTCGGGCTTTATGGGTCCTATACTGAAAATAAAGCTTTTGGTGGCACTACTACATATAGTACAGATGGAGGGGTAATGGCTTCTTTAGGAGGGGTTTCTGCATCTATAGGTTCTGATGGAGCTAGTATAGGCCTTGGAGGCAACATTGGTAATGTAAGTGCTTCAATAGGTATAAATCAGAGTTTTAAAAATGGAAGCACCGGGATTTCAGCCTCAGTAGATGGCAGGACGCCGTTAAAAAACATGAAACCTAATTATTATGGTTTAAAAGGTGGACTAGGAATTTCATTCGATTCTAAAAGCGGGCTATCTGCATCTGTAGTTGGACAAGGATTTAGTTTATCTGGTAACAATTATGGTACAGGTAGTCTTAATATGAGTACAACAAGTTTTAGTATCCCTATACAAATATATGCAGTAAACGTGACACTAGGCTATTCGCGGACACGTTACTGGACGTATGAAAACTCACAGACAGGTCATGAAGGGTCTTTATATGGAGGGGATATGGAGAGTTTTGAAAACGCTACTAACTTTAGTTCTACAAACACATTGGATTCATACAACTCGTTGTATATGGAAGATACTAATAGACAAAACAGTGAGGATAATTTATCTTTTATAGCCTATGATACTTATTCGATATCAGGCCAGGGTATTTCTGGTTCTTTTAGACCGGGTATTTTTGAAAATGGATCTTTAATAAACAATGCCAAGATTAATTATCAACAACGTGACCCTGGATCGATACACTATAGAACTGGTCACGGACATAAATTTACAAAAACGGTAGATAATAATCTAAATGATATTCATTTCTATTTTGATAATGAGCCTTCATCTTATCTAAAAGTATCTTCAGGTAACTGGATATATGGAGCTATTGCCCCTGGAATTCCCCCTGAAGGCTATAGTAATCCAACCAGTCTTAATAGCCTTTCTTATATAGATGGTGAAGCGAAAGATGGATATAATGCAACTATGAAACGAAAAAAGACCGGCTCCTATATTGAAACTTTTACCAATACAGAAATTAACAGTTCAAATAGTATTATAATACATCCGGAAAATTATAATAGAAGTCAAGCACCGACTGATGGTATAGGCGCTTTTAAAATCACTGCTCTGGATGGTAAAGTGTACCATTATTCCTTACCGGTATATCAAAAAGAGATATTTACCAAAGGTACAAGTAGTAATTCTGATTTTAATTCCAGGTTTTTCGAAAAGCAACAATTTGCGCCTTATGCTACGCATTGGCTCTTAACCGCAATCACCGGGCCGGATTACGTTGACGCTAATTTAAATAATAAGGTAGACCAGGCAGATTTGGGTTACTGGACTTCATTTGATTATGGGAAGTGGAGTGATGGGTATGTCTGGAAATCACCGGAAACAAATGATGGTACTAATAAATCGTATTCCTGGGGGATAAAAGAAATTTATTATTTGGATAAAATACAAACCAGGACCCACACTGCACTATTTATCAAAGAGGAGAGGCAGGATGATATATCTTCTAGCTTTCAAATTGGTACTAGTGAGAATGAAATGGATTGGAAAAATAACGTAAAAAGGAATATAAGGATAGGTAAGAATGGTGTATCGTATTACGAGGGTATTTATGATGATATGACCGCTACATTTCCTGAAGCATATCATATATTAGAATCAAGGTGGGGGCAATATATAAAATGTAACCCGCACAAATCCTTAAAGCTAAATAAAATACTATTGCTTAAAAATAATGATGTTAATGTTGGAAAAAATACTGGTTCTAACAGGGCTTCAACCTTTGAAGGACAAATTAAGTTACTGACACATTTAAAAGAAACTTACCATTTCACTGGTAATATTACTCAAGAAAGATATATAGAACCCGGTAATAATAGAAAATGGTATGGCGAGTTTTTCAATAACATCTATGATACAGAAGATATTAGGGGGAGAGGGTTAGAAGAAAAAGCTGTAAAATCGATAGTATTTAACTACGACTACAGTTTAGCAACAAATGCACCAAATTCTCAAGCATGGTCAAGAGGCCGGTTAACATTAAAGTCATTACAGTTTGTAGGTAGAAATAATCAGCAGTCTGTTCCTCCCTATAGATTTGAGTACGAAAATGGCTTTTCTAATCCTTATCCTTATTCTGCCGCAGGGGAAGATAATTGGGGATATTATGAACTTATTCCTGCAGCGTGGAGTTTAAATAAAATTGTAACACCTTTGGGCTCGGAAATTGATATTACATATGAACCTGATGAATTCCAGCAGGAAGCTGTATCTAATAATGCATCATGGTACCGGAACGGTGGCGGGACAAGAGTTCAGTTTATTCGTATAAAAGAAAATTCCATAATAAAAAATACCATCAGATATAGTTATCATGTACCAGGATTTCCCAATAGTAGATATGATGTAGGCTATAGATCTTCAGGAATAACATCCTATGCGCCTTCCAAATCTTTTAAAGAGGTAAAGTACCTCTCCGAACTTCCCTCTCCCGGTGTTATGTATGAATATGTAACAGTAACAAATTACGATGCCGACCGTAAGATAGGGGTTGTCCAGGAATATAATTTTAATGTTTTAAAACCGGATGTTGCTACAGTCCCTACCAGTCTGACTATACCCGGTATTTTAGAAATTGAAAAAACACAAAATGTACCCTGGGGTGGATCTTCAAATGGAGAAACTTTTAATTTGAATTTCAGTAAATTTAATATAAAGGATATGACCGCATCATTAGGAAGGTTAAAACAGGTAAAAACGTTTAATAGCAACGGGCAATTATTGTCAAAAACAGAAAATTCCTATCAGGATATTTCAGATATCAAACAGGGAATAACAGAGGAAACTTTCTCTATTTATAAACAGGTATTGTATGAATCAAACCTAATATATAGATTAGGATCTACCAGTAAAATAAAATACCCAAACATTTTAAAAAGTACTACTTCAACACAGGGTGGGCACACTGTCACGTCATTTGTAGATAAACTTGATTTTTTAACAGGACAAGTAGTAGAAACAAAGAGGGTTTCCAGTGATGGGAAAAGTTTTAAAGACAAAGTAATCCCTGCATACGTAAAATATTCCGGTATGGGTGCCAAAGCGGATAACACTGCTAACAAAAATATGTTAGCTCAAACGGCAGCAAATTATTCCTATATCCTGGATAACGGCACCTGGAAAGAAACCGGGGTAGGCATTACCACCTGGAATAATATCTGGACCTATAAAAATATTGATGGCGGTACGGAAACGCCGGAAAATGACAATGAAAAAATATGGCGCATGCACAAATCGTATGTATGGAACGGTGTAAAAGACGCTAATGGCATCTTTACTAATTATAATGCCGCTAATGGTAGCGATGATGGGTTTAACTGGGCTGTAGGGGTCGGCTCCCAACCGGCACAATGGAAACTAACTTCTGAAACCACATTATACAACCATTACTCCAATATACTGGAGGTAAAAGATATCAATGGTAATTATGCGGCTACTAAAATGGGGGATACGGAGACAAAAACACTTGCCTCAGGAAATGCCCGCTATACGGAATTATTTTATACCGGGGCAGAAAACGATCCGGTAAACAACTGGCTGGAACCGGAAATCCGGATGATAAATACCACCAGGAACACGGCAAGGTCCCATACAGGAAGCTATGCTGTTGCAGTAACTTCCGGCTCTCAGTTTGGGCCTTATATGAAAAGTGGCGAACACAGGGCCGGTAGGTATAAAGTATCGGTATGGTCCTTCAGGTCCGATGCCAGGCCTGTTATGGCTGTAAATTCCAATACCTTTCCGTTTACAGAAAGTTATCCGGCAGGGGACTGGGTTCTAAACGTAGGCTATGCAAATGTACCGGCTACCGATTGTACCCTTTATATAGCCTCTCCAAATGGGTCACCGGTACACGTAGATGATTTAATGGTCCGTCCTGTGGCCTCATCGATATCCGGGTACGTATACAATGATAAAGACGAGCTGACCTATATTATAGGAAATAACGGACTGGCTACCCGGTTTGAATATGACGCCGCCGGAAGGTTGGTAAAAACGTACATAGAAGTAATAGAAGACCTGCCCAACGCAGTACCAGGTGGGTTTAAACTGTCTACCGAACATCAGATAAATTATAAACTTTTTAATTAATTGTGCCATGAAATATAAATATTATAGTATACTTTTTATAGTTTTGAGTTGCCTGGCTACACATGCACAAGATTTTCCAGATCCTGACCCTCCCCTACAATCTTATTATAGGGATATGGATTGTGATGGCCTTGGTGCAGGTGAGATGCTCTGTTGTACTATTCCTCCAGAAGGTGAAATTGGCCTGGATCCGGATGGTAATATCATTTATTATTGTTATTCACTCGTTAACGGGGATTGCGACGATACAAACAGGATGTATCCAAAAACTTTTTATTACGATGGCGATGGCGATGGCTACGGCCGTAATGATTCCAATTATACAAGATTAGTCTGTTCAGATATACCGCCCTTAAACTTTGTAAGCAATAATAAAGATTGTGATGATACCAATCGTTTTTATTATGCTACAATATGGTACCCGGACAATGATGGCGATGGCTACGGAACCGATTCCGGTAGCATAGCAACGTGTAATGCTTATAATGAACCTGGTTTCGCAAGACATAACATGGATTGTGATGATGATGACGCATTTGTCAACCCCAATACACAATGGTATCTGGATACTAACAACGATAATATATTTTCAGAGCTGGATGGCCCGCCGACACACACACAATGCACATCCCCGGGCAGTAATTATGTACGGGCAGTAAATAACAGGTACAACTGGACACATACCGTTCAATATGATGCAAAAGGCACTGTAACAGGGGCTTCAAGGACCTATTTTGATGATCTTGGAAAACCTAATGTCACCTTGTCTAAAGATGTGGTACAAAATAAAATCTGGGGAACCGAAACTGTTTACGACTCCTTCAACAGAGCTGACAAAAGCTCTTTTATTGCACCTTCGCCGTCAAATATTTTCGACAAAACCCGATTTTTAAAAGCACCAGCCGGGAGTAGCCCTGGTGCCCCAGATGTAACACCAGACCATGTAACAATAACAGCACCAATTGTCTTTGTTGACGACCCTTTTTCCGAACCAATTACCCCTGACCCGTTTCCCCCAAGAATTTATACAGTTAAAGCAAAACAAACCATTACAGCTTCATCAGCCATAACTTCAACAGCCACAATGAGGGGGTTTAATGTAACTTTTACATCAGGAGGCACGATTACATTAAGCCCCGGCTTTAATGTTACTCCTTCTTCCTTCGAAGATACGTTTCAGGCGGTTATACCC
>DASVUQ010000100.1:0-8735 GCA_036386975.1 Flavobacterium sp. | reverse complement strand
ACAATCAATTGTATTCAACTACTTTTTTAAAAAATTGTTTCACAAAGTTTATAGCTTTTCACAATATGTTTTTACATATGTTTTATTAAAAATGCAGTAGCCATGACCTTATAATTGTCATATAATATATTTCAATACTGTTGTTACCGCACAAAAAGCATATAAAAATCAAAAGATTTACTGGGAATTTATTATAGATCAAAAAAAATCCCACTCACAGCATCAATAGCCAAAGCGGGATTATAAATATTTTAGTTTATTTATTCTTTAATTGAAGTTTCAATTCGCGGTGGAATTAATTTATAAACCACAGGCGTAACGATACGGGAGAGTAGGGTAGAGCTGATTAAGCCTCCGATCATAACGATAGCCAAAGGCGAAATCAAAGGGTTGGTAGACACTGCAATAGGTAAGAGCCCTCCTATAGCGGTTAACGAAGTCAGGATAATAGGCAGAAAACGGACTTCCCCGCCTTCGCGGATAGCTTCTTCGACTGACTTGCCCTGTTCGCGCAGTTGGTTGGTAAAATCCACAAAAAGTATCGAATTCTTTACTTCTATTCCTGCCAGTGCTATGAGTCCTATAGTGGCCACAAAAGACAAAGAGTTGCCGGTAATCCATAGTGCTGTTAAGGCCCCAACCATACCCAAAGGGATTACGGAAAGAACAATAAGAGTACTTTTGAATGTTTTAAACAGCAGGATCAGGATGGCCACAAACATAAAAATGGTAATAAGGATTATAGTTCCGAATCCGCCAAAAGATTCATTTTTAGATTCGAATTCACCGCCCATAGTATAATTGTATCCGGCAGGAAACTTAGACTGGTCCATTTTTTCCATTACGTCTTTTATCACATCATCAGTAAGATGGTTTTTATCTACAAATGCAGTTACAGAAACCGTCCTGATTTTGTTGAAATGATTGATGAATAAAGGGGAACTCTCCATTGTAAAATGCGCAATCTGGCTTAGTGGTACTGCTTTTCCGATAGCATTATTTATAAAAACATTTTCCAGTGCGTGTAATGTAGCGCGTTCTGCTTTAGGCGAAGTGATAATAATCTCTCTTTCGTCATCATTTTCATCGGTAAATTTACCCAGGTTCAGCCCCGCAACTGCAAGCCGTACCGTACGGTCAATATCCACCGTATTGATACTGAGTGCACGTGCTTTTTCTTTATTAATGTCGATCTTGATATCCGATTTAAGATTGGTAACCGGATTATTGACATACATGGTCCCTTCTGTTTTTTTCAGGATAGCTTCCGTTCTTGAGGCCAAAGCCCGGAGTGAATCTAAATTATCTCCATAAATACGCACTTCAACCGGGGCTACGACCGGAGGGCCCTGTTCGAAGTTTTTAATTTCAATCCTGGCTTCGGAATGGTTGGCAAATTTAGACCTCAGCGTTTCCAGTATTTCCAGTTTTCTTTTCGCTCCTGTGCTTTCTTCAAGTTGTACAAATACCTGTGCGAAATCGGTCCTGTCATTTTCCGGCATTACATTATAATAAATCCTTGGGTTTCCGCGCCCTACGTTCGAGGTAAAATATTTTACACCGTCCACTTTTTCAAGTTCGCTTTCTACATATTTTGCAACACGGTCTGTTTCTTCCATATTGGTCTGTAACGGCGTAATAATATTGATCATAAATTGAGGCTTCTCAGAAACAGGGAAGAGGCTAAAACCAATAACAGGAAAGAGCAAAAGTGAAGCAACAAATATAACTAAAGCAATCAGTATGGTTTTTACCGGTTTTTCTAATGCCACATCCAGCAACCGGGAATAACTGCCGTGGATTATTTTTTGTAATGACCTGAGGAAAAAGTTTCCTTTATAATCAGCGGGATGTTGTTTTAAAATACGGCTTGATAAAAAAGGTATAATGGTTAGTGAAACTACCATCGACGCCAGAACGCTTGTAATCACTGCCATAGGTAAACCACGGATAAAGTCCCCGGAAGCTTCCGGTAAAAAAACCAATGGCATAAAGGCAATGATAAGAGTTACGGTACATCCAATTACAGAAAGCCCGATTTGCTTCGTACCCATTAATGTAGCATCCATTCTCGAATAACCGTCACGCATCCACCGTTCGATATTTTCTACCACAACAATGCTATCATCGACCAGTAAACCCAATGCCACAACCAGTCCGACAATACTTAACTGGTTAATATTATAGCCCAAAAAGTTTAATAATACGAGCCCGATTGCTAATGAAAGCGGAATAGAAATCATAACAATAACCGATGCCCTGAAGCCTAAAGGCAAAAGGGTAAGTGCTACAAGGCAGATCGCAATAATAAAATCGACACCAAGCCCTGATAAACGTTTGTTGACATTGTCTGCCTGGTCAAAATTATGAACGAGATCAATGTTGGAAGGTAATGTTTTTTTAAAATTTTCAATGATCGGGATATATTTTTTCTGCACTTTAGAGATATTAAAACCTTCTTTTTGTGCTGCAGTGACCAAAACACACCGATAGCCGTTTAAACGGATAATGTGTTTGGATTCTTCGTAGTCATTGTGTACCGTGGCGACATCTTTGAGCAACACCACTTTTTCATTAGCACTAAAAATAATAGTATTACCAATTTCTTCCGATGATTTATAATTGCCGCTGGTTTTAATATTAAACGATTTTTTACCTGCCGTTACACTTCCTCCCGGAATATTGGCCGCTTCGCTTTCGATGCTTCCCAGGATAGCATTTAGCGGGATATTCATTTTAGCTATTTTTTCTAACTGAAGGTCAATCCTCGTAATTTGTTTGGGTAAGCCATGGATTTCTACATTTTTTAGTTCTGATACTTTTTCAAGTTCTTCCTGGATATTTTCTGCATATTGCTTCAACTTCTCACGGGGCGCATTTTCACTTATCAGTCCTAGCTGAATAATATTAACATCCGAAGTAATTTGCTTATCTACTGTAATATTTACAATATCACCGGGCAGCTCGGCGCGCATGGTATTCACAACACGAATAACTTCCTGGTATTTTTCGTCAATGTCGCTTTCATACTTGTATTCCACATTCAGAATGGCAACACCATCTTTAATGGTAGACCTGATCCTTTTGATGCCTTCAAGCCCGTATATTTTTTTCTCTAAAGGTTTTACCAGGATTTCTTCGATATCCTTAGGGGAACTTCCCGGATAAATGGCAACAACAGTATAAGCAGGGTTGCTCATAATAGGATCTTCGCTTCGTGACATGTTCAATAAAGTGGTGACTCCCAAAGCAATTGCCATTAGAAATAATACCAGTGTAAACTGATAATTTTTTACTGCATATTCAGATATTTTCATGGCGTATTATTTAATGATGGTAATTTTGGACTGATCGCCCAGATAAGCATTCCCACTTATAATCAGGTTCTTGTGGTTTTCAAGGCCTCTTTTTATCTGTACAGCATCTTTATTGATCTGACCGATTTCGACAGGCACTTTCCTGGCTGTTTTATTGTCATCTGTTACAAAAACAAAACCGGTATTACCATTAGCGTCCAGCAGTGCTTCATAAGGAATAGTCCATAATCCGTTAGCTTTACGAGTTTGTATTTGTGCCGTTCCAAACATGCCTGAAGCTAATTTTTTACCGTACCTGGCATCAATTTCAATTTCTACAGAAAAAGTACCGGTTTCCGGGTCTATCCCCTGTGATTTGCGGGTTACTTTGCCTTCCAGTGCTTCGCCCGGCAGTGCATCTGTTTTTACAACTGCTTCATCTCCGGGATGTACCAGCGGCCAGTCGGCATCGCTCAGTCCGGTTTTAAGCATCCATTTTGAATTTCCGGCACCATTCGTTTGCAGGACAGGCTGCCCGGGTGCAACGAGTTGCCCTGCATTAACAAATTTCTTAAGGACATAACCGTTTTCTACCGCTCTTATCTCTGAATAATTCATATTAAATTGTACAGCATTATTTTGTTGTTTTGCTACGTCAAGGGCTGTTTTTGCATTTTGGAATTGTTCCAGTGTAACCACACTGTCTTTATACAGGTTGCTCATACGCTGAAAATCCCTTTTTGCTTTCGTCACTGCCAGCTGGCTTTGATTGACTGACGCCCTGATCTCTGTTAAATCGAGCCTTGCCAATACCTGCCCTTTTTTTACATAATCCCCTTCTTTAACCAGCAATTGTGAAACGATTCCACCGGACTTAAAAGATAATACGACTTCGTCACCTGTCGAGAATTGTCCTGAAACAGCTACTGTGCCTGAAACACCTTGCTGCTGTAGCGGTATTACCTTTACGGCAATCTGTTCGGATTTTTCTGGGATTACTGCTTTTTTTTCTTTATTGCATGCCTGTAAAAGCAATACAGCCACGATTATAAAAATTGAAATTACGCTCGTTTTTACGGCTGTAGCGGTTCCTGGTTTTTTCGTTATACGGTTCATAAATTTTATTTTTTTATAGTGTAAGAAGCTGTTTCCCTTTCCAGTGCTGCCCCGGCTATAAGCAACTGGTATTTGGCAATCGTATGTTGTAGTTGTGATGCGGTAAGTTGGTTTCGGGCATCTATGTATTCTATTAGCGAATTCACGCCTTCATTATATCCTTTTTCAATTACTTTATAATAACTTTCGGCGGCTTTGATCCTTGCTGCTGATGCCGTAAACTTTTTTGAAGCAGTTTCCAAATCATTGCGGGCAACTTTAGCACTCATCAACAATTGCTTTGTAATGTTATCCCTGTTGCTATTTAAATTATCGAGTTCCAGTTTTTTTTGCTGAATTTTGAGGCTGTTTTTAAAACCGTTGAAAATAGGGAAATCCATTTGTACACCTGCAAAATAATACCGTGACTGAGAATCAAATGCCCAGTCAGATGCCTGTGACCCTAAATCAATAAAGGCACTTATCTTAGGGATCCAGTACTTTTGGTTCATTTTGAGGACGGTTTCATTTACATTAATTTCCAGGTTTAACAGCTCCAGCTCTTCTCGTGTTTTATTTTCTGATGACAAAGCCAGACTGTTTTGTAATTCATCATCCAGTTGTTCCGGCAGCATAATGTCATCTTCTAATCCTTTATTTAAAAGAAAATTAAAATAATACTGTGCATTTTTTTGTTGGTTCTGGGCATTAAGGAGCTGCGAATTGACTTCTTCCATTTCGGCTTTCGCCCGGTTTACATTAGCCATAAGGCCACTTCCGTTATTGAACAATGACTGATTGATTTTTAGGTTTTTCTCCACCAGTTTTAAGGCACTTTCATAAACTTCCACACCCGATTTTGCCATCAAATAATTATAATAGGCAGTTTTAATATCTTTTACCAGTTCACGCTCGTACAGGGCAACCTGTGTTTCAGAAAGTGTAACCTGCTGCTGCTGTATTTTATAGTTGTAGTAAATGTCAGGATTGATGATAGGCAAGCTGGTCCTTATATGAGCATCATAATAATTGTTAGGGTTCAGGTTACTTTTTATGTTTTGCAGTTGCGGAAAGTTATTGGTTCCCGTTAGCTGGTTTAGTGTTTGGTACACCGGATTAATTAAATCACCTACAGGAAAATCAAAATAACGCCCGCCTTCACCACTCTGATAGGTACCGCTGAAATTAACCGAAGGCAGAAATAATCCTTTAGATTCTCTTAATGCTGTTAAGGCTCTGTCTATCGCAATATTTTTTTGCTTTAACACAAGATTATTTTTAAGGCCTTCTTTGATATAAGTGTCGACAGGGGACTGGGCGTAAACAGCAGTTCCTGTTATTCCAATAAAGAATATCAATTTTAAAATTAGTTTGTTCATATTACGTTATTAATATTATTAACAGTGTTAATTAGATGGAAAAAATATTATATTATTTCCAGCATTTTTATAAATGATCCGTAAGCAAGATTAATAATGTTATCCTGCTTTTCCTCAGAAAGGATCCGGCAGCGGTCCCTGTTTTTAAGGGTACACATCCCATGCATATACGACCATACAATAAAAGCGCCGACTTCTGCATCATTAAAGCTAAGTTGCCTGCTATTGATACATTCCTGTATCGTCTGCTTCAGGAAATAAAATGCACTCTCTCCTTCTTTCCAGGGTTCTAATTCCAGGCTGTTTAATGGGGCCCGTTGTACAAACATCAGATCATAATAATCCTCATTTTCCTGTGCAAATTTAATATAAATCCACCCCATAGCTTTTAATCGTTCCATCGGGTCGGCCACAGATTCCAGCACCCCCATTTTTTGGTTTAGAAGGGAAAAGCCTTCCAGATGTAAGGCGTGGAATATAGCATCTTTGTCTTTATAATAAAGATAGATAGTGGTAGGACTATACTCAATTTTTTCAGCAATATTGCGAATAGACATATTATCAAAACCTTTTTCGAGAAAAATTTCACGCGCGGCTTTAAGGATACTTTTATGAAGATCCTCTTTAGCTTTAATTTTTCTGTCTTTAATTCCCATAAATATAATGTTACCTGCAAATATACTTAACAGTGTTAAGCTGAACAAATTTTCTATAAATAATTTGTTTATATAATTTTAATCGATTGTTATAATTAAAAATAATTGCCCTATCTGTAATAACGCATTTCAAATAATTGCTGTTGCATAGAAATCTATCTATGTCCTGGGAATTATGCAACAACATTTTATTTTAGTATAATTTTTTATTTACGTTTAGCCATTAGTTTTGGAATTAAAATTAGTTATGGAAAAGAAGATGCACCAAAGCGAAGACAATCATATCATACCGATGACGTCAGTTTCGTCCGGTAAATTAAGAGAAGTTCGGCCAGATGTGGCTTATTTTACAGATCAGATTGTCAATGTTATTTTTGTAGGGTTACCGACCGGTAGATGGGTTATGATTGATGCCGGTATGCCGGGGTCCGGAAAAAATATTATTGATGCTGCCAACGAAAGGTTTGGAGAAAATAATCCTCCGCAGGCTATTGTACTCACACATGGGCATTTTGACCATATCGGAAGTATTGTAGGCTTGCTGGAAACCTGGCCGGGGACTCCGGTGTATGCACACACAGCAGAATCCCCTTTCCTTACCGGGCAACAGGCATATCCTGAACCGGATACTTCTGTAGAAGGCGGCCTGCTGGCAAAAATTTCAAAAATTTATCCCTATAAACCTATTAATATTGAACCTGTATTAAAAGTTCTTCCTGAAGATGGTATCTTGCCTATGTTGCCCGGATGGAAGTGGTTGCATACACCTGGGCATTCACCCGGACATGTGTCTTTTTTTAGGGAAGCCGATCGTTTTTTAATTGCCGGAGATGCATTTATCACCGTAAAACAGGATTCGTTTTATAAAGTATTGGTACAAAAAGTTGAAGTAAACGGCCCTCCGGTATACCTTACACCAGACTGGCAATCAGCAGAAGCCTCTGTACAACTTCTAAATGCACTGAGGCCGGAACTGGCTATTACAGGCCACGGGACACATATGGAAGGTAAAGAATTACAGGACGGGCTTGAACAGCTTGCTCGTGATTTTCGTAAAATGGCTGTTCCTGAAAACAGAGATTAATTGTTAACCATTTTTGTAATTCAGCATCCGGGCATTCCAATATCTTAAAAAGTAAGTAGTTTGTTTTGCCCTTTTGAAAACCGGTCAATTAATGAAGATTAGGATGATTACAGGAATCCCAGTATTCAAAAATGGTAAGAAGTGTTTTTTTGATATCTTCATAACTGTTAGATTTACTAAAGAACCCTTGTACTGTCATTTTAGTATATGCAGTAATAACGGCTTCCCGTGAAGCAGAAGTGGAGTAAAAAACAAACGGGATGCTCCTTCTGCGCAATTCGGGATCAGAATCAATCACTATTTTAAACTCAAGGCCGCTCATTCCCGGCACATTAATATCAGAAAAAATAATAAAAATAGTCTTATTGGTCTCTTTAAGATAACGCAATGCTGTTGGAGCATCGGTAAACCATATAATTTCATTATCTACACCAATTTCCCTGGTGGCTTCTTCAAAAAATTCTTTGTCATCTGCATCGTCTTCTAAAATAATAATTGGTCCAAGGTTAAGCATTTGGTGCATTTTAATATTAAATTTTTTAAATGTAATCATATTAGTGCTACTAATACTATAATTAACAGTAATTATTCTTAAACTTATAATTCCTGAGATGAAATTTAGAGCTACTGTATTTAGAATTAAGCAATTAGTTTATTTTATAAAAAAATATACCAACATGAAAAAATGGGCTTTCTACTGCTTTGTATGGTAGTGCAAAATAGTATAGCACAAAATAAAACAACACTTTACCTGATCCGCCATGCTGAAAAAGCAGATCAGTCTGCTGGTCCCGAACTATCTCCTACAGAAAAAAAACGTGCTGCTAAATGAGTCAACTATTTTGAAAAGTTACCCTTAATTATGTTTTATTCTACAAATTACAAAAGGACACAACAAACCTGTGCACCTATATCAAATTGAAGGTCATTCGGGCAAAACTATATTAATTGTAGGGCATAGCAATAGTACTCTCAACATATTAATCAGCTAGTAGGCAATGCAACTTATGAGACCATTCCTGATTCAGAATTCGGCAGGCTATACATTATAGCATCAAATAATGGTAAAATTACTACTGAATTAATTCAGTTATAGATAAGAAAAAGTACTATATTCTTTTCAATAATAACGATAATAAATAAGCAAATTTTTAACTATTGCTATAGTAGTTTTTGAAAAGTCTTTAGTAATTTTAAAAGCTACAATTTTTAAAAAAAAGTATGT
>DASVUQ010000099.1:0-5227 GCA_036386975.1 Flavobacterium sp. | reverse complement strand
AAAGCGGTATTAGGATTGCCTAAATATTTTACTAAATATTATAGTTGGAAACAATGTAGCCTACTTTTTATTAAATTAATGGGCTATTATTTTAACCTGTTTTTTAAGATTAAAACAATAGTAGTAATCAGAAAAAAGTCCAGGTTAGGGATAAACGGAATGTAATGGAAAATAAAGCCTCACAAAAACAAGCTTTCTTTTTTACTATAATCAATTATATAGGCATTGCTATCGGCGTAGTTTCGACATTATTTATTTATCCAAAAAATAAAGAATTGTTAGGGATTTTTAGGTATGTAGAAGCAATTGCCCAAGTTTTATATCCCGTTATGCTTTTAGGGGCCTCACAGGCGTTACTTAATTTTTATCCGAAATTAGCACCACATAACCGGAAACAACTTTTTAATTATAGTATTGTTTCTATCCTTATGGTTAGTTTTGTAATCCTTGCGCTATTGATACTTGGTTCTTTTTTACCCTATGTAAGGAATATGAAATATGTGTATTATGCATTTCCTATTGCTTTTTTTCTTGCCTTTGTGGAGTTGTTTAAAAAGCAATCTACAATTATACAAAGAATAGCATTGCCTACATTTTTTGATAATATTATACCAAAAGTGGCACTTCCTGTTTTGTTTATATTGCTTTTGAACCATACTATTACCGCACCGGCTTCATTGCTTTTTTATATTATTTCGTATGGGCTGATTTTTTGCTGTACCGGAGTATATCTATTCCTACATTTTAAGCCAAATTTTAATTTTAGTTTTAATGGGTTATTTTCTGAAATTCCTAAGAAAAGTTATTTCAGGTATAGTTTATTTGCATTTGCAGGAAGCTTAGGTTCTGTATTTGCATTCAGGATTGATGCATTAATGATCCCCAAATTTATTTCGATGGAAGCCAACGGAACTTTTAGTATCGGTGTTACCCTCGCGTCGGCTTTGGCAGTTCCTGCCACCGGAATCTTTATTTTATACGCACCTATTGTATCTAATTACATTAAAACTGAAAATTTTACGGAACTTAATATGAAATACAAGGAGATTTCGAAACTGCTTTTTTTTATAGGTGCACTTTTGTACAGCTGTATATTTTTAGGGATTCATGATTTGTTTTCACTATTGCCTACACATGATAATTTAGTGGCGTCGATACCTGTTATTTTAATTTTGGGTTTTAATGTACTTATTAATATGGGTACCGGTTTTAACGGAGAAATTATTACGTACTCTTCCTATTACAAGTTTAACCTGGTGGCAATTGCTTTATTAATTGTGTTGAATGTGTCCCTTAACTTGTTATTTATACTTTATTTTAATTTCGGGATAGTTGCAGTTGCAGTTGCTTCTTTAATCTCAATGGTCGTTTTCAACATGGCTAAACTGATCTTTATTTATAAAAAATTCAGGCTTTTCCCGTTCGACATGGCTTATCTAAAGCTCGTTATCGTTTTTGGAATTGTGCTTACAACAGTTTATTTTATTCCTGAATTTTCTTCTCCTGTAATGAACTTAATGGTGAAGACGATGACGTGTATTGCCTTAAACGTTATTATTATTTATAAACTAAAACTGCTTTACCAGCTCCATTTTTTTGTTGGTAAAATGGTTCTTTTATTGCGAAAATAAATAATTTTAATATCTGTATACAATAGCGTTTACGTTCATACCTGCGCCTACGGATGCGAACATGATAACATCGCCTTTTTCGATATGCTGTTCTTTTATTTGTCCGCTTGTAAGCAAGTCAAATAATGTGGGTATAGTGGCTACACTACTGTTTCCGAGGGTGTGGATGCACATGGGCATTACATCTTTTGGGGCTGTTTTGTTGTAGAGTTTGTAAAATCGGTTTACAATAGCCTCATCCATTTTTTCGTTCGCCTGATGAATAAGTATTTTTTTGAGATCATCTATGGCTATACCGCTTTTATCAAGGCATACTTTCATAGCTTGTGGCACCTGGCTTATTGCAAATTCATAGATTTTACGGCCGAACATTTTAATATAACGGACATCGGGATCTAAATCTTTATTATAAGAGTTGCCAAAAAATAAATAGTTGGCTTCTTCATAAGCAAAAGTGGCACTTTCAAAAGCAAGTACCCCTAAATTGTCATCTTCTGATGCTTCGACTATTGTTGCCCCTGCACCGTCAGAATAAATCATGGAGTCCCTGTCATGTGCATCAACAACCCTCGATAGCATTTCTGCTCCAATGACAAGGCATTTTTTTGCCATCCCGGATTTTATAAATGCATTGGCTTGTAAAACCCCTTCAATCCATCCCGGACAACCAAAAAGGATATCGTAAGCTACACATTTAGGGTTTTTAATCTGTAGCTTGTGTTTAACGCGTGTGGCTAAACTAGGCATAATATCTGACTGGACAGTTCCTTTTTTAACATCCCCAAAGTTATGCGCTAAAATAATATAATCGATAGTTTCCGGATCAATACCGGCACTCTCAATAGCTCTTTTTGCTGCAATAAAAGCCATGTCAGAGCTTACCATATCAGCATCGGCATAACGCCTTTCCTGGATGCCGGTTATATCTTTAAATTTCCCGATAACTATTTCATTCGCATGTAAAAGGGCAGTACCATCTTCATTTAGAAAAACATGCTGACTAAAATCAATGTTTTTTATGTCATTTTCAGGAATGAAACTTCCAATTCCAGTTATTTTTACCGTCATTTTTTTATTATGTAATTTAAGCTAAATTAAAAAAAAATTATATGTAATGCAAAGATAATGTTATGCATGCATATAATTGTTAGAATTGCTTCTTATATTATTTAAAACCAGATCTAAACATAAAGTGAGGCTATTTTAATCAATTAAAGGACAGCCTTTATTTTTATAAACGTAAACTGATAATTTCTTCATCGACCGCAAGGTAAACCATTTCATCTTCGGGAATGGCAAAAGGATTTTCAAAAAAGATAATTTTACGTTCAAAAACGGCTTTGATCAAATAGTTATACCCTTTAAAATAACATTGTTTTATCCGTACCTGCAGGCCGGATATTTCTGTTCAATATAATGCTGTAGCATAAACCAGGATTTCTTTTTCCTGATCTTTGAAAGGAGTTAGAAGATGCACTTTAATTTCATTTAATTCGCCAAACAATGAAGCCACATACGGGTTTTAGAGAAGCACCTTAAACAATGAAGCAGTTCAGAAATTCTTTTCAGCTATTGGTCATTCTTCGAGCTAAAACTAAAATCTAACGCTTTACGGGTAACCGTTTCTATCGAGGGCTATTCTGTTTCGTGTTTTTCTTTATGCCCTTTATCCTGAACAGTTACTTTACCACCAACCGAACATTGGCAGGTGCTTTCTTCTGTAAGTATTTTATAATTGTTAATGGTGTCTTTTTCTGTCGTCTTGTCCCATTTTATAATTGCAGGGGTGCAATTACTTTTGGTAACAGCACAAACCCCGAAATTCGGAATATTAGTTTCCGGTTGTTTGTCTTGTTCCGTAGCAACCAACTTATCTTCTGCCTTGCTAAACGTCTGGCTGGTTACTTTGAGCTGGCTTGGCTTTGCCCCTTTATCGCAAAGTAACAATGCTTTTTCTGTGAGTTTCTGTGGCATAATTTATATTAAATTAGTCGCTCCCACCAGGGAAGTGATTTGTGAAATTCTTTCCATTCTGCTTTAGTGTAATACCTTCCTTTATACACCTGATAAATATCTTTATCCATACTAAGTTCTGATGGGGAGGTATAAGGGGTACCTAATTGGGGTTTTTCATAAGTTCCTTTTTCGTAATGCTCTGCGAGAAAAGAATTTTCTTCATCTAGATTATTTGCATTTCCCATATCAATTCTATTTTTAGACAAAATTTTTCCTGTCATCCCTTCTAAAATTATTTCTTCAAATATGTTATATTCATAATTCATACCATCTTTTGAAATATTTCCTACGATTGGCTTAGTATGATCTTGATATTGAATTACCCAAACTTTTAGACCATTTTTTTCTTCCTTTAAGATTTGAGTATGAAACCCTCCTTCAAACTTCCTTGCATCCCCCAGTTCTACATTTATTTTATTTTTATTACAGTAATGCAGAACATCTTCAAAAGAAAATTTATAACCTTCGTCATAATTAATCTTTTCAATTAATTTACCATTCTCGTCAAATTTGTACCACATTCCTAATTTAGTGTAGTCGTTACCATTGAAGAATACTCCTTTTTCTTTTATTGTACCATTTCCGTGGAAGATTTTTTTGACTGCATACACACTATTTTTTATAAATAGTGTGCTTATATATATATCATTTTTTATCCCATACATATATGTCGTATTTGCACCTGTTTGGCTTACATATTCGTAGGATAGATATTCGCCTTTTTCCGAAGATCCTTTTTTCTGATTACCATTAGTTAATAATTGTTTCACATCGAATCTTTCGAAATCTTTGTTTATAACTAGTTGATTCATTTTATTTTTATTTTTTTGTGATTGATAAGTTTGCCCATTACAATTTATGTTAATTAATAATATTATATAGATTAAATTTTTCATAGTTTTTAAATTGAATTATTTGCTTTTTTCCATTGCCAGTACCATAAAGCATATCTGCCATTCTTTTGGCTAGGAATATGATGTGAATAATCAAGTAGATTCTCTGTTCTTTTATATTCGTAAGTAAATTCTCCTGAGTTGTCGAATGTATGTGGTAAATTGAGTGAATGTAAAAATTCATGTGATGCTGTCTGATTGTTTGATCCTCCGAAAACCACTACAAAATCTGCTCCAAACGCAGAGTATCCAGAAAGTCCTGCATCTCCGGACTCACTAAAATAAAAGGCTTTAAAATGTGAATCATATAAGTTACTATATCTTGATTGTAATTTAGACTTTAAATAATCGTGTAATATTTGAAAACCATTACTTCGTTTGATTGCTGATCCATTTATAAATGAATTAAATGAATTTGTTGAATCGGACACTTCAAGTGTAATTATATCGGATGCATCATCTAACTCAATCAAAGCTTGTCTTAAATATTCATTAATCCTATCTTTTTCAGGAGAAGCATCTTTTACAGTGCTTGTTGCACTAACTTTTACCTGAACAAAAACTACTTTTTTCTTTTTTCTTCTATTATTTGCCCAAACTATTATTTTACCAGCAGGCAAAGCTATTTCTCTTTGTGTACTATCTTTTTTTACATCATTTATAATAAGTGTTTGATAAGTACTAAAT
>DASVUQ010000098.1:0-1731 GCA_036386975.1 Flavobacterium sp. | reverse complement strand
TAGGAGCTGGCGGTTTGTCTCGAGAACTAGAGTCATGGATTACTAATTCAGAGTTTACAAATCAATATAAACTTGAAGGTTTTATTGACGACAATTTGGATGCGCTAAATGGAATTGATTCAGAATATAAGGTTTTGGATGAACTTTTTTCTGGCAGCATTTGGAAAGGAAAAAATATTTTGATAGGAATTGCATCATGTGAAATTAAAAATGATATTTTTACTGTTCTTGAAAAAGAACAATGTGAAGTGCTATCTTTTAGTCACAAGTTTTCGTTAATTGGTAAAAACTCTAAAGTTGGACCTGGATTCATACTTTGTCCTTTTGCTGCTGTTTCATGTAATGTAACAATCGGCAAAGGAGTAATGGTTAATTTAGGGTCACAGATAGGTCACGATGTTACAGTAGGAGACTTTACCAGTATTATGGCAAATGTTGATATTGGTGGTGGAGCAGTAATTGGTAATAGTGTATTTATTGGCTCAAATGCAACAATTTTACCCGGAGTTAGAATTCCTGATGGAACAAGGATTGGTGCTGGATCAGTAGTGTTGCGCACTATAAAAAAAGCAGGGACATACTTTGGCAATCCTGCAAAAAGAATATTTTAACCTATTTACCAATGATTATCAAAAGGATTTTTGATATTATATTAGCCACGTTTGGAATATTTTTTCTAAGTTCAATTTTGCTTTTAGGATTTGTCATAGCCTCCATAGATACAAATTCCAATGGTCTTTTTCTTCAAAAAAGAATTGGGCAATATGGAAAAGTTTTTAAGATTTTCAAGCTAAAAACTATTCATCCTAAAAACCAAAAAATTTCTAATATTGGAAAATTTTTGAGAAATTCTAAAATTGATGAAACCCCGCAACTGTTTAATGTATTAATTGGTAACATGAGTTTTGTCGGCCCCAGGCCTGATTTTGCGGGATACTATGACAAGCTTGAAGGGGAGAAACGAAAAATCTTAGAATTAAAACCAGGCATTACAAGTCTCGCTTCGATAAAGTATTATAATGAAGAAAAATTATTAGCCGCTCAAAACGATCCTTTACAATATAATGATGAGATTATTTTTCCAGATAAAGTAAGAATGAACTTAAAATATTATTATGAACGCACTTTTATGATGGACTTGAAGATTATAGTGGAAACTTTTATTAAATTTTAAAATACAAATGAATAACTCAAAAATATGGCTTTCTTCTCCACATATGGGAGGTACCGAACAAAATTATGTTAATGAAGCTTTTGAATCGAATTGGGTGGCACCATTAGGCCCAAATGTCAATGGATTTGAAAAAGATTTGGAAAATTATTTGGTTAAAGATGTTCAAGTTGGTGCCCTGAGTTCTGGTACTGCTGCCATTCATTTGGGCCTGATTATTTTAGGAGTGATAGCCGGAGATGAAGTAATCTGCCAAAGTATGACGTTTTCAGCTTCAGCCAATCCTATTATGTATCAAGGAGCAACTCCGGTTTTTGTTGATAGCGAACGGGATACCTGGAATATCTGTCCGTTGGCTTTAGAAGAAGCAATAATTGATAGAATCACAAAAGGAAAAAAACCAAAGGTGATCATTGCCGTACATCTTTATGGAATGCCTTATAAGGTAGACGAAGTTCATGCGGTTGCTTTAAAATATGACATTCCTGTTTTAGAAGATAGTGCAGAAGCTTTGGGAAGCCATTATAAAAACCAAAAATGTGGCACCTTTGGAACAATTG
>DASVUQ010000097.1:0-9419 GCA_036386975.1 Flavobacterium sp. | reverse complement strand
CTTTTTTGATTGAAGCGAAAAAAAGATTTTATCTTGGATTTTAGTTTTTTGCATCGCTTAGCATAACTATAGAATAAAATAAATATGGGGAAGAAAGATTATTTGTAACCAAATGAAAAAAGTTTGAATCACTTCCCTTATTAAGATTACCACTCATTTACTTTATTGGCATCCATTTTTACGAAGATAAACAATAAAATAGTAAACCCTAAAATACCTGAACCCCCATATGAAAACAGTGGCAACGGAACACCAATGGTAGGAAAAATACCTACTACCATCGCAGTATTTACAAAGAAGTGGATAAAGAAAATAGAAGCCACACAATAGCCATATACCCTGCTGAATTTGGTTTTTTGCCGTTCGGCGGAATATAAAATCCTTAATATTAAACCCAGGAAAATTAAAATGACTACCAGTGAACCTATAAAACCCCATTCTTCCCCTACAGTAGTAAAAATATAATCGGTATGTTGTTCCGGCACAAAACCACCCTTGGTCTGTGTCCCTTCTAGAAATCCTTTTCCATACCAGCCACCGGAGCCAATAGCAATTTTTGACTGATTGACGTTATAACCAATGCCTTTAAGATCGACTTCCCTTCCTAATAAAATATTAAACCTGTCCCTATGGTGCTGCTGCAATACATTTTCAAAAAGGTAATTGGTAGAAAGTGTAAAACCGCATACGACAACAAATAGTATACTACTAAATATAATATTTCTATCTACTAATCTTGTTCTAAAATAACTAAGGGCAATAATTATAAAAGCGATCAGGATGATATACTGTACTTCTATAAGCAATCCGGCTATAAATATAATAATGGCCACAAAACCTGCCCATAAATACCATGATGGCAGCCCTTCCCGATAAAGGACAAAAAAGAAAACCGTATAGATCAAGGCACTCCCCGGGTCATGCGGTACAATAAGAATGACGGGCAAAAATATGATCCCTAAAGCCTGTAACTGCCTCCTGACATCTTTAAGGTTTACCTGTACATCACTTAAATATTTAGATAATGCCAATGCCGTTGCAAATTTTGCAAATTCCGAGGGCTGAAGCCCAAAAGAACCAAATGAATACCAGTTGGCCTGGCCTTTGACCGTTTTACCAAATACAAATAATCCTGCGATTGCCAATAAGGCAACCCCGAAAATAATTATAGAAAATTTTTCATAGAACTTCGCATCTAATGTGAGCAAAACAAAAATAAGGGGAACAGAAATAATGATAAAAATGAGTTGTTTACCATAGGATTGAGAAAAATCAAAGATACTTGTTTCTACTTCCGGTAAAGAAGAAGAATAGATATTTAGCCATCCTAAAACTACTAAAGCTATGTAGGAAAGTACTATAATCCAGTCAATATTACTAATCACACTTTGATTCTTCATGTCTATTAGTTGTTGTTATGAATAGTATCTGGTTGTTTACTTACTATTTTAGGTTTTAACATCCTAATACTATCAGTAGGTCTTTTTATATACTTGTCGTATTCTGGTAATAAGCTTTTTTCTAAAACCCTTTTTTCAAGATCGACTCTTGTAATCTTACCTCGAAGGTATTTTTCTATCATTAAACTTGCTATAGGACCTGCAATTGTAGCACCGAATCCGCCATTTTCTACTAATATGGCAATAGCAATTTTAGGGTTATCTTTTGGTGCAAAAGCCACAAAAATAGAGTGGTCTTTAAGTTGTACACGCTTACCTCCGATTTTGGCAAAGTTCTCAGCTGTTCCTGTTTTACCACAAATATCAATTCCTTCCACTCTTAAATAATAAGCAGTACCATGGTTGTATACATCAAATAAACCCGCAATCGTAGGTTTAAAATATTTTTTGTCTATTGTAGTCTGGTATTTTTTAGTAAACTTAGGGTCTATTTTTGCTCCTTTTATTTTCTTTATGATGTGGGGCTTATAATAATATCCCTGATTGGCAACGGCAGCAATCATATTGGCCAATTGTATCGGAGTGGCCAGTACTTCTCCCTGACCAATGGCATTAGAAATAATAGCTGTTCCGCGCCACCCCCCATTCGGATAAATCCTTTTATATGTTTTTGAAGTAGGGATTAAACCTTTTTTACCTGTTGGCAGGTCATTGTCCATAAAAGACCCAAGACCAAAACTTTTGACATGGTTACTCCAGGCATCGACTGCATAAGCGGGATTCGCATATTTATTAATATTTCTTAAATATACATTAGAAAAATAGGCATTGCACGATTTATATATCCCCACATGAAAATCACGCATCCCACCACCGCAATGGCATCGCTGAAACCTTCCTCTGGCATAACTAAAACCATTGCTGCATGCAAAAGTAGTTGTTTCATCTATTACACCTTCCTGCATACCGACTAATCCTGTAATAATTTTAAATGGCGATCCAGGAGGATATTCTGCTAAAAGGCCTCTGTCATATAATGGCTTAGAAATAGAATCGTTATAAAGTTTGGTGTAATTTTTTGAGCGTTGCCTTCCTACTAATAATGCAGGATCATACGACGGGGCAGTAACAAGAGCTAAAATTTCTCCTGATTTAGGTTCAATAGCAACAATACCCCCTCTTTTGTTGGCCATTAGTTGTTCTCCATACTGCTGTAAAACAATATCAATGGTTAAGGTTATATCATCACCTCCTACTGATGTAGTGTCAAACTTTCCTTCCTTATAAGGCCCTATATCTTTATTATATTTATTTACTTGCCGGTATTTAACACCTTTTACCCCTCTCAAATAAGCCTCATAGCTTTCTTCTACACCTTGTTTCCCAATTAAATCGCCGCTTTTATAATAAGGATTTTTTTCTATGAACTTAGGTCCTACCTGTGCAATGGATCCAAAAATATTGGCCCCGACATTAACCTGATAATCTCTTAAAGAACGTTTTACCACTTCGAACCCGGGTTCAAACTTTCGCATTTTTTCCTGTAAGGCCGCATATTCTTTTTTGTTAAGCTGCGGCAGGAAAACAGACCGTAACCTCGGACTATACGCATTAGCTTTTGCGATGAGTTTATCGAAATCCTGTCTTGTAATGTTTAATAATTCACAAAATTCTGTAGTGTCAATATCTTTTACGTTTTTGGGAGTCACCATAATATCGTACGACGGCTGGTTGGCTACTAAAAGCTTTCCATTTCTGTCATAGATATATCCCCTTTCCGGATAATCATAAATGATTTTAATAGCATTATTGTCAGATTTCAGCTTAAGGGTTTCGTCAATAATCTGCAAATAAAAAAGTCTTACCAATATCAGTAAAGCGCTAATTATGATTACCGATGGCAAAAGTATTTTTCTCATCTTTTAGCTGGCTTGAAAATATAAATAACTAATAAACAAATAATAATGGTGAGAGTAGCGCTTAGTAATGTTCTTATAAGAATGTCTATTATGAGCCCAAAATTAAATACTTCTAATAAAAACAGAATAAAATGGTGTGTGAATATAGAGACCAATATAAATGAAAATCTTTCAGGGGTTAATCTATCATTGATTTTAATGGTTTGATATTCATAACTTATACCAAATGAAAATCTAAAAAAAACAGGCCTCATGTATGCCAGCAAAAGAGATGCTGTGGCATGTACCCCTCCTGAATTACAGAACATATCCATTATAATCCCAATAGAGAAACTAGCCAATAATAAACCAAATTTATTACCATTTACCGGAAATAATACTATAAAAAGAACGTAAGGATAAGGATTGATATACCCGAAGAAGTTGATATTATTAAAAATGACAACTTGTAGTGCCAGCAATAATATAAAACGAGCCATATTTAACAGTAATGTGCTATTCATTCTTTTTTATTGTTTGTTCAATATTCAGAATTTCATCCCTGTCATTATTTTTTATGATATATACATATCCTAAATTGGTCATATCATTAAACAACCTGATACTCAACTCATAATAATTTGTTTCATCAACTTCGTAGACTTTATCAATTACACCAATGTTTATATTCGCAGGAAATATTTTAGATTCGCTACCTGTTACTACTGTATCTCCTTTTCTTACTGATGCCAAACGCGGAACATCTATCAATTGCACATACCCAGTATTTTTACCATTCCAGATTAACGTGCCAAAATGATTGGATTTTTTTATTCTGGCATTTATTTTTGAATTGATGTTTAAAATACTTTGAACTGTTGCATAGTTTTCTGATGTTTTTTCTACTATTCCTATGATTCCCAGATCATTTATTACCCCCATATCTACTTTTACACCATCTTTTTCTCCAGAATTAATGGTTAAATAATTCTTTTGGTACATGTAAGGATTGTGTATGACCTTTGAAATAATAACATCGGTTTTAACAACCCCAGGTACAGAATCAACCATAGCAAGGTTTACAGAATCTTTTTTATTAAACAAGATCTTTTTTAACCTCGCATTTTCAATAGCCAAAGCATCATTTTGTTCTTTAAGAGAAAAATATTGTGATACTAGGTTCATTTTTTCATATACACTACCTGTTAAAAAATTAGCCGAACTAATAATTTTACTTTTATGGAAAGAGTGGTATTGAATAGTAAGAAAAAGGGACGTTCCTAAAAGCAGCAAAAACAGCAATCTATAGCTGTTTTTAAATATGAAATTAAATACCTGCTGCATTTTCTACTATTGAAAGATTTTGGAACTTGGGATACTTATGTATTACGGTAACAATTATTTAATTAATATGCTCCTGAATTTTGTTAGGTTTTTTAAAGCCATTCCTGTACCAAGAACAACTGCCCTTAAAGGATCTTCGGCAATATATACCGGAAGATCTGTTTTTTGTGAGATCCTTTTATCCAAACCTCTTAACATAGACCCTCCTCCCGCAAGATAAATTCCAGTGTTATAAATATCGGCAGCCAGTTCAGGAGGTGTTTGCGACAACGTCTCCATAACAGCATCTTCGATTCGTTGAATAGATTTGTCCAAAGCTTTTGCTATTTCCCTGTAAGAAACATCTACCTGTTTTGGTTTTCCTGTAAGTAAATCACGTCCCTGAACAGACATATCTTCCGGTGGTGTTTCGAGATCTTCAACTGCTGCACCAATTTCTATTTTAATTTTTTCAGCAGTACTTTCCCCTACAAAAAGGTTATGCTGAGTTCTCATATAATAAATAATATCATTCGTTAAGACATCACCTGCAATTTTTACAGATTTATCACAAACAATTCCACCAAGGGCGATCACTGCGATTTCTGTAGTGCCTCCTCCAATATCTACAATCATATTGCCTTTAGGCTGCATAATATCAAGTCCAATACCAATAGCGGCTGCCATAGGTTCATGAATAAGGTATACTTCTTTACCGTTTACCCTTTCACAGGACTCTTTTACGGCACGCATTTCCACTTCGGTAATACCGGAAGGAATACACACTACCATTCGTAAAGCGGGTTTGAACATTTTCTTTTTTAATGCCGGGATACTTTTGATAAACATACTTATCATTTTTTCTGAAGCATCAAAATCAGCAATTACACCATCCTTTAAAGGCCTGATCGTTTTTATGTTTTCATGTGTTTTACCTTGCATCAAGTTGGCTTCTTTACCAACTGCAATTATTTTTCCCGATATCCTGTCACGTGCCACAATAGAGGGACTGTCAATGACAACTTTGCCATTATGAATAATTAATGTGTTTGCGGTACCAAGGTCTATCGCAATATCTGCAGTCATGAAATCAAAAAATCCCATAAGTCTTTTGGGGGGTTTAAATGTTTATAAAATAGGAACGCACAAAGTTAAACAAATTAATGTTTGAAATGACGTGTTCCGGTAAATACCATTGCAAGTTTATTTTGATTACAATAATCAATACTTAAATCGTCTTTTATAGATCCACCTGGCTGAATAACCGCTGTGATTCCTGCTTTATGTGCGATTTCAACACAATCCGGGAAAGGAAAAAAAGCATCACTGGCCATTACTGCCCCTTTCAAATCAAATCCGAAGGCACGTGCTTTTTCAATCGCCTGCTTTAAAGCATCTACTCTTGATGTCTGCCCTGTTCCCGATGAAATTAAAGTATTGTTTTTTGCAAATACTATGGTATTGGATTTTGTGTTTTTGCAAATTTTAGAAGCAAAAATTAAATCCTGTATTTCCTGTGCTGTCGGCGTGGTATGAGTAACGGCTCTAAGCCCTTCTTTAGTATCAGTAACATTATTTTTATCCTGTACTAAGATCCCATTCAGGCAAGTGCGCACCTGGGTCTGCGGCAGCTGCACCTGATGCTGGATTAATATAATCCTGTTTTTCTTTTCTGATAAAATAGTTATTGTCTCATTATCATACGCCGGAGCAATAACTACTTCACAAAATAATGTATTGATTTCTTTTGCTGTAACTACATCGATAGCCGTATTCGCAATTAAGACACCTCCAAATGCCGATGTAGGATCACATGCCAGTGCAGCCGTATATGCCTCTTGTATTGTTGGTCTTGTTGCCAGTCCACACGCATTATTATGTTTTAGTATAGCAAAGGTTGGGTCTTCGTTTTCAAATTCTGCAATCAGGTTTACTGCAGCATCAACGTCGAGTAAATTATTATAGGAAAGCTCTTTACCATGTATTTTGGTAAACATAGCGTCAAAGTCGCCAAAGAAAAAGCCTTTCTGATGCGGGTTTTCCCCGTATCTTAAAACCTGGCCGTTGGCTATGCTTTGTTTGTAAATCGTAGTATCAGTATTAAAGTAATTAAAAATAGCGGTATCATAATGCGACGAGACATGAAATGCCTTCGTTGCCAGTAATCTTCTGTCTTCTAAAGTCGTCGCTCCATTTTGACGTGTAAGTAGATCTAACAGCAGCGCGTACTGGTCTACTGAAGCAACAATTACAGTGTCTTTAAAATTTTTTGCAGCGGCACGGATCAAAGAAATACCGCCAATATCGATTTTTTCTATGATAGCTGATTCATCAGCTCCGGATGCCACTGTTTTTTCAAAAGGATATAAATCGACAATTACCAAATCGATTTGCGGAATATTATATTCTTCCATTTGTTGCACATCCACCTCATTATCCTGACGGTTTAGGATGCCACCGAAAATTTTAGGATGTAATGTTTTTACACGTCCTCCAAGTATAGAAGGATAGGATGTTACATCCTCTACAGGAACAACGGGAATACCCAGGTTTTTAATAAAATCTTCTGTCCCGCCAGTAGAATAAAGGGTTACATCCTGTTCGTGTAGTTTCCGAACAATCGGTTCTAAACCTTCTTTAGAAAAGACAGACAGCAGTGCCGATTGAATTTTTTTTGCAGTATCCATTATGTTGTTGTGTTTGAAGGCGCAAAAATAGTTTTTTGAAGAAGAAATTCAATGTAAAAGTGTAACAAATTTGATAAATAAGTACTTACTTTATAAAAATATTTTTAGCTACATTATCTAAATATAACTGAATTTTACTTTACTGTTAATTTGATTGTTATGATTGTTTATTTCCGTTTACTTAAAGAAAGTTTTACCTTCGCATTTAATGCTTTGCGTAATAATAAACTGCGTACACTATTATCATTATTAGGTGTTACAATTGGCATATTTTCTATTATTGCCGTACTTGCCGCAGTAGATTCACTCGATAGGAAAATAAAGAAAGACTTAAGTTCTCTCGATAAAAACACTATTTATCTCTTTAAAGGAAGTTTTGGGCCAACTGACGTTCCGCAATGGAAAGTAGAACAATTTCCACAGGTAAAATATGACGAGTACACTTACCTTAAAAATAATTTGACAGAAACAGATCAAACGGCTTTTCAGATTTTTACAAGAGGTGAATCAATAAAATTCAATTCTAAAATAGTAACCGATGTAAATATTGTTCCTGTATCACATGAGTTTATTGACATCCAAGGGCTCGAGTTTGACAAAGGCAGGTTTTATAATGAATCTGAAAGCAATTCCGGGTCAAATGTAATTGTTTTAGGAAATGAAATTACCAATTCCTTATTCGAAAATGAGGATCCTGTTGGTAAAAATGTGCGCTTATATGGTCAACGGTTTACAGTTATAGGTGTTTTAAAGAAACAAGGGGCAGGATTATTTGGGGACAGCGATGATACTTCTGCATACATACCGGTTAATTTTATAAGGAGGCTTTACGGGGATAACAATACCTTACTAACTAATGTCATTGTTATTAAGCCTGAAGACGGGGTTGATATGGAAGCTTACAAAGGGCAGGTAGCTCAAAAATTGAGAAATTATCGTGGTTTGAAAGCCGGTGACGACGACAATTTTTTTATCAATGTTTTTTCCGGTTTTACTGATTTTTTAGATGGAATTATTGGGACTATGAATATTGCCGGATGGGTGATTGCGGGGTTCTCTTTACTCGTAGGCGGGTTTGGCGTAGCGAATATCATGTTTGTTTCTGTAAAAGAAAGAACTAATCTTATAGGGATACAAAAATCATTAGGGGCAAAAAATAAGTTTATTTTATTTCAGTTTCTTTTTGAAGCGGTTATACTTTGTGTGATAGGCGGCCTTGTCGGGATATTATTGGTATGGGCTATTGCACTTGCACTTACCAATCTGGTTGAATTTGAATTTGTACTTAGTTTTTCTAATATTGCATTGGGAACCGGATTAGCAATGGTTATCGGATTAATATCGGGGATATTGCCTGCTATATCAGCCTCGAGGCTTGATCCAGTGGAGGCTATTAGAAGTGGCATGTAACCGTTTAGGACAAGATATTAACGACAATCCTGCAAGGTTTTTTTAAACTTGTAGGTATTATTCATTTTATTCATATTTTTTTAATTATACCTACAAGGTTAAAAAAACCTTGCAGGAGAAACAATATGGATTTGTAGCTAATAAGAAAAAGTTTAAATCACTTTGATAAATTTAAAATTTTGATCAAATCATTTAAATAAACAAATCAGATATAGGTTAAGTGCTTAATTTGATAATTTTATAAAAATTCTCTTGTTTCTTACAAGGAAGATAGGTACCGCAGGCGCGTAAAGGATGGCAACGGAAATCCTTTTATTCTTACTTTTTGATTTTATAAAAATCAGAAAGTAAGAATAAAAGATTGTAGTGTACAGGTACTATCTTGAAATTCTAATTTTTTCTCTATTATTTTTTTATATTTTTGTTAAACTATAGAAAGCATTTCATTCTCAAAAATGCATTGTTTATCTGGTGTAGCCTCAACTTGATTGGGGTTACTTTTTTTTGTTAAAGTCGTTGGGGTATCTTCTGGAAATTTGTTTCTTTTTTCCCCTATAACAGGAATCATATTGTTCATTTTTTTTCCAAATATGATAAATTAGCACCAATAGTTTTTTTTGAACAGCAACGTAACTTTTCATTTTAATACCGTGCTTTTCAATGGTACGGTTATATAAATCCAACGCTGGTTTTTCCTTATG
>DASVUQ010000096.1:0-2893 GCA_036386975.1 Flavobacterium sp. | reverse complement strand
AGCCTATATAGAGCTTCAAAATTTGTCAGATCTGCTAGTTGAGGCTTACCTCACAATAAGAGTCACCTCACTAAAAGCCAAAATACCCTTGAAAGGGCATTAACTTGACGCCAGTTTGCAAGAATTTTCTTCAAGGTGCTGACCCCTATGAGCAAAGTTAATATCTAAACATTTTTTTAATGGACTTATCAGCCTCAACCATTTCTGAAAACTGCCGTTACAGGAATAATCCGACTAAAAGGTTCAATTAAATAGGTTGTAATACTTCTAGCTCAATTTTCCAATATAAATTCTAAAAAAGCGAAACATGAAATTAAATTATTTATTAGGTGTATGTGTATTGTCTTTGTCTCTCGCCTCTTGCAACGAGCAACCAAAAACCGATACACCAGTTGTAGTAGAGACACCGGCTGAGACAACAGTAGTAGTGAAACAGGTTGTTGTTGAGCAGCCCAAAGCAGAAACAAAACCTGTCGTAGAAAAAGAAAAAGTTGTGGTAGAGGAAGAGAAAAGAACTCAAATATCTATCGGGTCTGATGGTGCATCCTTAAAAACCAAAAAGGTAGATATTAAAATCAATGAATAGGTAATTCTAAGAAGCATATCCCTTATTTAATAGCGACAGCGATCAACTGTCGCTATTAATTTTACAAGCTGGTCCTGGACTACTCGAGACGCCAAACCAATTGTTTTATAAAGTGGTGGGTTGTTTGTCCTAGGTTGGACTCGTCTTTATTCATTTATAAAACTCAGTATATATTTTTGAATTTCCTCTCGCTGTGCCTTATTCGCATTGTCATCCATTTCATTATGCGTCGTGTTGGCCAATTTCACGATTTTCATTCCATACTTTTCAATTTCTTCCTTTGTTGGCAAAACACCCTCGTCTGCAAGCTGGTCACTCGACCTCAAAGAATAAACCTTAGGTTTCTTTGCTTTTGGCAATGCCATTCTTCTGTTATCCAATGTAATTATTTTGTTAATAATATGGGGGTACTTTTGCGGAAATAGAGCTGTCATATCTGCACCGTTTGAATGTCCAATTAATGTTATGTGATTGTAGTTTAGGCTAGGATTTATCCTCTTAAGTTCATTGATAACAAAGAAAATATTATCCGCTCCACGTTCCCAAAATGGTCGTCTCACTATTTGCGCAATTCCTATTAACGGCAGTAAGCTATCTGTGCTAAGTTCGTGTTGGATGCTTACAACAAAAAGTCCTTTGGAAGCTAAATATTCTGTCAAGTAAGAGTACGCTAAATAATCGCCGCCTTTATTTTGACCGTAACCGTGACTAAAGACAATAACTTTTTGATTTCTTAGTATTTTATCCGTTTTAGGTTTATAAATTGCAATTGGTATTTGCCTCTGCCTGTTTTGGTCATACAAGTTTATTGTATCCAAACTGATGGCTGAGAACGATTGGTTTCGGACGGCTTTATTAGACATTGAGCAACCTGTGAGAAGCGCCAATATCAAAATAAAAGTTGTTCTGCTCATCATTTCCTTATATTGGTATTTAGTGATAAAAGGGGCCTCTACCCATCAATATGGCAGAGGCACTTAGTTTATTGATTCATTTGCCGTGACCCACAAAGTGAAATTTTATTTCGAGCTAGTCGATGCTTTGAAGTTATGAATAAATACTAATAAGTTAAACAAAAAGGCTTCTTCTCATGATAATCGGCAATAAATATGTCCAAGTTTTCCGTTTAAGAAAGGCAACGCTTATTGAATATAAAGCTAAATAGTCATACGCCCCCAAGAAACGTAATTATTTCGATTGGGAATTTAGATAAGTAGATGGTCAAAAATTAATCGATTACCGTGTAAGTGACAAACTTATAATCGGGAGATTAAAACTTGATAAATCGATTTTTTTAACAAAGTATTCAAGATAAAAATAACGGTTATTATTTAAATATATATCACGACCCTTACTATAATCTCCCTAAGTTTTTATTACTAACTTCTCTCCCGATATAAACTTGATAGCGAAAAGATGACATCAATATTAATAACTAAATAATGGATATCCAGCAATTTTTTGAATTCTGTCTTTCGAAACGAGGCGTATCGGAACATTTCCCATTTGATAAAGATACTTTAGTCTTTAAAGTCGCGGGCAAAATATTCGCGCTTTCTTCTTTAAGGAGTTGGGAAATTGGCACCCCGACTATAAACTTAAAATGCGATCCCGAAAAGGCTGAGGAATTTCGGGCTTCTTTCAATGACATTAAGCCAGGTTATCATATGAGCAAAAGGCATTGGAACACCTTAACATTAAATGGCGATGTTTCAGATTCACTGGCGCTTGAATTGATTAATCATTCCTATAATCTAGTTTTTAGTAGTTTACCCAGAAAAACAAAGGAAAAAATAAACATGGATGATTAGCGATTTCAATAAAACCCAGGTGAAAGATGAGTGCTACAACGTATCAAGACTTTATGAAAGTTAAAATTGGGCAGCCACAACATATTATCTTATAACCTTTTTGGGTTTGGCTAAAATTCTATAATTTCGGTTTCGAACAACCATAAAATATTGCACAAATGAAAAAGATCTTTTTTTTAATATTAATAATTAATTTTTATCATTTAAGTGCGCAGGATAACAATGACTGGGCTTTTATGAAAAAGTATAAAAATGAAAATGATAAATTAATGCGAGAGCCCATCAAACCTAATCGCGTGGTATTTATGGGCAACTCTATTACTGAAGGATGGAAAAATATTGACTCGGGCTTTTTTGCAAAAAATAATTATATCAACCGGGGCATAAGTGGTCAGGTTACGGCTCAAATGCTAGTTCGTTTCCGACCGGATGTTATAGACCTTCATCCGAAAGCTGTGGTAATCCTCGCTGGCATCAATGATATTGCTGAGAATTT
>DASVUQ010000095.1:0-10270 GCA_036386975.1 Flavobacterium sp. | reverse complement strand
TACTGGAAAATATACAGGCAGCCAAGTAATACGAAAAATAAATTTTATCATAAATGACGTTCCAGGGCTAGAACCTGGTTATGTAGTATTACAAATCTCAAAACCTTTATAAAGTGAAAAATAATAAATTCAATAAGTATCTGAATAGTATAGTTGGCGATCAACAACAAGACATAAAATTTAAAATCCAGATTTTGAATACTCATGCTATTATGGCTAGGTATAAATCATTTACAATGCTGGCTTTACAAGATCAATTTGAATATTGTGTAACCATTTGTAGAATTGCTGTACATACATCGATGCATGACCTTCAAAACGCAAGGTTTTCGAATGAGAAAAAACAAAATTTTGAATTGTCAATTTATAGAGTTTGATTATGAAAGTAGAAATATTTATAAAGCCTCCGGTGCTTAATAGAGTAAATATTTTACTCTCAAAGCTTCAATTTGAAAATACTACTGAAGGTAAAATACAATTGTCAATTGCTAAAACCGTAGCACTACAATTTGCCCGAAAATCATTCAGTTTATTGGGCAAAGATAAATCCAAACAATATAAAATTACCGTCGAATATCATGAAGCTGAATTGTTGGAACGTAAGCTTAGATTTAAAGCAAATTTAGATCGAGAGTTGCTTCAGTTAGATCAGGATGACTACTACTTAATAATTAACTTTTGTAACTATTTAAATCAAAAATTAACCTGATGCACATCAATAAAAAACGTAAAAAGCCCGAAACGAAAAGCGAAACCATCTTTGAAACCGAAGCACGGTTAAAAGCGGAAGCAATCGAAATAGCAAAGAATTTTAAACACACCAAACCCATAAAGTATTTACTAAAATAAAAGTATTATGGAAGAGTACACCACTTACGAAGTAACCCTCATTGCCACTAAAGATAAATGGATATTCCAGTACCGTAAATCAGACGGTATTTTACACTGTTTCCTCAATTTAAAAGGTTCAGGCTTTTCTAATTTACTGCGAAAACAAACCTTTCCCGAAAATGTAGCAATGATTGAAGCATGGTCAAAGTTCAAGAAAATAGTAACCATCGAACTTAAATTGGACGATTACAAGTTTAATACTTTATGGGACAAATACAATCTAAAACAAAAGCGGGAACAAGCCGAAAAAGCCTTTAATAGTTTAGATTTTGTTGATAAAATCAAATGCTTTTCTAAACTGCCCAGTTATGATGCTTACCTGGTACGTACCAAAATAAATAAAGCTCTTTTGGTCACCTGGATTAATCAAAAAAGATACAATGACGAATATAATTAAACACTTAAAAACAATAAAATGAAAGATTTAAAAGATTTTGTAGATCAATTAGTAAAGATTGAATTTTTAAACCATTGCAATAGCTTTGGTTTTTATCCTTTTCAAATGTTTGTAGAGGACAAAGAGGATAAAGCAAATTTTGTAGGCCTTGATTTAGGCGGGGATATAGCCTCTGTATATAGTGTTTTTAATGACTATTATAAGAATAGCCCAAAAAGGATTTATCTAGCCGTAGATTTCCCTGCAGGTGAAGATATTTTAAACGATTTTGTATGTGTTATAGGCTATGAAAATAGCAATTTTTCTATTTATGCGATCCCTTACAATGTTGAAAATGGCGAAACCTTATCAGAAATTAGAGAAAGCCCGCTACTTGATAAAATATACAATGATTTAGGCAGGTTCATTTATAAAAATTTAAACTAAAATGTTTAATTCAAAACCTTTCATTAACTTGAAAAGGTTTTTTACTTTTGATAAAACTTAAATAAAATTTATGAGAGAACTAACTTTCGGCGAAAAACTGCAAAAACCAGTCATTAAATTTGGTTGTTTACCAGCACTTATAATATTTATTATTTTTTTAATTTCAGTATTTACAGGGAATAGTAAAAAAATAGATTCTACTGGAGAGACATTCGAACCGAGTACTGTAGTTAAAGATTTTTGTACTTTAAGCATTGATGAATTAAAAGCTAAATACAGAACCCCAGAAGTTGACAATATTGCGGGAGACCAAGTCTATAATTGGATATTAAATAAGGAAGATAATATTAGGGTTACAATTTATTATGATAAAGAAAAGCGGGATGTTGTTAGATTTTTTGGTCTTGAATTAGGTACCTTTTTTTGGGATACTTTAGATTGGGATAAAGGAAATATTAATACTGTAGCATCTGAAAAAGCTGATTATGTTAGGGATTTAAACGGTATCAATGAGGCAATATATAAACATGAATTAAAGACCTTAAACATAAAGCTATCTGATAATATAGCAAATTTTGGTAAATTATGAAAGCCCTTTTTCTCTTTCTATTCATTACGTCAGTAAGTTTTGCCCAGCAGGATAAAACATTTCCTAGAGTAGCTCAGAAACCTACAGAAAGGCTTACCGAAGCAGGGAGCATTACGTTTACTAAAACACTTACTTCTTTGCAATTTGACCGCTATATTAAACAAGAATATAAAGAGAAAATAACGCGATTTATGAAAACAAACCACCGCAATTATAAGCATACAGGCAGCTATACATTACATTTAGTAAAACGAAAAAACAAGCTGTTTATCCTGGAACAAAAACTGCCCGAAAGGCTTATTTTATTAGATTAGTCTATATCATAAGTTAGATTAGTTTGTAATTTTAAAGTATCATAGGTGCCCTCTTCATATTGTTGGGGGCTTTTTAATTTCTTACCATTACAGGTATAGGTTAGCAAATAAATATCCACAATGCTATCCATTTTATTAAATCCCTCAGTAACCAATTCCATCTTTCCGGTAGCTTCGCTTTCAATTCCACGGACTATTTGGTCTACAGTTGCCACATAATCCAGGAATTTTAAACCCAAATACCTGTTTAATGACCGATTACTGGTATCACGCAATTGCTCATAACAACAATAAAAATTTATGTTAACAGCAGGCACATCACCACTATGGTCGATATTCCAATCTACTAATAAAGCAGGCTGCGCAAATAGTTCAAAATTATCTTCAAACTGATCCTGGCCCGCATATAGATCAATATATCCGACAGGGCTTATATTTTGGCTTAAAAACAATTGTTTGTTGCTTGGTTTCTCAAAAGTTTCAATTAATTTAGTGTAGAACGCTTTCATATCTATAGTGATTTAAACAAGGTTTAAACTATTTTAAAATGTTATTTATTTCGGTCTCCAGTAACTCTTCGATGCGGTTCATTAGCTTTGACGATTCGCCTATGAATTGTCGTTTAGGCATTGTAAGGTTCATTTTACGGCTATGGCTTTTAACCTTTACGTTTCTCCCTTTACGTTTACGGCTATGGCTTTTAACTGTAACGGTTTTTTTTATAGTTCCACCCTCATTGTGTATTTGCGCATAAGGTACATCGGTACCTATGGTTACACTATTGGAGGTTACTTTTAACTTCCGGATAGAGCGTTTCAATCGTCCCGAACCTTTGCCAACCATTAAAGAACCGGGGGCTTTACTTTTTCGTGGGGGCCACGGTTCTGCTGTTTTGTCGATCCAGTTTTTATTAACAAAACGTTCTTTGCTAAACTTTACAGCTTCAATACCTGCTATGTCTGGAAATTTACGCTGTAATTTTTGCAACTTGTTTAATTTTAAAAGAAAGTCTGGGCTTAAATTTGTAAATTTTGTCATAATCAGGCAGTTTCAGCATTAATAATGACACGCCTTAGCATTTCTTTAAACCAAGCTTCAATATCTTCTTTGGTCATGCCTGCATAGGCAGATTGTGCCACATTAATTCCTCCTTTATTAAATGAATCAATCTTTATTTCAATCTTGCGTACCTGATTGGCTTGGCCGGCCACTTTGCTTACTTGTTCGCCTTGTTTTTTTGTACCTGCAGACATTGCATTTTTACCTCCGGCAACAGGGGCTTTTGCTAATGGGTTATTAGCATCAAGGGGCGATTTAGCAGCTAAGGCTTCGGTATTTGTTTCACCCGGTGTAACCAGGTCATTAGATTCTCTAAAAGCCTTGAGGCTGTCAGCTCCTTTTTGGGCCCATCCTGTAGGGTCAAATTCTGCAACGGTCTCTAATATTTGTTGCAATGGCTTGAGTAATACATCCAGTAAAACCATTCCTATACGTTTTAAACCCCCTAGAATACCATCGGTTTTAAAAGCATTTTTTATACTTTCCCAATGGTCGTATATAGATTTAAAAGCACCTATAACTATACCTATAGGCCCCATAAAAATAGATAATGCAGCACCCCATTCATCCCACTTCACAATTATAGCTGTAATTAAGCCGATTAAGGCTGCTATACCTAAAACAATTAAACCAACAGGATTAGCCGCCATAGCGACATTAAATAACCAAACGCCAGCTGTAAGGACTCCTAAAACGGAAGCAAAAGAGCCAATTGCAGGAATTAGCCAATCCACATTTTTATATAACCAATCAAGCATAGGGTTCATCTTATCAAATATACCAGCCAATATAGGAAGTACTTTTTCGCCCATTTTAGAAAATACCATTTCCATACGATTACCAAATAGTTCTTTCATTTTGCCATAATCACCTTCAGCATTTTTTAAAGCATCGCTTAGATTAAATGTAGAGCTATCAAAAGCATTGAAAGTATTAATCATATCTTCGGCCCCTGTTTTTACTTTTGCCAAGGCACCACGTAGACCTTCAGGGCCGCCAATTTTATTGATTACCTCAGTAATTTGTTTGTCGCTCATGTTTTTGAACTTATTACTAATTTCTATAAGTAATTTATCCGCATCTTTCATGTTGCCCTTAGTGTCAAAAACATTTATATTTAAAGAGTCTTTTATTTGTTTCGTTTGCTGTCCTAAACCATCAAAAAATGTCTTTGTCATATTAGCGGCAATATCAGCGTTTTTAGAAATTGATGTAAACATGGCAAAAATTTTATTTCCTGTGTCTACAGATTGCCCGGCTGCACTGGTAGCGCCTGCATATTCAGTTTGTACCCGTGCAAGTTCATCAAAAGTGGTAATACCTACTTGCACTGTTTTAGCATTTGAAGTTAATAACGCATCTATGCCAATTACTCCAATGCCAAAAGCTTTCATTGCCTTGGTCGTTGAATTGATAGAATCGGTTAAATTGGCACCGGTAGCAATGCTATACCTGCCAACTGTTTTAAATACTTCGGCAGCATCTTTTCCGTACAAACCGGTTGCTGACTGCAAATCATAGAAACCTTGTGTAGATGCCTCTAGTGAGGTTCCTACTATGTAAGCACTGTCCCTAATGAGGTTACGATAACTACTTATTTCGCTTTTGCTTTTGTCTAAATTGAGTTGTTTAATAGGTAAAAAAGCAGTATCAAATTTTTCAGTAGCTTCAATACTTTTATTAAGTCCTGATGTTATAAGTGCAAAACCGCCTATAGCAGCAAAAGCCCCAGCAACTCCAGCGGCTATTTTTACTTGATTCCCTGAAAACTTATTCAACTTAGCATCCATCTTATCAGTAGCGCCTGATAGTTTTGCTTGCACTTGCGATAGCTTATTGTTAAATAGCTTGTCGCTCAATACCATTAAGAGTTCCAATTTTGATTTTGTTGCCATATTATATATTTTTATATCTTTGTATTATCAAGTTGTAATAAGACCTTTAACATTAGCGCTTAAAGTGATAGGAATAGCATAGCGTGAAGGTAATATTAAGTTACAGGTGTTATTTAGCTTTATTCCTGATAAGAAGACCTTTACGTAAGTTCAGGTCTTCTTTTTTTGCCTGGTACCAGGTTTTAATTTGTAAGCCGTCTGCTTTCATTTCGCAATCAATTATAAACATCATATCGTTGTAAAATTTAATATAACGGGACTGAAACTTCCCCTCCTGTTTATCCTGGGTATTATACCAGACTTCGTCCGGGCTATTTAATACAGCTTTGATGTGCGGGAACATTTGATGCCTGTTTTCCTGTTTATTTAGGTATTTCCCCGTGATATGCTTATTAAAATTAGTTTCGTTTAAAATCATTTTACGTCCGTAATAGTCTTTAAAGCCCATGTAATTAGTATCTTTTTCTTTTTTGAACAACTCTTTTACATTGTCAGGGGTAATCGTTTCGTCTAGCTCTATTTTATTTAAACCGGATTTAAACGTCTCCCATTTAGATAAATCATATTTATCAAAAGTCATATTATTCAGTTTTTCGGGCAATCCTTTATTGGTACTATAAAATTGCTTTTTTGTAAATACCTGTTTCAAATCGCCACGATTGATATTGAACTGGCCGGTTGACCATTTCGCATCTTCTGAATTTAAAATCTCCTGGGCTGTTTTGCCCGAAGTAACCGCTTTCGGTTTTTCATTGGTTTGCAGCATTTCACACCTGCAATTATAACCATTAGGCGGCCATAACCGCATGGCTTGGGGATCGTCTAAACTGAATACCATACCGTTTAATTTAGCATGTTCATTGCGTACACTACTGTCCCCAATAGTTTGATATTCTACATAAGGGAAATCATTTTTTTGCGCTTTAAAACGTAAATAGGCTGCTGAATTTTGTCCTACAGCAACGGACAAATTGTATTCGGTTTGCAACCATTCTTTATTAAATACAGCTGCTTTTTCACTTGCTGCTTTTTCAAAATCAGGATAAGATCGTATTTCATTTTTCTCCTGGTCTAACAATAATTCCGTCATGGCCGCTAAACGGGCTTCTGTTTTCGATGCCGAAAACTCAAACAAATTGTATTCCATCATTTGATAAGCTAAAGTATCAGGTGTATTATAGCCTATAGTTGTGCCGTAACCGGATTTTAAACCGCTGACCAGCTCTAAGGCTTCTTCTACAATAATATTCCCTTGTATGCCAATGGTGTCTTCGTTGTCCCAAAGTGCCGAAAGTAATTTATTAGTTAAATCGCCTAATATTTTATTTGGTGTAGCTGCTGTTGGAAAGTGGGTTCCACAACATTTATGAGTAGTCTGGTCTTCTCCAACTTTCATTGCCTGAACCGCTATTTTTTTGCCCGGTAGGTTTTGCTTCTTCATTTTTATCATGTAGTTGTAATGCTTTGTATATAAGCATAGATTGAATTTTTGCTTCGGTCAATAAATTTTCAGTTGTTACAGGTAGTTTTGCGCCAATAATTGGGATATTAAAAGTTTTGGAAAGCCAGTCCTGGTCTACATCAAAATTTTGCATTATCCCCTGTACGATGGCCCAATATTGATTAAGGTCTATTTCTTCTTTGCTTTCAATCCATTCAAAAACATCATCGTCAGAGATATAACTGTACCCTTGCGTTTTGAGCATTGGCAAAAGGTCGTCATTCACGTTAAAGGCAATATCCCTACGGTCGGATTGACTGATTTTATAATCTAAAGAACGCTCGTGTACTTCGGTTTGCGAACGGTTGGCCGCATCTTGTCCCAGGGTATTAGAACCGACCAAAACGCCCGAAATTTCATTGCTGTTTTGCTCAATGAATTTTGAATAGACATTGTAGGCATCCGTCCTGTTAGCTTCGTCAAATTTAATCGTCGTGCCTTCGGGAAATACACCTACAGAAGCTTCCGCTAAGGCCAGTAATTGCTTTTCTACCTTATCGATATGATCGGTACTGTTATTGTTTGTAGTTGCCGAAACCATTGGCATTCCGAATTTTTCGCAAAATTCCGCCCAAGATTGCGCGACGTTTCTTTTCCAGATCAGATTGGGAATGATATCGTTAATAATCCCTAGCGGATTGTCCGGGTTTAGTTCTATGACCCACGGCTTGTAAATAGGATCATTGTACTGGATAAAATTTTTGTCTTTACCTAAATCAGGATAAATACGTTTTTGGGATGGTACTGTATTACGTGGCGGCACAATTGCAAACCTGATGTTGTGGCCGTCAAACTCTAAAAATTCGATAATCCGGGTACCTTCTATTTTGGCTTCGAGTTCCATCCCTAAGTACCGGTAGAACCACTTTTGCTGAAATAGTTCAGAAGCTTGTTCGTTAACTTCGCCTGTCTTTCTATTTCTAATTTGAAAGCCTACGCTAAGGGTGGCAGACTTACGCAAAAGTGATTGTGTCTTGTAAGTACCGTCAGTGCGTAAATCATCAACCAAATCAAAATAGCGGTTATAACGAGGCGTATCGATATGCTCGATAGCCATTAACGCCAAACGCCACGTTTGTATTTCTTTTCGGCTTCGGTCTTTGTAAGCTTTCGCGATTTGCATAATGATGCCGTCCGCGTTTCGTTTTCCCGATTTTAAGGGCTGTGTGTCTGTTGTGGCTACAGGGTTAAAATTTCGCGCCTGTGCGTTCCTAATCTTATGTATTGAATTCCTTTTCATAAAAAGTAAAATATTGCCTTAGAATGGAGTTTAAACGTGTTTTAAATCGGGCTGCTACCATTTGTTATCGTTAAATGTATTTCTACTGCTTAACCGGAAGGAATCTTTAACCTCTCCTTGTGCATCGGTAAGTAATGGTAAGTCGGCATTGCCTTTGCCTTCTGCCATCATTTTAAGCCATTCCAAAGCATCCTGATAACGGTTCGAACGATGTTCAGGGATTTTATTTGGCGCAATCGAACAATATAAATGATATAAAGCACAATCAATAGTTATCATAACGATAAAAGCGTTCCGGGTATCTAACTGTTCGCCCCCGCCCGGTGCAGGGGGCAATAAAGACTTAAAAATCAAAGCGACATTATAACGCCCGGCTAAATAGTTTTTGATTTGGGCGATTGCCATTTGTTCGGCACTTTGCAGTTTGGTTATACTATAATTTTCTAATAAAATGTTTTTGATTTCAGTCCGGATCAAAACATCATAATCGGTATCTTTTATAAATCGGCTCATTAGTAGCGGTTTTTTTTGTTTTTAATCAATTCTTTTCGGCTCATGGTTTTCGGCTCAAACTTGGTTACAAATGAAATTTTATTCACTTCGGATATTCCTGATTGTAAAAAATCCGGGCCATCATCATTTGCACCGCTGCCTTTTTCAAAAGCGTACAATTGGTCTTCCATAGTTTGGTAGTCGTTATTGCCCCTGTACTTAGCATTAAAAAAAACATTACGCCTTTCAAAATGGCCTGCCATACTTTCGATACGGTCGAATTTGTCGATTTTACTTTTTTTGTCTGCAGTAACCGGAACGTACCAGCCCCGCTCATCGCCTTCAATATCAAAATCATTGACAAAATCATCCATTGCAAACAACCCTTCGATTAGGTAGCGAATGTTGAAACCTAATAATTTGTTGTCTTCTACCAGGTCATACAACCATGTAGCAATAGCTTTTCTGGATGTTTTACGTAAATGGCAAAAGATTAAATGAAACTCCCGGCCTGTTTTACCAACCAATCCCATCCCTTTATAATCGCCTGCATCTTTATACGATAAATCGCCATAAAAACATAAAGCGTCATATTGATCCAGGGGAAGCATTTCTTTATACTGAATGTATTCAGGTTTGAAAATTTCCCCGTCTTGTATATGCACGTGCATGTACTCACGCATAAAGGAGCGATAGGGCGTTTCTTCAAATTTAGTCCGCCAATAATCAGCATCGGTTTTTTGTGGCCAACTAGGCTCAAAAGTGTGCAAATCCTTAACGGCCTTTGCTGTAACTACAAAGTGCTTAAGTTTGCGTTTTACAGCTTTAGCCTTTTCGTTAATTCTCTCAAACTCCTGTTTCAGTTGGTTTATAATGGTATTTTTATGGAAATTGTTATTAGCACAAACAAATCTTTTGCGTTTTGCCCCTTCGTCAAAAGTCCCTTTTAAATCTTCCCAAACCCATTCATAAGCTTTGCGGGAACGTTTTTCGTTATTACATAATTCTTTGCTGTCAACATCATCAATAACAATATAATCAGGCCGTTCTGCCTGCTCTCTCAAACCACGTACAGACTGACGAAAACCACGGCTAACAAACTTTACACCGTCTATAGTACTAAAATCGCCCTCCGACCAATCGCCATATTTATAACGTTTGCCATAATCGTTTGTTAGTCTTTGATTGTACTGCAATTGGGCCTGTATATCAGAAATTAATTTTTTTCCTTTATCTACTGTTTGCCCAATCAGAAGCATAAAAAACAAATCTTTCTTAATGTATAAAAACAAAGGGATTCCCATATCGGCATGAACGGACTTTGCTCCGGAACGATATATTTCCAGTAAAATATCAATGATTTTATTATTGATAACGTGAGTTCGATATAAGAACTGAAAAAATCGAGGTATTTCCTTTGAAAAAAGAGATAGATTTAATACATTTAAGTGTCTGAAAACCAAATG
>DASVUQ010000094.1:0-10351 GCA_036386975.1 Flavobacterium sp. | reverse complement strand
TCTTTTTTAGGCAACAATATGGGATTGAGGTATTTATAATAATTCTGTGAGGCATTAGTATCAAAATAACCTATCTGCTTAATCCTATTCCCACCTCCATACAAATACTTTTTTTCAATTGCATTTTTGGTAAAATACTCTACATTGATAATATCTGACCCTGTATAATCCAGATCAAAATTACGTCTTACAATCGCATACTGGACTCCCTGCTCTAACACAAAATTGATCAAACAATGCACATTATTAGACGGGCATAATAGATTAGTCACGTCTTCCCAATTGTTATTCACCTGTTTTAATAAAGCAAAAGTCCGGGTGTTTTGATTTGGGTCTTCATTACTTGCAATGCCGGGATAAAATTTTACTTTTGTGTTTGCTGTAGTAGCGATAGGCAATAATTGCCGCACCTGATTGTTAAAGGTAAACGTGTTGGAATATGTTAAAGTGAAATTATCAGGATTATCATTAAAGTCCGTTACCTCCTGGTCCCCAATAAACGTATATTGATTAGTTTCAAAATTAAAAATACTACAACCTCCTGTAGGGTACTTTATCTTTTGTTAGATATCAGTCGTAGAAAATCGCGGTGTAGGTTCATTTGAGAAATTTATATCCACACTTAAGCCAGCAGGCACCAAATTAAAGTATCCCCAATAGTCCTTGCTTATGTTATTGTTTCCACGATCATTAAACTCATAGTACAATTCATGACTATTGTTAGTGGCATTATCCGAGTTTAATTCATTTACTTTTTTAAGTATCATCCTGTTATCAATAACAAAAGAGTAGTCGTATTCCAGATTGTACTTCTTTACCACCGTATTATTCCAGTCTTTTATGATAACCTGACTTAGGGATACTGCCCTGGCAGGCAGTTGAATATTGGTATCTCTTCTGCCCTGTTGATAGCTAAGATCAATTTTACATTTGCCCTGGACATTTATCTCACGTATTTTCCTTACTCTTGTTGTTGAAAAATGATTAACACTTGATGTTAAAGGTTTAAACTCATAAAAACAATTGTATTGCCCCATTAGACGGTATCCATCCACATCATAATTGTTAGCTGTTAAACTCCCACTCTTTGAGCATTCAAGGAATTCATTATTTTCTGTAAATTATATTCTATGAGTAAATTATTATTGGTATCATAAATTTTAGCCAAATGAAATGCACTCCGATATTCTGTTCCTTCAGAAAGTGATGAGGTACTGTTATGAATATAAACATTCGTAATTGCTTGAGAAGTAATTGTAGTTTCAATGGTCTCAAATACGTATTTAAATCCATTGTCGTCATAAATAGTAAAGCCTGTAGGTATAAAATCATTATTCCCCACAGTAGAGTAATTATTGATGATTTTTATCCTGTAATCATCTAAAGGAATAACTTCCAATTGATTTGTCGATAGGTTTTTCTTTATGTAAAACCGCCCTGAAAAACCCATAAAATTAAATTGCCATAAGTCATGCTCTGTATCAAACTTACCAGTTTCAACAATATTCCATACATATTTATTAGCTACATAAGGAGTATCGTAGACAAATTGAGGAAAATTATTCCCGTGTTGATAGTAATAGTTATTATGATTCAGCATACCACTATCAGTTTGGTAAAGCCCTGCCTTCCCTGGACCGTTATCATACCCATCTAATCTTAATATTTCATCCGGCAACCCCCTCACCATTCTGGAGATAGTGCCCCCTGCAAAAAGGCTCCAACCTAATCCTACATCCCCGGCAACATCATTTGCACCAACACCGGAATGGTATTTAAGAGCAATATCCAGATTGATTTCTTTACTATGCGTATCGGTACTAAATAACGGGATACTAATGTCAGGTACCCCTGTATAGTTACTTACCGGTACCTCCTCGAATTTCATCAGTCCTGCTACGGTTGGTGACGGTGGCAGAACGGTAGGTAAGTCCGGTTTTATAGCTGCCTCCTGGCCACTTGCAATGAAACAGGAAAATAATAAAATGAGATATATCTGCTGTTGATAAATAATATTAATTTTCATATTTTATCTTTTAATGGTGTTTTAATAATTGAAATACTACACCGCCTTTATTAGACGGAAATATTCTACGGGTTCCCATTATTTCTTATTTTTTTGTACCTTCTTCATGTTCTCTTTTAGAAGGTTGATTTCCTTATTCTGAAGGTCCATTCTCTTGTTTTGAAGATTGATTTCTTTATTCTGCTCAATCGCATGCAACGTAAGTTCTTCTATTTTTTGTAGCAATTGTACAACAAGACCTCCCAGGTTGCTGCCGTTTTCCTGCATTTCTTTGGCAGGGGCAATTTCTGGAAGGTGTTTGTTTTGTTTTACGAATTTTTCCACTTCGTTTAAAGGCATTAGCTGATACCCGTCTTCAAAAACGAAATCGGCACCGAGAAGGTCTACCTTTACTTCCCTTGCCCGGACCGTACCGATAACATCGAGTTTATACCCGGGGTTTATAGTACCTATACCAACATTGCCGTTGCCTTTTATTATAAAATGGGTAGCATTTGCTGCACCAATATCCCTTACTCTAAAGAAACTACTTCTCTGAGCATTCTCTGGGGTATTAAAACTTTGTACATCTACTGTTACGGCATCAATTGTTTCGGCACTTAAAGGCACGTTAACATTAACCTTAGTAGCATTTAATGTTCCTTTAAAAGTTACATAACTATCAGGGGTGGTTTTATACGAATGGGATGGGCCATTTTCTTCATTATAGGGTAATGGATTCTGAACACCATCATAAACTACCGGGTTTACAGCATAGTTGGATTGGGTATAATAAGTAATCCCGCCACCACGAAGCCAAATGATAATAGAATAAGATCCGTTACTTATAGTGGCATCACGCCAACCAGCAATAAAAGATGTGATTTGGGCATTAGGACTAGGGAGTGCTACTATATCCGCTTCTATAAAATGCGAGGCATTACCCCAAATCGTGGTATGATACCGAAAATTAGCCATTAACGAACCTTTCCAGTTGCCATCCATATGTACACTACTCCTACCTAGTGTTAATGTAGTAGGGACATTATGGTACCATCCTCCATCATAGAAAGTAACCGGATAATATTTATCACTATCACCCTGCACTACTAAACTCCCTGAAATTTGTGCATAGCTGTTTGAAAATAAAGAAATTACTGTAAAAAGTAAAAAAAGTATTTTTTTCATTGTTTTATTGTTTAAAGTTTTGTTTTATTGGATTCCCTTTGTATTTTGTTATGATTTCTCCATCTTCTATTTTAGAAGACTAATTTTTTTGTTCAATCGCTTGCAGTGTAAGTTCTTTTGCTTTTTGTAACCATTATTAAGCTAAAACCCCTCACTATATCATACCCTTTTTCTACATTTTTTACTGCAAGGGTTATTTCAGGAAGGTTTCTTTTGCCTGATAAATTTTGTTTGTTTGCTAATAGGACAAGTCGATAAAATGAGGTAGCGTAGTAGTTGTATCATAATCAAAAAGCTTGATATAAAAATGCTGTATGAAATGTGTTATACCAAAAGTAAAATATTATTTTGTATTTAGATTATTTTTTGTAAGAAATTTTAAAAATTTAGATATTTAGTAATTATTTTTTAATATATCGTCCCTATTTGGACTATATAAAAAATTTCTTCTTTTTTAGTAGTATAGATCGTTCTGTACCACTAGTAGGAGAAGTATAACAAAGCTATTTTGTTCTTCTAGCAGTAGTGTAATCATTAATTCAAATCCTAGGTTATCCAAAAGAAATAGCTGCTACAAGGATAAAGACAGAAGTAGGTAGTAGTTTTTCCAATACTAAAATTTAAATTTTAACTATATCATGAAAAATATTTTATATAACACAAATATGTGATAAGATAGATGCAATTTTATTTTGTGATAGATAATGACAAATAGAATTAATAAAATCTGTAGGGGGAAAAAATTAGGGAAAAGCGATTACAGCTCAATCTGTCCCAGGAAATTTTATCTTACGATGCTAACATACCTAGAAATCAAATCGGACGCATAGAGCGAGGAGAAATAAGTACATCCATCACAACGCTTCATAAAATTTGCAAAGCATTAAGAATACAAATTAAAGAATTGTTTTGAAACAAGCTTTCTTAGCACCTACAGTGTATGAAAGCGTAAATAATCTATTTTTTTGGCTTTTAACTATATTTACTTTTAAACTATGCCAGAGGGTATGTTTTCAAAATTCATTGTAAAATTCATCGATAGTATAGTAAATTAAATCCTTAATATGGAAATCATGTTGATTAATAAAACAATAGTTCTGTGAGTTAACATGTAAATTAACATCTAAGGGATTGCCCCGGATTGTAGCGACAGCCCTGAAGTGGTAAAAGCTATCTTTTTCTAAGCGTGGCAAAGCGACCAAAGGAAGCTATTGCCGGGGTTATAGAAAAGAAGCTTTTATAATAAGGGCTATAGCGAAAAGCCGGATAAGGCGTAAAAAGAAAAACGGAATACTGCAACTTCTGCAATGCAACAAAAAAATCCTGATTGAATATATTATTAAAAAAAATGTAACGAATAGTAGATAAAGCAATAAATTTACAGTTACGTAAAATAAATACATCGTATAATGAACCGAATACAACAAAAACTCAAAGAAGATAAAAAACTACTTTCCATCTATTTTTCAGCCGGGTTTCCCGGGCTTAATGATACAGTGCAAATCATCCAGGACCTCGAAAAAAGTGGTGTCGACATGATCGAAATCGGATTACCGTTTAGCGACCCTTTAGCCGACGGCCCAACCATTCAAAAAAGTTCGACTAAAGCATTACAAAACGGGATGACTACCCAATTGCTTTTTGAGCAACTTACAGCTATTCGCGAAACGGTACAGATCCCACTGATCATCATGGGCTATTTTAATCCGATGCTTCAGTTTGGAGTAGAAAATTTTTGTCAGAAATGTGCCGAAATCGGAATTGATGGCCTCATCATACCGGACTTGCCTGTAGCTATTTACGATGAACACTACAAGTCTATTTTTGAAACCTATGGCCTGGTCAATATTTTGTTAATCACACCACAAACTTCAGAGGAACGGATCCGGTATATTGACAGTGTTTCCAACGGGTTTATTTACATGGTATCCTCAGCAAGCGTAACTGGTAATTCCGATGGTTTCGGTCAGGCACAACACGATTATTTTAAAAAAATAGCCGATATGCATTTAAAGAACCCCCAGATAGTAGGATTCGGCATCAGTGACAAAAAAAGTTTTACGGATGCCACCCGGTTTGCAAATGGGGCCATAATTGGTAGTGCCTTTATTAAATTTTTGGAAGAAAATGGAACTAATACTATTGATACATTTATTAAAAACATAAATTAACCTGTTGCTGAGTTTTTTAATATTAATTAGATAAAATGCTTACTGGAAAGTATCATAATCTTCAATAACAAAAAAACAATGAGGCTGTTTGAGAAGGTAGCTTTTTTTATCATAATTGATAACCAATATAATCGGCAAAACCAAAAATGCAAAAACAGCAAACAGGTTTAACACCAAAAATACAAAAAGAAAGCTCTCCAAATCGAGAGCTTTTTATTTAGTTTAAATGAGATTTAAAACCTGTTTAAACATAATTTATCTTATGCAACAATATGTCAGTATAGGTGGCATTAAAAGTAACGTTATTACTTACTGTGCTTGTGGTTGACCCTGCAAAAGGATTATATAATGAAGGCTTAGTTCCCATCCATTCGCATAATTCGATTATGCTTGATTTATTGGATGTAAAGTATATATAATTAGTGCCGTTCAACACGTCCAGCACATCAAGATAATCCTTAAGCTTCCAGTAACTTTTATACGTCCCAACTTCTGTACTTAAATAGGGTGGATCAACTAAAAATATTACGTTATTTAGGTCTTTATATTTAAAAAACAACTTTTTATAATCAATACTTTCAATGGTTAAACCGTTAAGGTATCTATCGGCATTATAATCACTTAAACGCAGCCGATTGTATAAAGTTTCCTTTTCTAAATCCTTATAGCTCTGAACGTACTTCATACTAAATAAAATATTACTTGACAGCGTAATATAATCAACATACCCGGTTGTTTGTTCTTCTTTTAAAACTCGCTTTAGTATTAAACTTCTTTCAGGTTCTACAATCTTTTTTTTAGACTTTGAATTATTAATCTCCCTGATATCAGCAATTAGCTTATTAGTTTTGTCTACATTTTGTAATCGTGACCGGTAATTATCGTAATCATTATAAACTACTGTAGCATTCGGATAATGATATTTAACCGTATGGGATAATAAGCCTGATCCGCCAAATAAATCAACGTATACAGCATTATTTGGACAGGTTTCTAAAACTGCCTTTACTTGGTTTATAAACCTTCTCTTTTGCCCCATAAATGGCAAGGGTGCTTGTGTAAATTTCTTTGTTTTTGTTGTCATTATTTTAATTAAATATTTGTGTATTCTATTGGTATTTAGTATCTTTATTATGTATTAAGCACCTACGTTTAGGTTAAATGTTGCAGGCTGACCAGCTAACAAAAGCTTGGTGTTTTGGATGTTGTTTTCATATATATGTACATTCCCTAAAAATAACGTTATGCTTTTTAAAGGCGCATCTATTTGCTTACTGATTAGGTATAAGTGGTAAATATCAGACGGCAAACCTAAGCTGGCATCCGAACTTCTTTGATAAGCACTTATAATTAATTTTCCTTTCTCAATTTGGAATTGAATTAAACTTAAACACGGCTGTTGATTGGACTCAGTATTATTTGCACCAAGAAAAAGCACATAATTTTTAGAACTTCGCTTCTCTTTGTTAATCTTTTCGATCAGTTTTGGCAGTTGCTCAAAGTAAGTCGGGTAACTATTAACTAAAATAGGGCCGCAATAATCCCACCACGCTACACCAACTTCGCGGTAAGCTTTAGTCGAACGTTCCCCGGCCATAAAAAGATTTAATTCATCCCTTAATTTTTTACGAGCCAAACCGTGGCCTTCAAAGAGTTCCAATAAGTCTATTGGTTTCAGTTGTAAAGCTTGATTTAATAGGTATTTAATATTCCCCTTGTTGTTTTGCTGCTCCTTTCCTTTACTAAGGATTTTACTTAAAATTTCGTGATATTTATTCATATTCGTTTTTTGATTGATGATTAATGATTGTATATTTGCACCTCTCACACCCATAAATAATAAACGCATCAAAGGGCCAGAAGACTTATGTCCTCCGACGACCTTTGATGCGTCAGTTTAAAATGAGTGTGAGAATTTTTTTTAAATGTCGGGGGATTATTTTTAAACCCCTTTGGTTTTAAAATGGTTTAAACCATTTAGTTTTAATTTTTTTAGAATCCATATAAGAACTAGAGCTACTATAATTATCAATAATAATCCCAAGTAAAAGCCAAATTGGAAGCCGGTTAATTTTACTGTTTTGTCTTTCTGTTTAGAACTTTTTTTTATTTCTTTTTTCTGCCTAACATCGCTTTCAATTTTTGTATTTTCAGCTTTAGTTTGTACCTTATGTTCAGATTCAGCTGTTTGTTTTGTTTCTGTTTCTTGATTAATTTCGCCACCTTCAAGATATATCTCTTCCTTTAAAATGCCATCTACATAATGTTTATAATTCAATGGCTTTCGGTTTCCCAGGCTGTCCAGAACCGGAATACTTTTTAAAAACAAACTGCTATTAATTACACTTTGACTTTTTTGGTGCTGCAATTGATTTTTTACAAATAATTGGATTAAAGAATCAAATTGCTTTGTATAGTTTTCGTTAAAAGTTTCCGTTGATTTTTTAACCGTTACCGTCTTGGTTTTGCAGCTTAAAAGCAATAGCGGAACCATTAAATAAAATAGATTTTTCATTAGTTTATGTATTTGATAATTGATTTTGATACTGCTTTCAATGTTGCAGCGTAATTGGGGTCTGTAGCATACCCAGCCTTAGCAATTTCTTCAAAAAATTTATTGTAATCGCCTTTTACAGTCAAAGCCTTAGCATAACGTTTGTTCTTAAAAAAGAACTGGGCATGATCATTAAAACAATCTTCAGGAGTATTGTATTTCCTAAAATAATCCTTTCCTTTATGCATAAACATTTTAATTCCATTTCTAACTATAGGGGCTGACGATATAGGAACAGGTAGGGGGTTTGTAAAACCTGTAGTATATTCAGTAGTGGTAATCAATTGTTCATTTCCATTGATCCCGTCTGTATCTTTTACGCCAAAAAACATATTGCCTGGTGCGACGCTTCCCCAAGCACTTTCAAGGGCTGCTTGTGTTAATATAGCAATAGCAGAAATACCCGTTTTGGCTTCAACTTTCTTTGCGTGTGGTAGATACTTATCTACAAATAATTTTGGTGTCATATATTTTAAATTTATTCGTTATGCTTTTAGAATTACCAACTCAATAGTGGAGACCTTTTCCAGGTATTTAGTGATATACATACATATAAAAAATCAGATGTTACCCTGAACTCCCCAACTTTGCCTGGTGCGGTAGCCGATGCTGGTGCGGTGGTATTAATAACAGGTATATCTCCGGATGCATCGATGGGCTTTAATACCCTATTACCACTGTAAGTGCCCGACAAATCAATCCTTACGGAAGTTGTGAAACTTGAGTTATATTTAAGACCTTCACCTTGCGTAAATGAATAAAAAGCATTATTGTTTATATTTAAATACAGTCCATTCTTAAATAATTGGGCTTTTATACCGCCCAGATCAGCATTGCTAATAAACTCCAACATTTGAGCGGAAAAAAGAGCTCTTTCAGGCCAAATCGTAGAAGATATCCTAATGTTTGAATCTTGAAAAGTTATAGGTAATGTAGTTACTGCATATCCAGGTACATTTAATATATCCTGCAAAGTTGGTAGAGTACTTGACAAACCTGCAAGTTTAGCTATCTCGGCTGCGGTTATCAATCGATTACCCGCCACCTTATCCACCTTATTATCTTGCAAAAGTTTTCCCATTTCGGCTGTCAAAGCTTTGGTAACGCCACCTGTTGTAAGGTCGTTTACCAAAATTGCGCTTAAAGATGTTTGGAACGTTTCAATGGCATCGACCAGCTCCTGTACTGTATCAAGATTAACGTTATCAGAAACGAGAAGTGTATTGATACCATTTATTTGCCCCTGTAAAAGCTTTCCCTGTTCAGCACTAAGAAGGTTCTCTGCTCCTCCGGCTGTAAGATTATTGACAATATTTAAATATTGAACCGCTATTTTAGCGGCAGCGTCTAATGGCACGTAGCCATTTACCGTGCCTTTTTCGCTTTTGTTTTCTTTGCCTGTAAGCAAGGCAGCATGTGCATTTTGATCCGTAAAGTGGCCATTTAGCTGATTGGCATCGGCCTTTGAGTTTAAAACATTAGTAAGGTTAAAAATGCTACTTTGGGGTATAGTATCATCTTTATGCCAAAATGATTGCCATGAAGCCCAAAATTGGGCTTGTGTTGGTTTTAATCCGGTTTTAAACCAGTTTAAAATGGTATTTAAATTTGTTGCCATATTATCCTATATATTCGATGAAAATTACTACCCGGTAAGGGTCTAATGAGTTAAATGTACTTGATACTACTGGACTGCCATTACTTTTACGGAGTGATTCTAAAAACTCACCTGTTTCGTTCTGGCCACTCGAAATAATAAGCCTGCCGGATGGGCCCCCGCCAGTCTGATCAGAAAAAAACCATCCGGTATGAGGTATAGTCACACTTACACTTTTACTTTTGCTACCGCCAGTGCCACCAAGTGTGCTAAAATCAGAATCATTAGGGTTCCAGCCCATCGGCAGACGCCCCCGCCAATTAACAACTTCCTGCCATCCGGGTGGAATTTCGGCAGCAGGCTTGTTCCATAAGACCATACCACCGCCGAACTGGAAAACAGCTGTTTTCTTTTCCAGTGTATTTAATCGTTGCATCAATTGTATAATTGGGTCAATTCTCTTAAAACCTGCCCATGACCATGAAGTGGCTGCTGTACCAAATGTTGCATAGCGTTCAAAATGGAGCGCTTTTAACTGGCCGTTCTCAAATTCCTTAAAACTTTGATTTTCTATAATGATAACATTAGCTGATATAAATGCTCCTTTAAATTTTAGCATTTCGCCATTAATAAAAACAAAGCCGTCGCTTACACTGGTACCCGTTACCGTGCAACCCGAAATAATGGTCAGGTCACCTGCCAAATTGCCCAATTGATTAAAGATGCTGTAAGCCGTTTGCATCTCCTGCAATCTTTCGGCCTTGACCGGAACCCCTCCTGTTTGTACAAAATTTAATAAGTCCATATTTTTATATTCCAATTATGGCGTACCGTTT
>DASVUQ010000093.1:0-4108 GCA_036386975.1 Flavobacterium sp. | reverse complement strand
AAGAAATGCATTTCCACGCGTATTGACTACAATTTTAGCAATATATTCTAACAGTTGCGGCTCGACAATGATTTGTTTTACCAATGTCTGATAGTGTTTGATTTCATCTGATGAAAGCAATGTTTTTATATTCTCAAGTTTACCCTGATTTTGTAAAAGATGCTCCCGTTGTATAATAACGATTTCTTCATCTAGTTTAGGATAATCAATACTAATTTTAAACAGGAACCGGTCAAGTTGCGCTTCCGGTAAACGATAGGTCCCCTCCTGCTCTATCGGGTTTTGTGTGGCAATAACTAAAAACGGTGTATCCAAAATGTAGGTGGTCCCATCGATGGTAATCTGACGTTCTTCCATTACTTCAAAAAGGGCAGCTTGTGTTTTTGCCGGTGCCCGGTTGATTTCGTCGATGAGTATCAGATTTGAAAAAACTGGCCCTTTTTTAAATTCAAATTCTGATTTTTTTAAATCATAAACAGAAGTCCCCAAAATGTCCGAAGGCATTAAATCCGGTGTAAATTGGATTCGGCTGAAGTCGATATTTAAAGTTTTTGCCAGTAATTTTGCCGTAATTGTTTTGGCCACCCCCGGAACTCCTTCTAGTAGAATATGGCCATTAGAAAGAATCGCAACTAATAATTGATCGATCATTTTGTGTTGCCCTACAATTACGGAACTGAGTTCTGCTTTTATATCCACAATACTTTCCTGTAGTTTATTAAGATCAATCCTGGATTGAAAATTTACATTTTCATTGGGGATTTCCGGTGTAGTATTGAAATTATTTTCTGTATTTTCCATATGTTTGTCTTTTAACTTTTAGCTTGTTACTTTTTCTATTGCATCATTAAGATCAATAAGGTCTTTCTCGATACTTATAAAATTGTTTTTCCTGTGTTGCCTGATCATATACACTAAACGCTGTATGTCCTTTAATTCCTTACCGGACTTTTGATGTAGCTTGTTAATAAAAGCATCATCTAAAACGGTGGTATCCATAAGGTAATCATTTCGTACTTTCTCGAGGAAGTATATTATTTTTTTATCAATAATATTGTCATGATCGCCTTCCTGAAAGTATAAATTGCCAATAGTTTTCGCAAATTCTACTGTAGTATTGGCAGGAGGTTTAATGATAGGAACAATCCTCTGGCGCCTTTTTGCATTGAAGATTATGAAAATCAGCATCCCGATTAAAAATAGATACCACGCCCATCTTAGTGCAGGTTGGGCCAGGATGAACCGGAACATGGAATCGGATTCTATTTTTCCGTTTTGATTTTTTACATACCAGAATACATCACCTTTAGGTACATAGGACAAGACTTTCTCGGCGTATTCTGCATGGTCTTTTTTTAACAAATGAAAATTGCTGAATGCCGCCGGTTGTGTATGAAGATAAAAATAGCCTGATTTATAAGGTACTTTTATAAAATTAACCCTGGCAGAATCGCCGGATTGATAACCAAGTACTGTTGTATTTACCGTATCAATTTTAGAAAAATAATTATTGCCAACTCCTTCAACAATATTGTATTTCTTATTACCTAACCTAGGGTTTGCCATCCAGTTAAAAATAGTGTCCTGAAATTGATAATCAGACCTGAAATTTACTTTCAGGCTGTCTAATAATGCTTCAGGGAATGTTTTCATACTTAAAAAAATACTGTTGCCATGATCTGCAAGATAAAAAAGTTCTGATACTGATTCCTGATCCAGGTTTTGTGTTTCATTAATGGTAAAGAAAGTGCCTTTTGCTTTGTAATTTTTGACTAATGTATCGTAATCGTATAACGGCTCAAAATATTCGTAAGGCGTAACATCAATTTTATTGATCTTTTGACCTTTTAATAATGCCGGTAATTCCTGGTCCAGCACATATAACCCCAAAGGGATTTTATCTTTTGTATCATAAGTGGGTGTCCAGTCAATAGGTTTTGGTTTATTGATATCAATAATAACGATGCCTACTATAAGGAGTAGTAAAAGCCCAATATATATTTTGATTGACCTGTCCATTATTAAATTGATTGAATTGTTTTTTCGAAAGAGGCTTTTGCCTTTTCAAATGTTACGTCATCGATATCGAACTCTCCGTACCAGATATAATTGTACAAATAAGAGAGGTAATTAAAATTATTTTTAAGTTGTTCATTTTTTATTTCGTATACATAATCAGAGTTGGTTTTCTCCACATCCCACTCTATAATTTGCTTTTCGGACATTTTTTTGAGCAACCATAAATAATAGTAGCGTATACTTAATCGCCTTTCTCCGGATTGTATGGATTGTTTGATCAGTTTTTCAAAATCTACCAGATGAAGGTTTTTTTCAATTTCGTCATAACGAATGATCTTCTTATCTGAGTTTTTTCCGAAAATCCACTGGCCTTCTTTGTTCATTATTGATTTTACAATAAGGTAAATAACAATGAGGATGATTAAAGCTGCAATTATTTTAAAAAGTAATTCAACAAATTGCATGGAACTTTCCTTATTACTGAAACTGAAAAACCGGGATAAAGTTTCTGACAACCATTCTTTAAAACGGTCCCATGCATTTTTTTCTTTTAATTTTATTTCATAGACAAAATCATCTGACTGGTATTTTGTTTTAAAATTGCTCTCAAAATGACGTTCTTCTATGGTATCATTATCAACCTTAATATTTTTTTGAGTAAAAAGAATTTTCTCTTGTTTTTCTTTTAAAGTAACAGCACTTGTATCCTGTGCACCAACGGATACATAAAATAACAAGAGTAGTGTATATAGTATTTTATTCAAAATGTGTCCCTATAGTTTCTATTTCACTTTGTAGGCTTTTGTTTTCTCTTTGCTCCCTGCAACTGAAGTAAATTAGACCATGATTTACAAGGGACAAATTGTTAAGGATATAATTTAAAACAACAGAAAAAGCAAAGATAACCGGTAATAAAATAGTCATGAAGCCTAATTCCGGAGTTGCTGTACTATCATCAGATACAACAGATGTAAAAAAATAAATTATCCCTATAAAATAAGGTATCAAAGTTAAAATAGTAGTAATCGTTTGGATGATAAAATAAACAATCAATGTTGAACCAATAATAGGCCAGAAAGAGGATTTAATATAACTGAAACTTTTTGATAAAGAGGCAAAATAGCGGTCATCAGAATGGAGATAATTGTATAAGCTAATATTAATCCAAGAGGTTAAAAGCGGAAACGCAATCAATAATAAAGGAAATCCGATAATAATGAAACACAACAAGATCATTATAAAAAATGAAATTAAGATAAGTGGGAACACTATAAAGACAAACCCTATAAAAAATTTAAAAATTTTGCCTGATTTTGCTTTTAACTCCTTTACAATTGCTGTAGCTGTCGGCTTTTCAGCATTTTTCTCATATAGATTCATATACGCTACCGGAAAAGAAAATTGTATAAGGGTAGCAAGAAAAATAAGAAACATAAAAAACACGCCCAAACCTAAAAATAAAATAATATTGTTATTAAAAACGGCATTAAAATCTGAAGATGAGTTTTGAGCATTATTTACTGCAGCAAATACGAACTCGAAATACAATTTAAAAACAATATATATTAAGGCTACTAAAACTACCATAAACCCTCCGGTAATTTTAAAATAATTAGTAAAATAGTTTTTGCCTAATTGCTTAAAAAACCCAAATGAGTCATTAATATAAGTGCTAAAGTCTCTTTTTTTATAAAGTTGGAACATAACTGGTTTTTAGTTTTTTAGAAACAAAGCGGGGAAAGATCAGATAATAAAAAGAAATTAATGATAATGTGGACAAAATGATTAAAACATTTAACCAATTGGGCATATCGATAGAATAACGGGTAATAAATCCTTCTAAGAACCCGGCCGCAATGGTAAAGGGGGTTGTACTTAAAAATATTTTAAGGCTGTTCTTAAAACCGATTTTTAATGAATTTATTCTAGAATACGTTTTCGGGAATAATATAGAAGCACCGAGTATAAAACCAGCAGCTGATTCAATAACAATAGCAAAGATTTCCATAGAACCATGAATCCAGATCCCTTGTACACTCTCCCATAAAACACCATTATCATAAAAAAAGTACTGAAAAGACCCTAACAT
>DASVUQ010000092.1:0-5769 GCA_036386975.1 Flavobacterium sp. | reverse complement strand
AGATGAAGACACCTCTGTTGTCATAGTTTGTGAACTTAACTTTTACCCTTACTTTTTGGCCATACACAACATCGCTAAAATCAGTTCCGTTGATCTTTTTAGTTCCAATAGGATTTTTGTTTTCGTCCAACCATTCAACATCTATAATGTTTGGGTCAGAAAAATCTAATTCTTCCATTTCAGTTGGTTTATAATCTCCAAATACAATATTTGCCATAATGTTGGTTTTAAATGTTTGCTAACTTTTTGCCTGTAACTGTAGTCGCGGATCAAAGCAAACGAAGTTTTCTATGCTAAGATAAAACTTTCTTTGTGAAAACTAAACGTCAAATTACCAAAAAATTAGCAATTTCGCTTACTGGCTGTAGTGCATGTTTTTTAACTTATCCACGTTAACCATTTGTCTATTATTTTCCACTTTCCGTTAATTTTTTTTAAATATATAGATTGTCCACTTCCGCATAATCCACTACAGTAATGATTAATTACTAAATATGCTTTCTGGTTGTCATATGAAAAAATTGGGATTGTCATTTCATAGAAATTATACGATTTCCCTTTTTTTTGTTTATTTTTTTCTTTTTCTTTTGTTGTTAGGTTAATTTTTGGAACAACGTTTCTTTCAATTTTCAATTTTTTTGGATTCAAATTTTGTTGAAGTAAATTCAATGAATCTTTAGAAGTAAAAAACATTTCATTTTCTATTTTAAAAAACAATAAATTTTCAATTGAAATGTCATTAAAAGATGGTAGAGGTGGAGGAGGAATTGGTTCGTTGTCTTTTCTTTTTTCAGGGATATGAATATCAAGTTTGATTAGTTCCTCGCAAAACATTCCCGATCCTATTCCATTTATTAAAACATTCAGACTATCTTCTAAAATTACAGTTTTAACAATTTCATTAATGTTTTTAATTTTATGGGAATCAAATTCAGTTTCATTCTTACTATTTTTACAATTGGTAAATGACAAAGAAGCTAGTAATATTAATAATATCTTTTTCATTGTTTAATTTTCTTTATGATTTCTCCAAAATATCCTCAGCTATCGCACGAATCCTTTTCTGATGACCCAGTATTTTATAGGTTTTACTCATTGATAATGTTCTTTTATAGTTGTTGTTTGGATGTTTAAATAAAACATACCACATGAAATAATTTGTGCGGTAGCGGGGGTTATTTGGTTGGTTTTATTACTTTAGCTGTCATCTGAATTTGATGAACAAGATATAAACAAAAGATTAAGCTAATAAAAAGGTTTTTTTCATATTTTAAAGACTTAATTAAGATTTATTGTTTTTGATACCAACTTGAGAAAGGTGCAAACCAATTTCCATTAAAATTTGTAAAGGTTACTTTATTATTTTCAATTTCAAAATTACCTGTAAAAGAATCGGGTTGAATTAAATTACTACCTTGACCACTTCTATTTAATACTTGACCACTCATTAAACTACCCACAAGTGTAAACGTGCCTGACATTTCAACTGTTCCTGAATTTAGTTTCCAATTCTGTCCCTGAAATGTAAGTTTAGCTCCTGTTGATATGTTCTGTAATTTCCAAACTCCTTCTAATGAAGTTGAATTTTGACTTGCAGTTTGAGTGTCATCATTGTTATTACTGCAAGAAAATAAAATAGCTACAGAAAATAATACGATACCTAATAATAAATGTTTCATAGTTTTGCTTTTAAAGTTATGTCGGATTTTTATTTTAATTTTATTTTTTAGCACGTCATAATATAATATTGCCCAACGTTTTGCAGCTTGCAGAAGTGGCGGATTAAGGAAGCCAAAACTTTCGGTTTAACACTGACTTTGCAAGTACAAAACCAACTTTATACTAAGCCCAAAACCCCAATTTCTTAAAACCGCTGTTGTACGCAGTTTATTTGGTTATAAATACACTTTCTATCATATGTTTAATATTAATATTATCTAGTTTTATTGAAAGTGGAACTCGTATATCTTGACCTTGTTTTAAATGTAAAGAGGTATTATATATTATTCCTAACAAATAATATACTTCGGGAATTTTACGTCCTTTTTCAACACAAAAGTTTAATTTATTTTTTGTTCCGTGAATAGAATTAATAAATTCGTCTTGATATACCTGATTTTTCAACTTTTCATATGCTAATTTTTCTATTTGAACTCTTAAAGCAATACAGACTGCAATTGGGTCATAAGGTGTGTTTTCAAATAAATACCTTCTCAATTCTCTTGAAATTTTGGAGTGAAAAGCTGTACAATTTCCCCAATCTTTATTTAAACCTTGTTTTTGAAATTCTGTACTTAAATCAGATGATTTATCAACGTGATAATGGAAATAATGTTTGTCTAACTCATCTTTAAGATTTGGTTCTTCTCTACTATAAACTATTTTTAAAATTTCTTTGCTAGTCTTGGTATTTACCTTTTGTAAATAACACACTTGCATTTTTCTATCATTAAAACAAAAATGATTAAAAAACTTTGGATCAAGATGTGTCATTATTATAGGAAACAAGTTTGTGCTAGTTGACATTTTTTCAATGAATTCAGAAATATAATATTGAAAAGAAATCAAATTTCCATCATCAAGATAATCGAAAACTTCATCTATAATTAAAATGCAATTATTTTTAGTAAAAGTTTTTCGAGCTTTTACCAAAAGTGTTATGAAGGTTAATATATCTCTTTGTCCATTTGATATATTGTGTGCCTTGGGCCATTCAATGAACATTTTTCTGTTTTCAATTATAGGCTTTATTTTATAACGGGTTGAATTTATTGATTTTATTATTTCTTCATATTCAGCTTTATCTGTGAGGTATTCAAGATACTTAACAGATTTTTTAAAGTTTGCTTCTAATCTGTTTTCAACACTTATTATTTGTAGAGCCGTGGTTAAAAGGTCAACTTTATCTTTAATAAATTGAAAATCATAGGTTTCTAATATTTTGCAAATTTCATTTATTTCTGCTATTTGTATATTGTCCAAAATATTTTTGGAAATATAGTTTTTAATATCAGTTGTAGTACCATTCAAAGAAAGTATTTCTTCCGTTAGGGATTTTAATAATGGTGCTTTTTTAATTTGGCGTAATTTAGAAAAATCAACTTTTTCGACAATTTCATTCAGAACAGAAAAGTTTGAAAAAAGTTCAGTAATATTGTTAGGCAGCTTTTGAATTGGTGCAAACTTTTCTTTTTCTTCTTTTGGATTATAGTCAAAGTGAAATTCTTGAGGAATTGTATTGATTAAAAGAGTTTACTTATTTCAAGTGAAGGTTTTGCTATTTTTTTACCATTTACATCTGCAATTTTTGCTTTAGCAACTAATTTACTATTGATAACAAAAATATCAAATTGGTTATTGATTTCATTTTTAGTCGAGTCAGCTGTTAAGGCCGACTTAATACCCTTATCAATACAATTGATTTGAATTTTTGGTAAGTTAGAATCTCTGTTATTATGCAAATGATTTTTATGTAGTTCAATTTTTGAAGCAATAATTGAATCGAAAGCGATTCCAAATGATGACTTTCCAAAACCATTTGGTGCAACAAAGAAAATGGGTTTGTTTGGTTCTAACAAAAATTCATATTCATGTTTGTCAATACCTTTTATATTCTCAATAGTAATTTTTTCAATTTTCAATTTTCAGGTATTTTTTTGGTTAAATTGCCTACAACTTGCCTACAAGCGAAATAAACTTTCGTATATACATCCCTAATCTCAGAAATTGACAAAGATTATTTTGCTTAATTTAAACCAAATGTACTATTTCTTTCTTAGAAATCATCATCAGGTTTTTTCAGTTCGCTTTGAATTGGTATAGCCGTTTTATTTCAATTCAAATATATCAGAAATTGCCAGCGGATTATCTTACGGTTTTCGTAAAACAGCAAACTATTCTTAGGAATAGCAATTTTTTGTTAATATTTGGGGTATTGCCGAAGGTGGCGATTTTTACCACAAATGTCGATGCGAGAACCAATTTTTGAATATCCACAAATGTGTCTGCGGAGCACTGAACCGCCACTTTTGCCAAACCCGTGTTAGCGGTAGTGGTTCTTTGTCAACCAACCTTTTAAATAACCCACCAGTAATGCTTTCATACGTCTTAACAAATGTAGGAAAAAATATTTTTCTTTTTATTTGGAATATTCGTTCCGATATATTTATCTTTGCGGAACATTTGTTCCAATATTAATAATTAAAAAAACAAAATGAGTAAATTAAAAAACAAAGTAGCCGTAATTACGGGAGGTAATAGCGGTATTGGGTATGCAACAGCTAAAGAATTTGTTGCACAAGGTGCTACAGTGGTAATAACTGGTAGAGATGAAGCATTATTATCAAATGTATCTACAGAACTGGGTGTAACGGGGTTTGTATCTGACCAAAGTAATCTGGGTGGGATTGACAAATTGGTTGAGGATGTAACAACTAAGTATGGTAAAATTGATGTACTATTTTTAAATGCAGGTGTAGCAGCATTTATGCCTTTGGAGTTTGCAGATGAAGCGCATTTTGATAACATGTACAACATCAATGTAAAAGGTGTTTTTTTTACCGTTCAAAAATTTCTGCCTATTTTAAACGATGGTGGTTCTATTATTTTTAACACCTCTGCAAATGCCAGTGTAGGAATGCCAAACACCAGTGTTTATGCATCTACAAAGGCTTCGTTATTGTCAATTAATAAGGTACTTGCCGCTGAACTTGCACCACGTAAAATTAGGGTAAATGCAGTCTCACCTGGGCCAATTGTTACGCCGGTTTATGAGAAACTGGGATTAAGTAAGGAGCAATTAGACGGATTTAGTGAAGCATTGAGCAAGAAAATATTATTGAACCGTTTTGGACAACCAGAAGAAATTGCAAAAGCAGTTGCGTTTTTAGCAAGCGATGAGGCCTCATACATTACTGGGACAGAACTAAATGTAGATGGTGGAATCCTTGTAAATACAGTAGTTGGTTAATTTTTTTGCATTTTATTGGAATATTCATTCCGTTATTATTACCTTTGTAGAGAGTTAATTTCTCTACAAAGGTTTTTTATATGGCTAGAACAAAAGTATTTGACGAAGAAACTGTATTAAACAAAGCAGTAAATCTGTTTTGGGAAAAAGGTTATAACGGCACTTCCGCTCAGGACTTAGTTAATGGGCTTGGAATAAGTCGTTCAAGTCTTTATGATACCTATGGAGATAAGTATCAACTTTTTAAAAACTCTTTATTGCAATACCGCAAACAATTTGCTGGCGCAATGATAGAAATGATTGATACATCGGATGATTTTGAAAAAACTTTAAAAGATATTTTTCAATATGTAGTAACAGAATCTCTTCAACAGAAGTTTTCGAAAGGTTGTTTTATGGTCAATTCATCTGTTGAATTAGCACCGCATAATTTAGAGATTGCTGAAATTGTCAATGCCAATATGCAAGATATTGAGGACGCATTGTTTCGCCTGATAAAAAAAGGTCAGGAAGCGGGACAATTTTCGAATAACCATTCTCCACGATCATTGGCAAGATTTATTTTCAATGCCATTTCTGGTCTTCGTGTTGCGTCAAAGTCAGGTGCAGATAAGAAAGTATTTGATGATATAGTCAAGGTCACTTTGTCTGTCCTTAAATAACGTGAGTTCGATATAAGAACTGAAAAAATCGAGGTATTTCCTTTGAAAAAAGAGATAGATTTAATACATTTAAGTGTCTGAAAACCAAATGTATATATAAAATCTATCTTTATGTTATCTGAAGCTAAAATTACTGAA
>DASVUQ010000091.1:0-2654 GCA_036386975.1 Flavobacterium sp. | reverse complement strand
CTTGTAGGTGGTTCTACACGTATGCCGAGAATTGCCGATGAGGTAGAAAAATTCTTTGGTAAAAAAGCATCAAAAGGAGTAAATCCTGATGAAGTGGTAGCTATTGGGGCAGCGATCCAGGGTGGTGTATTGTCCGGAGATGTAAAAGATGTATTGTTACTTGACGTGACACCATTATCTTTAGGTATTGAAACTATGGGTGGTGTATTGACAAAATTAATTGAGTCTAATACCACAATCCCAACCAAAAAATCTCAGGTGTTCTCTACAGCTGCCGATTCTCAGCCATCGGTGGAGATTCATGTTTTACAAGGAGAAAGAGCTATGGCCGCAGATAATAAAACCATTGGCCGTTTCCACTTAGATGGTATTCCGCCAGCACCAAGAGGGGTTCCACAAATTGAAGTAACTTTTGATATTGATGCCAATGGGATCATTAAAGTTTCTGCAACAGACAAAGGAACAGGAAAATCACATGATATCCGTATCGAAGCTTCTTCGGGATTAACCACTGAAGAAATCGAAAGAATGAAAAAAGATGCTGAAGCTAATGCTGATGCTGACAGGATTGCAAGAGAAAGGGCAGAAAAACTAAACGAAGCAGACAGCCTTATCTTCCAGACTGAAAACCAGTTAAAAGAATTAGGGGACAAACTATCTGCCGATCATAAAACAGCTATCGAATATGCATTGACTGAGTTAAGAATGGCACACCAATCCCAGGATTTAGAAGCTATTCAAAAAGGTCTTGATAATGTAAATGCCGCATGGAAAACAGCTACCGAAGCCATGTATGCTCAGGGAGAACAAGGTCAGGCGCAACAACAACAAGAGGCGCAGCCACAAGCAGAAGCCCAGGGCGACAATGTTCAGGATGTAGATTACGAAGAAGTAAAATAATTTAAATCGAAGTATTTAAATCTAAAAATAAAAGGGGCTATTTCACAATATGTGAGATAGCCTTTTTTATTTTGTTTTATGGGTGTGTCCCTTTCGGGCCGGGCTTTCCGTTACAAACGAAGTTCACTGAACTCCATTAAAATAAAATGTAGTGAAGTAATCTTTTTGTTCGTTCTTCACAAAAAGAATTTTCACTGCAATCCCTCACACAAGCTTTTCAGGAACTTGTTTTAGTTATGGAGGGGCGTCTTACTTTTTACCTGGAAATTTTTATCTTCTTCTGGAGAAACGGCTGATAATGTAAATAATTATCGCTACAACTGCAATAACTAAGAAGACACCAACACCTATCCCTGCCTTGAAAATACTGCCTATAGCTTCACAACTTGTAAATGATACCAATACCAGCAACAGCATTATTATTCTCGTAAGTTTATTTTTCATGATTTTAAGTTTTTTGTTCTTTCAAATATCTGAAACCTAGTTAAAAATTGGTTTATGTGATTTTAAAAATATGTTACAGCATTATCTTGCGCTTTGTCATGCAGTAAGCGCTATAAATTTAGTCGGAATATTTAGATGCTGTATTTTACATGAATTACTATATTTGTACTCCAAACCACGCTTCATTATGAATCAAAGAGTTTTGCTCACTTCAAAAGAAGTCCATATTATCCTGCATCGTTTGGCTTGTCAGTTGATCGAGAAACACCTCGATTTTTCCAATACCTTATTAATAGGTATCCAGCCCCGGGGTACTTTTTTATCGGAAAGGCTCAAACAACTGCTGGAGAATGAATATAAGATAAACAATATTGCCTTAGGCTACCTGGACATCACCTTTTTTAGGGATGATTTCAGAAGGACACAAAAGCCCCTGGAAGCCAATACCACCAAAATAGATTTTTTTGTAGACGGTAAAAAAGTCATTTTTATAGATGATGTATTGTATACCGGCAGGAGCATACGCTCGGCATTAACGGCTATCCAGTCTTTCGGAAGGCCATCGGCAATTGAACTATTGGTTTTAATAGACCGTCGCTTTAGCCGCCATTTGCCAATTCAGCCGGATTATCGTGGCCGGCAGGTTGACGCCATTAATAATGAAAAAGTAAAAGTAGCGTGGGCTGAAAATGAAGGAGAAGATGGGGTTTATTTAATAACAAATTAGAAAAAATGAAAGAACTAAGCGTACATCACTTATTAGGTATAAAATACATCAATAAAAATGATATCGACCTTATTTTTGAAACCGCTGACCAATTCAAAGAAGTTATTAACCGGCCTATAAAAAAAGTCCCTTCTTTACGTGATATTACCATTTCCAATATATTTTTTGAAAACAGCACCCGTACCAAACTGTCATTCGAACTCGCACAAAAGCGTTTATCTGCCGATGTGATTGGTTTTTCGACAGCCCAGTCTTCTGTAAAAAAGGGCGAAACCTTAATAGATACCGTCAATAATATCCTTGCTATGAAAGTAGATATGGTAGTCCTACGCCATGCGCACCCGGGAGCTGCCTATTTTTTATCTCAAAATGTAAATGCCTGTATTATCAACGCAGGCGATGGGGCACACGAACATCCTACCCAGGGGTTACTGGACAGTTATTCCATACGCGAAAAATTGGGTGAAGTAAGGGGTAAAAAAGTGGTTATTGTAGGCGATATTCTGCATTCCAGGGTGGCTTTGTCCAATATTTATGCGCTTCAGATGCAGGGTGCGGAAGTTAAAGTCTGCGGGCCTAAAAC
>DASVUQ010000090.1:0-1695 GCA_036386975.1 Flavobacterium sp. | reverse complement strand
AGTGTTTCGTCAGGTAAATTCCTAGCACATACATATGGAGGATTTCCAAGGATTATATCAAAGCCGATAAAATTTTTAATCTTACTGCTCCAATTAAACACCAAAGCATCATCTGTAAATAAGTTGAATTTAAATACTTTTTCATCTTCTCCGTCACTTAAAGCTAAAAGAGATAACAATATTTTTGTTCTATTGATAGAATATTCTTGAATATCTAAACCATAAATGTTGTTTTTGAAAATTTCTGTATAAGATAACTTTGTTGTTGTTTTTAGTTTTTTTGAAGCTGTTAAGAGGAAACCACCACAACCACAACTGATATCTGAAATTTTTAAATTTTCTAACTCCTTTTTTTTAGAAGCAAAAGCTTTGTCTGTAATATATTTGCGAATGTAATTGGGTGTGTAAATTGCCCCGTTAATAATTCTATCTGAAGGGGAAATAACGAACTCAAATAGTTCAATTAAAGCTTCTATGTCAAATGTCTGAGTTTCTTTTTTTAGAATAAGTATGAATTCATTTAAACACTGATAGTCAATTTCATTTTCTTTTTTAATAATATACGACTTGATAAATATATTATTTTGAACGTAAATTTTATTAATTACCAAATATGCCGAAATGATAAGCCTGTCCACCTCAATGGGTAGAGTGGAATATGATTTAAGATATTTGAATATTTGTGTTTTCAATTTATTGAGAAGATTTTAAATAGTTTAGATAGACTGTAAATTCCTCAGCTAATTCGCTATGAATTATTCTTAAGTCATTCTTTATTTTTAAATTTTTAGGGTCATTAATTTGGTCTTGAAGTTTTAATAGTCTTGCCCAAATTTCATCTAATTTCCAAATGAATTTATACCTTGATAAATTCAACTGTAATTTCGAAAACATATATTTTGCTTCTTTAGAATTATCTTTTGGTATAATTGAACCATCAGTATCTCGCTCAAAGTGCTCGTTAAAATCAATATCACAAGGGTCTAAATAATCCCCTTCATCATCTGATTTTAATATATTCACATAGGAACAGCAATAAACCAAATTTTTATAATCCGTAGCCAGAGCGGGATTTTTGGAAAATGGTTTAAAGTGGTCTATATGAAACGTGTTTTTCCCGCCAAACCAAAAATCTGGACAATCAGTATATCCACATCTGGAATTGAAATCTGTAGCTAAATAAGATTTAAAATTTCTATAACTTGCATAAGTTTTTGTGCAAGTCCTTTTAGGGCTAATCTGTCTAAAATTACTTGCCATCTTCATCTAACTTTTTTAATAACTTGTCAACTTTATTCAGAATATTATCAAGTCTATTAGAATTCGTAAGAGTTTTGAATTCTGAAGGAATTACACTTTTCCCATCTATTGATTTTTCTAAAAAATCATCAAGTTCAATGATTCTGCTTTCAACTGCAATGTCAGCATCTCCTTTTTTTCTAATCTCAATTAAATCGGCTAACTCTTGTTTATAACTTTCAATTCTATTTTTATAATGTTCTATTTGACTTATTACCCTGTCTAAAAATTTTGCTTTTGCATTACCCTCTTCCTTATTGTAAAGTATGTTTTTGACATAAACTATATTTACATCATTACTATTATTAACTGCTTCATCATCAAGTGCAGTTAAAACAAAACAAGGAAAATGATTACGTATAGATTGGAATTCTTCAACTAAATTAACACCATTGT
>DASVUQ010000089.1:0-1500 GCA_036386975.1 Flavobacterium sp. | reverse complement strand
CCAACGGTAGTAAGATCACTTTCGATTGTGTTTTTAATGCTATCCACGGCACTCCCGGTGAAGATGGGTTAATGCAAGCCTATTTTGAATTACTGCAAATACCACAGTCATCGTGCGATTATTATCAGGCCGCACTCACATTCAACAAACGGGATCTATTGTCCGTTCTAAAACCCTACGGCATTAAAACGGCTACTTCTTATTATCTTAACAAAGGTGAAGCTATCAATACCGATGCTATTGTTGCAAAAGTAGGCTTACCTTGTTTTGTAAAACCCAATAAGTCGGGCTCCAGCTTTGGGATTTCAAAAGTAAAAACAGCAGCCGAATTGCCTGCTGCCATTGAAAATGCTTACAAGGAAGATACCGAAATCATCATCGAAAGTTTTCTCGATGGTACCGAAGTTTCTGTAGGTGTCATCAATTACAAAGGACAAATTACGGTATTGCCGATGACCGAAATTGTTTCCGAAAATGACTTTTTCGATTATGAAGCTAAATATCTGGGCAAGTCTCAGGAAATTACGCCTGCAAGGATTTCAGACGAGCTAACAGAAAAAGTAGGTAGCATTGCCAAACGTGCCTATGAAGTACTCCAGATAAAAGGGTTTTCCCGAAGCGAATTTATTATTGTCGATGAAGAACCACACATGCTTGAAATGAACACCATTCCGGGATTAACCACAGAAAGCCTTATTCCTCAACAAGCAAAAGCCGCCGGTATTTCACTGGAAGATTTGTTTACCAACGCTATTGAACTGGCACTAAAAAATAATCATGAAAGAAATTTTTGAATGGAAACGGGTTTTATTTAATGACCTTCCGGCATCCTTTCTGTTCGAAGTCATCTTTCGGGCGGCTGTTATGTTTATTATTTTGCTTATCACTTTAAAAATAGCAGGCAAACGCGGCGTAAGACAATTGTCAATTTTTGAAACCGTAATTATCATTGCATTAGGCTCAGCAGCCGGTGACCCCATGTTTTATGAGGATGTAGGTATTATTCCCGCATTGGTTGTCTTTATGGTTATTATATCCCTATACCGTTTGGTAACCTGGCTTACCGGAAAAAGTAAGCGCTTTGAATCTTTTATAGAGGGAAAAACGGAATGTATTATCGATGAGGGAAAATTTTCTTTACCTACTTTCAAAAAAGAATCACTGGCTCTCGATGAATTTTTTGCAGAGCTGCGATTACGATCAGTAGAACATTTAGGACAGGTCAAAAATGCATTTATAGAAACCTCAGGGCAGATAAGCGCTTTTTATTATGCAGACCATGAAGTAAAGTATGGGCTACCTATACTTCCCGCTTTGTTTAATGCCAACAGTAAAATTATCCTGCAAAAAGGCATGTATTCCTGTATATTTTGTGGCAACACCGAAGAACTTAATCCCGGAAGCAATGTCTGTAAAGAATGTAAAAGAAACGAATGGGTCACGTCTATCAAAACCCTCCGAAGAGCATAATTATTTAATATTATAGATACCATGAGAAAA
>DASVUQ010000088.1:0-16385 GCA_036386975.1 Flavobacterium sp. | reverse complement strand
ATTGCAGATGATAAAATAACAATTTACAAAGCGAGAATAATACAATACGAACAGGATTTCCAAAAAGAAAGTGAGTTAATTAAAGAAAAAGTTAAAAAGGAGAATCTTGAAGCACAAAATCAAAAAAACGTTCAAATAACTGATAATCAGCAAAAAATTAAAGAAATCCAAATTAAACAAGCTAATTATATAGCTCCTTTAGAAATTAAACTCAATACGTTAAAAGAACAAAAGGATAATATTGAAAAAGAGTTATTGAGTTTGGCAATCGCTGACAGCACAAAAGTTACACTTACCGCTAGTTTAAATCAATTGATTGCACAAATCACTTCACTTGGAAAGAATATACTTGATCATAGCACGAACGCAAAGAACAGAATTACATCATTAGAAAATGAGAATAACAAGTTAAAGGACGAAGTTTATCAATTAAGTATAAACCTTTCCAAACAGCAGGCACAAGAGATTGCAAAAATTAAACCTATTTACGATAAAAAGAAAGTGGTAGCTAGCCAGTCAGTAACTACCTCCACAGCAGAACTCTTTAATGCAAGAAAGTTATATGCTGAGAAGGCTGATTTCTATAAAAAGCAAAACCAACTTTATGTAGACGAGGTAATTTCAGAAAGTAACAGAATGATAAATGCCGGACAAAAAGTTAGCTGTCCAATATGGAATGAAGCAAGGTTTAAAGTTATGGGAAACTGGAATCAAGTTTTTCCTTGTATAAATACGCTCACGACCATGACCAAACCTTACAATACATCTGTTTTCAATTCCTATTGTCTGGGCAAGTCTGCGACCTCATACATGGCTTTATATAAAAGCTTTTTGGTGAGCTTGAGTGAAGAGGACAAGGAGGCTGTGAAGAAGAATGGGAATGTGAGTTGGTTTGAGTTGATTACTCAGTAAGAATAAATAATATAATAATGGCAGGAACACTTAAAATCAATAGCTGTTGTAAAACCTCTAAAAATTTAAGTTTTATAAATCATAAAATAGCAGCCTTATTTTAGCACTCTTAAGCGAGGTTGCTTTTATATTAAGGTTTAAATTCTTCAAAATAACATAGCTTAAAACGCTGTTTTTAACTCATGAAAAATTTTCGGGTACGCTCTAAGACCAACCACCAGCAGATACGATGTAAAGCGAAAGTTTTTTAAATATAGTGCTTTTGCATTTAAATACGTACACGTACAAATGTAGCTGGTGCAATTTCATAAACCATACCCCAAAAGAGTATTTTTTGATATGGGACTGTTAAATTATTCCCTGAAGAATACAATTCTTTATGAGCTGGGCAGTATTTTTAGTGCCAGACTTGGCTAAAATATTTTTGCGGTGTGTCTTAACGGTAAGTACGCTTAAAAATAACTTTTCTGCTATTTTATTATTGTTTAGCCCCTCGGAAATCAGTTTAATGATATCCACTTCCCGTTTAGAAAATTCATTGCCCTGCCGGCCTTTACCATCAAGGCTCAGGTTCATGAACGACGGCTCGCCGCTCAGGCCGATAAGCGATATTTTATAATTGCAGGAACTCCCGAGGTGGTCGATGCGGGTATGGATGTTCAGCGACTTGCCATATCCGCCGTTGTCGTCCATGGTCAACATCAGCGCCTGGTGGTTAAATAATACATATTCCCCGCTCTTTACCCTACACCTGAAGTTATAGCTCATCTTGTAGGACAGCATTTTTTCACGCCCGATTTTTTCATAAAAGAACCTGGTCAAAAACGCTTCTGCCTTTACTACAAAACCGATGTCGTCCGGATGAATCAGTCCTAGAATGTTGTTAAGAGTTGTCGTGTCAGGATCAAGGCCGTGCATTTCGTAAAGCGAAGGGCTGCTGTGCGAGAGCGACATGTCAAAAAAATCAATGATGTAGTAATTAAACGGTCCCGTGCTGATAATGGAATTGGTCAGGCCGTCAAACGATATTTGTTTGGAGGGCGTGCTTTTAGAAGTCCTGTTAGAAGACCAGACCGTATGTAAAGTTTGTATTTCGGGAAGCATCGGCTTTAACTTGTTAGGCAATTAAAATAAAATAACCCGGCTTTCAAATTAAATTATTCCCTGCAGGATACAGTCCCTGATGAGCTGGGGCGTGTTTTTCGACCCGGACTTCGCCAAGATATTCTTACGGTGTGTCTTAACGGTATGTACAGCAATAGACAGCTTTTCTGCTATTTCGTTATTGCTCCGCCCATCGGCCATAAGCCTGATGATGTCGATTTCCCTTTTAGAATATTCTTTGGCATGCCGGTCCTCATCATCAAGGCTCAGGTTCATAAAAGAAGGCTCGCCATTCAGGCCGATAAGCGATATTTTGTAGGTACTGGAATTGCTGAGGTGGTCGATACGGGTATGGATGTTGAGCGACTTGCCATACCCGCCGTTATCATCCATGGTCAGCATTAACGCCTGGTGGTTGAACAATACATATTCCCCGCTTTTTACCTTTGCCCTGTGGCTGTAGCTTATTTTATAGGTCAGCAATTTTTCACGCCCAATAGTATTATAGAAAAATTTAGTCAGGAACGCTTCTGCTTTTACCACAAACCCGATATCGTCAGGATGGATCATATCCAGGATCGTATTAAAAGTTGTCGTGTCGGGGTCAAGGCCGTGCATTTCATAAAGCGAAGGGCTGATATGTGAAAGGGACATATCAAAGAAATCTATAATATAATAGGAAAACGGCCCCGTACTGATGATGGAATTGGTCAGGTCATCAAAAGATATTTGTTTGGAGGGCGTGCTTTGAGAGGTCCTGTTAGAAGACCAGACACTATGCAGGGTTTGTATCTCGGGAAGCATGAAATTTAATTTTAAAACAAATTAACGTAAAAAAAATTAAACCGCAGCCACTTAAAGTTAATTTTAAAGTGTTGTATATGATGATGATGAACGTAAAAGGGGACGACATTGCATTGGCCTCCTTAGATTGAGGCCAAATAATAATTGAATGTATCAAAAAACATAAAACCCCACAAATTTATAATTTGTGGGGTTTATCTTGGTGGGCGATGAGGGATTCGAACCCCCGACCCTCTGGGTGTAAACCAGATGCTCTGAACCAACTGAGCTAATCGCCCTTATTATTTCACCTCACTTTTTATTTATTGGAGTGCGATGAACGCTTTTGCGAGTGCAAATATAAGGTACTTTTATTGATTTGCAAACAAAATGCTAAGAAATTATAAAATTTCTGCAACAACAAAAGTGCTTCCTCCAATATAAATAAAATCAGTAGCCGATGCTGCTTTAAGTGCCTCGTTATAAGCTTCTGGTATAGAAGGGTATATTTTTCCCGTTAACCCAAAACCTGCTGCTTTTGACTGTAATACCTCAGCCTCTAATCCGCGTGGGATATTGGGCCTTGAAAAATAATACAATGCGTTTTTGGGAAACAGCGGTAAAATGGCATCTAAATCTTTATCATTTACCACGCCTAAAACGAAATGCAACTGGTCAAAAGTCTCGTTTTGCACCTGCTTTAATACAACAGTTAACCCATGGGTGTTATGTGCTACATCACAAATTACTTTTGGTGCTTCCCGGAGTTGTTGCCATCTTCCCTGTAACCCTGTATTTTGTATAACGTTCCAAAACCCGTTTTTAATGTTTTCTTCCGTAATATGAAATTGTTTTTGCGATTGTAGCACGCGGATGGTTTGTAGTACGGTTTTCTTATTCTGGATTTGATAATCCCCTGATAACACTGAAGGATACGTTTCTTTTATGGTATCCTGTGCAAAGAAAATAGCAGCCTGCGTATCTTTGGCTTTAGCCAGAAAAACAGCTTGTGTTGCATTGGTATATTCACCAATTACTACTGGCACTTTCGTTTTAATAATTCCTGCCTTTTCAAAAGCGATAGTGGCTAAAGTAGTACCGAGGAATTGCGTATGGTCGAGTCCGATATTTGTAATTACTGAAACAAGCGGCGTGATAATATTGGTAGCGTCCAACCTCCCTCCCATGCCCACTTCAATAATATTGATATCGGTATTTTCAGTCCTGAAATATTCAAAGGCCAGCCCTACGGTCATTTCAAAAAAACTTAGCTGATGTTCTTCAAAAAAAGATCGGTTATTAGCAACAAAATCACAAACAAAATCTTCTTTAATTTCTTGTCCATTAATCTTAATCCTTTCCCTAAAGTCTTTTAAATGCGGTGATGTATATAATCCTACTTTATAACCTGCCTCTTGCAGTATGGAAGCCAGCATGTGTGAGGTAGAGCCCTTACCGTTGGTTCCTGCAACGTGGATGCATTGCAACTGTTTTTCAGGATGGTTAAGATGAGCTACCAGTAATAAACTATTGGTTAGGTCTTTTTTGTAGGCTAATGCCCCCTGATTCTGATACATAGGCAGTTGATTGATCATCCAACTGACTGTTTCCTGATATGTCATTTTTGCCATATGGATTAATCCCCAAGCTTAAAATTGACAACAATAAAGCCTACTTGTTTTTCCGGGGCATCGGGATCTGGTTCCCATTTGTATTTTCGGGCCGTAGCGATCGCAGGATCCACGAGGCAAGGGTTCGTATTGGTAGTGCCTTTTGTATATCGCGCGTCTATGACATTGCCGCTTCTGTTTACTGTGATTTGCACCACTACGGTTCCGGACTCGTTACATTTTTGCACTTCTTTTCCTGTGTTGCTTAATTTTCTTCCGTTAAGGCCCCACCCTTTTCCTCTTCCTGAACCTCCTCCACTTTCAAAATAGGTGTTTCCATACACACTACCATTAGGGTTGCCTTTATCCCCAGGTGTGTTGTCATCGCCTTCCCCACCCTGCGCACTGCCTTCTGACTTTGGCCCGTTAATTAAACTCGCCAAAGCATCACTGGTGCTTTTGGACGGTTGGGGCTTGGCTGCCGGCTTTGGGGTAACAGTAGTACTCGTAGTGGTTCTTTTTTCCGGTGAACTGTTAACAACCGTTGCTTTGACATTAGCCTGTGTGGTAATGTTCGGTGCTGCTGCTTTTTCCGGCTGTGCGGCTTCGGGTTTTGGAGCTGTTTTTATGGGTTCTGTTGGCTGTACTTCACCCTGGCCTGTTGCTGATGTACCAAAATTAATGGCGATTTCGCCTCCTTCAAAAGTTGCAGGGATATTGGGATCGTCTTTTAAAATATACAAAAAGAACCACAGGAACAACAGCACAAAAATAGCTGTAGTAATTCCGAACGAACGTTTTTGATATTTTGTTTCTAATAATTGCATGTCTATTTGGGCGCTACAGCCAACACAATTTTAAATTTGTTCCTATACGCGATGTCCATGACTTTTACTGCATTTTCAATTGGAACACCTTTAGCCACATTCAAAACAATATTAGGGTCTTTCTGATTGGCCAATAATTTTATTAATGCATTTTCGAGTTCTTCTTCCGGATATTGCTGCTTGTCTACATAATAGCCTGATTTTTCATCAATACTTACCGCTACTGTTTCTACTTCACCGGCTTTACCTTCAGAATTAGGCAATACCAGGTCAAGCGCATTAGTTGTGGTCATTGTCGTTACTGCTATCATAAAGAAAATGAGCAGTAAGAAAACAATATCTGTCATGGACGACATATTGAATTCGGCATTAACCTTATTTCTTCCTCGTAAGTTCATAATTAAGCGGGGTCATTTAATAAATCAAGAAAATCTACTACACTAACTTCCATCATGTTTACGACTTTATCCGTAATACTAACGAGGTGATTGTAGCCTACATAAGCAATAATCCCTACAATAAGGCCTACAACGGTGGTCATCATGGCGGTATAAATCCCTTCTGCCAAAACGCTCATTTCAATTTTATTGGTTCCGCTGGCTGCCATTTCATGAAACGCCATCACCATACCCACTACAGTCCCCAGGAAACCTGTCATAGGGCCTGCACCCGAAATAGTGGCCAGAAGGCTGACATTCTTCTCCAGTTTGTACACTTCCAGTTTACCGGCGTTTTCTATCGCAATGTTGATATCATCAAGTGGTTTCCCTATGCGTGAAATGCCTTTTTCGATCAATCGGGCTACGGGTGAGCTGGTAGCAACGCATAACATTTTTGCATTTTCCAGTTTTCCCTGCTGCAGGTACATTTTTATTTGGGTCATGAAAGACTGATCGATCTTTGATGCAGCCTTAATAGCCATTAATCTTTCGAAATACAGATAAATCGCGAAAAACAACATTATAAATATGGCTGACATAATAACAATTCCAACCGGGCCACCACTAAAGATGATTTCTATTAATGTCATTTCCTTTTTTGCCGCAACATTGTCTGCTAATCCTGTAGCTGCCTGACTTAATGTGTCTGCCTGCAGTAATAAACTCATATTGATTTTTTTGATTTAAAAATGTAACGCTAATATAACTTAAAAATTGCAGCTGGAACGAATTGGCATGAAGTTCAGTCCTGTTAATTTTTTATAAATTAATGCCGGTACAATTATACCAGTTGCTTTAAGGCAATCTCAAAAGCGGTAGCACTGATATTGGTTTTTGAATTGTTTAAAGCATGTGTTTTTACGATAGCATTCTTGATTGTTTCTGATGTATCAAGAAAAATAGCTTCATCTGTCATTTGTACTTTTTGTTCCATAAAATAAGCAAATACCCTTGCCATTCCGCAATTAGAAATAAAATCCGGGATCAGGCTTACTTTACGGTCTGTATTTTCCATAGTAGGCCCAAAGAAAATTTCTTTATCAGCAAAAGGAACATTCGCCCCACAGGAAATCACTTCCAGGCCTGAAATAATAAGCCTGTCGATTTGATCCTGCGTTACCAGCCTGGATGCAGCACATGGTGCAAAAATTTCAGCACCAATGGTCCATATCTTAGTATTGATTTCTTCAAAAGGGAGCATATTCGGCGCAACGAGTTTATTGCCGTCTTTGTTTAAAAACAACGTTTTAATTTCTTCAAAACTAAAGCCTTCTTCCTTAATGAGCCCGCCGTCCCTGTCGATGATGCCTACTATTTTTGCACCCATATCAGCCAGATAAAAAGCTGCTGCAGAACCTACATTACCAAAGCCCTGAACAATAGTTCTTTTACCTTTTACATCACCTCCATATATATCATAAAAATGGCGAACGGCCTGTGCTACCCCATAACCGGTAATCATATCGGCAACCGTATATTTTTTGGAAACGTCGGGAGAGAAAGAAGGGTTTTCAATTACCTTAACAACACCCTGGCGCAACTGCCCGATCCGGTTGATTTTATCTGCTTCTGTCGGACGAAAGTGCCCGTTAAAAACACCTTCCTGCGGATGCCACACACCACATTCTTCGGTCATAGGGATTACTTCGTGGATTTCATCTACGTTTAAATCGCCGCCGGTACCATAATAACTTTTTAATAAAGGGGAAACTGCTTTGTACCAGCGTTGCAGGACGCCTTTTTTACGCGGATCATTCGGATCAAAGTTGATTCCGGATTTTGCCCCGCCAATCGCCGGCCCGGAAACGGAAAATTTAACTTCCATAGTTTTGGCAAGGGACAATACTTCATTCATATCTAAGCCTTTTCGCATACGTGTCCCTCCGCCTGCTGCACCGCCTCTTAAGGAATTGATTACCGTCCACCCTTCGGCTTCCGTTTCGGCATCTTTCCAGTTAAAAACTATTTCGGGTTCTTTATTTTCAAATTTATGTAATAGATCTTTCATTGATGTTGAGCTATATTTATGTTTCGCAAATATAAAAATTGAATGGTGGGAATTTGATATTTAGAAGGATTTTTTGATGATTATTTTATATTATAACGAATATACTGTTCCGCTGCTATGGTCGCATTTTGCTCCCGTCACACTACTTAAAACATTGATTTCATTACGTAACTTTAGAACTCCCAATAATCCAAAAATTAATGCTTCTTTAAATTCAATCGTTTTCTTATCAGGGATAATAATAGTAGTGCCTGGCAAATGAAACCGGATCCGTTCTATTAAGAATTCATTATAGGCACCACCCCCGGTAATTAGCATCTGGGTTTCTTTTTTGGTTAAAGCCATGTTTATTTGTATTGCTACGTGTTCCGTGAAGGTATGCATTTTATCTTCAACCGGAATAGGATATTTTTCTATAAGTGGTAAAACCGTTTCTTTTACAAATTCAAAACCCAGCGATTTAGGATATGGGTTTTTATAATAATCCAATGCATTCAGTGCTTCCAGTAAAGTACCATTTAATTTTCCGGATCTGGAAATATTGCCTTTATCGTCATAATCAAGCCTTAAAGTATTTGCATAAAAATTAAGCACCGTATTTACGGGAGAAATATCAAAAGCAATGCGTCTGGTATCTGATTCAAATGATATATTAGAGAACCCGCCTAAGTTAAGGCAATAATCAAATTCCGAAAATAAAATGCGGTCACCAATAGGCACGAGTGGCGCACCCTGACCGCCAAGTTGAACGTCCTGTACACGAAAATCACAAACGATAGTTTGAGCTACAATCTGTTTAATTTCCGGCAGGTTACCAATTTGTAAGGTGTACTTGTTTTGTGGCTGGTGTAAAATCGTGTGGCCATGTGAACAAACAGCATCAATATGTTGTATATCATTCTGTTGTATGAACTGGTTGATGGTTTTTCCCAACAATACCGTGTATTCCCGATTAAGCGCTTGTAGTGCAGCATCCGGATAATTTACTGCCGCTTTAAGTTTGTTTAACCAATAATCAGTATAGGGAATAGTTTCACTTTCAAAGATTTCGAAATTCCAGATACCCCCTTTCAAAGAAAAAATAATATGTGCCAAATCTATTCCGTCAAGCGAAGTACCCGACATAACACCAATTATAGTATAGCGATCTTTAAACATTGGCTAAAATTACGAAATCGTTTGAAACTTAAATATAATTGCGCTATTTTTGTTCTAATTTAAAAAAAATCAACAAACCTTTTACATTTTATGGATTTTAATCTTACTGAAGAGCATTTAATGATTCAACAGGCTGCCCGTGATTTTGCCCAGGCAGAATTATTACCGGGCGTTATTGAAAGAGATGAACACGCTAAGTTTCCTACGGAACAGGTAAAAATGATGGCTGATTTAGGATTTATGGGTATGATGGTGGATCCTAAATACGGAGGTTCTGGTTTAGACAGCGTTTCATACGTGTTGGCCTTAACAGAAATTTCAAAAGTTGATGCTTCAGCTGCTGTAATTATGTCCGTAAATAATTCCCTTGTTTGTGCAGGTATAGAAAAATATTGCAATGAAGAGCAAAAGCAAAAATACCTGGTTCCTTTAGCTAAAGGAGAAGTAATTGGTGCGTTCTGCCTTTCTGAACCGGAAGCAGGAAGCGATGCTACTTCACAAAAAACGACCGCTATTGACAAAGGGGACCATTATGTACTAAACGGTACTAAAAACTGGATTACCAATGGGGCTTCGGCTTCAACGTATATTGTCATTGCCCAGACTGATATAGAAAAAGGGCATAAAGGAATTAATGCTTTTATTGTTGAAAAAGGATGGAAAGGTTTTGAAATAGGGCCAAAAGAAAAGAAAATGGGAATCCGCGGAAGCGACACGCATTCTTTAATGTTTACCGATGTTATTGTACCAAAAGAAAACCGTATCGGAGCAGATGGGTTTGGTTTTAGTTTTGCGATGAATGTATTGAATGGGGGACGTATCGGTATTGCATCACAAGCTTTAGGAATTGCAACCGGTGCCTACGAACTGGCTTTAAAATATGCCCAGGAGCGAAAAGCTTTTGGTAAAGAAATTTTTAAACACCAGGCTATTGCGTTTAAACTTGTAGATATGGCCACTCAGATTACTTGTGCCAGATTACTGTGTTTAAAAGCAGCTTCTGAAAAAGATGAGGGTAAGGACATCTCACAATCCGGTGCTATGGCTAAATTGTATTCCTCACAGGTAGCCATGGATACTACAATTGAAGCCGTACAAATTCACGGCGGTAACGGATACGTAGCAGAATATCATGTAGAGCGTATGATGCGTGATGCAAAAATTACACAAATTTATGAAGGGACATCCGAGATTCAGCGTATTGTCATTTCAAGGACTTTAGTATAAAAATTATAATTGTACTATATCTGAAACCCTTTTAGTTAGGCTAAAAGGGTTTTTTATTTGCAAAAAATTCCTTTATAATTATTGTAAAAATTTAAGCCAGATTTGCCTTGTAAATACCACTAAGTATCTTTGGCCATATAATATCCGGAAACAAAGAAGAATTTTTTTAAAAAAAAGTTTTGCAACTCTTTAATATCAGGTATTGAAAGATAAGATAATATGAAAGGAATCTGAAGAAATAGATCTGAATTATACATAATTATTTGTATTATCATAATGGTAGGACTAAAGTGAAAATGATGTTAACGTTTTTTATTTTACCAGTAATAGCGTTAATTTGCAGTCTGGTATTTAATTTATACCAACTAACGTACAGTTCCGAATTTATGAAGATTTAAATTATAAATATGCTCCTATCATCTATATATAACAGTTTAAATGAAATGGTGGATCTACTAATCCAGCTTTCTGATGAAGATTACACTAACAAATGCCACGCATTGAGTAATGCTACAATTGGCGAACATACAAGGCACATTATAGAAATGTTTCAGTGCCTGGAAAATAATTATGACAATGGCTTATTAAATTATGATAAAAGAGAACGCAATACGCAGATCCAGACAGATACTTCGTATGCAATAAAAGCCATTAAAAATATTCAGGATAATTTGGAAAAAGACAATAAAAGAATTTACCTGCAACAAATAATTGACGGAGAAGAAATTAGGATTGAAAGCAATTATTTTAGAGAGTTACTTTATAATCTGGAACATTGCATCCATCACCAGGCACTGATCAAAGTAGGTATATTATATTGTGAGAATGTAACCGTAAATGCAGATTTTGGTGTTGCCCGATCCACTATTGAATACAGGAACCAATGTGCACAGTAAGTTTTGTTCATTCTAATGATAAAATAATCATTACTTCTAACAGGGATGAAAAGATATTCAGGCCAAATGCTATAGCACCTAAAAGCTATCTGATCAACAATAAAAAAATTGTTTTTCCTAAGGATCCTAAAGCAGGAGGCACATGGTACGCTATTGATGAAAATGCAAATGTTTTAGTATTACTAAATGGTGCCGATGAAAAACATGCCGTTCGGTTGCCTTATAGAAAAAGTCGGGGGTTAATTGTTCTGGATATTATTAGTGCCGATTCTCCTTTAGCATCATGGACTACTATTGATCTTGACAATATAGAACCATTTACCTTAGTCCTCTTCCAGAATAAAAAATTATATCAATTACGGTGGAACGGTCTACAAAAAGATACATTGCCACTTGATATTTCTAAGAATTATGTTTGGTCTTCGGCTACGCTATATCCCAAAGACATAAGAGAAAAACGTTCCGAATGGTTCTATACTTTTTTGGATACAAAACCAGCCGTTGATGAGATGGAAATATTTCATTTTCATCGGTATACAGAAGAAAAAAATGCACAAAACGGATTGATTATTAACCGCGATGATCTCATGAAGACTTTGAGTATTACACAAACTGTAATTGAAAAAAATAAAATAACAATGGGGCATTACGATTTGATCAGTCAAAATGAATTTGCCAATTCTTTTATAATCGTATAATTTACATTCATTGAAACTATTTTTTCATAAACTGACACATTGGGAATATTGGCCGTACCTGGTCGTCTATATTCCCATCTATTTTTTGTGGGGGTACTACGCTTTAAGGGCTAAAACTATTTTTTTCTTTAATGCTTCCAATCCTACAATAAAAAATGGTGGTTTTGTCATGGAATCTAAAAAAGAAGTTTATGATTTGATACCGCAGCACTATTATCCTAAGACAATATTAGTGCGGGAAGGCACTTCTTTTGATAATGTTCTGGCAATTGTTGCAAAAGCAGGTATTCCATTTCCCTTAATTGCTAAACCGGATATTGGCTTAAAAGGTTGTGCTGTAAAAAAAGTTAATTCAGAGGCAGATTTAAAAGCATATGCTGAAAAAGCGAATTTCGATTATCTCATACAAGATTTAATCCCTTTCAAGAATGAAATAGGTATTTTTTATGTTCGTTATCCACATGAAGAAAAGGGGCGAATTACCGGAATAGTTGCAAAAGAATTTTTAATTGTTACCGGAGACGGCCAATCGACTATTGAAAAACTACTAAAGAAGGACCCGCGGCATGAGTTACAACTAAAATCCCTTCAAAAAGAATATGGCAAAAAACTTCAGGACATTCCACCGGCAGGTAAAAAACTTAATCTTGTCCCCTACGGCAACCATGCACGCGGGGCAAAATTTATTGATGTAAGCCATTGGGCAACGCCTGAACTTAATGCAATTATCAATAAAGTTTGTTTACAGATTAATGGGTTTTACTTCGGAAGGATTGATTTAATGTACAATACCATAGAAGAACTGGAGCGTGGCGAATCATTTTCTATTGTAGAAGTAAATGGTGCCGGAAGTGAACCTACCCATATTTACGACCCTAAACACTCCTTGCTCTTTGCATGGAAAGAATTAATTCGCCATATTTCTTATATGTATGAAATTAGTGTTGCTAACCATAAAAAAGGCATTCCTTATTTAAGCCATAAAGAAGGCATGGAACAATACCGGTTAGAGGGGATACAGAATAAAAAAATAAAAAATTTTTAAGAAATGAAAGCACTAAAAAATATTTTAATCGGTTTTTTAGTAAGCTTTTTAGGGTCCATTCCTTTGGGTTATCTCAATGTTATAGGTTATGAAATTTATGCAAAATCAGGAATAGAAGATCTGGTTTATTATCTCTTTGGTGTCATTATCGTCGAAGCAGTAGTTATCTACTGCACATTAATTTTTGCCCATCAACTGGTAAATAATAAAAAACTAATTAAAGTAATTGAAGTGTTTTCTATCCTGTTCATGCTATTATTAGCCTATTCTTTTTATAGCCAGGGCCAGGCAACTGCAACTTCTAAAACTCAATTAACAAGTTACATAGGGTATACTTCATTTATTATCGGCTTTATTTTTAGCTGCCTGAATTTTATTCAAATACCGTTCTGGACCGGCTGGAATATTTATTTGATCAATGGTAAATATATTACTGTAGAAAAAAAATTAAGATTCCTTTATCTTCTGGGTACTTTAATAGGAACATTTTTAGGAATGTTAAGTCTAGTATTATTTCTTAATCTTATTACTTCAAAAACAGATTTCTTATCGCGCTATCTTATGTCCGGGATTATACCATTGTTCTTTTTAGTTATGGCCTTATACCAGTTGTATCAATTTATCAAAAAATATTACTATAAAAGAATCAACTCTTCTGCCTGATCTTTTATACATGAACTTGTCTACTATCGATTGTAAATAAACAAATGAATTGTTTTCCAAAAGAGTAATAACTACACGAGTTTTAAAATAAGAACGATTAGTTTACGAATCACAATTAAACAACTGCTATTTGTTCTTTTCCTCAATCCAGCGTGACATATATTTAGTAGCAGCCATTGTATGATGCATTAGCATACTTCCGGTGAAATTGTTGCTACGGTGTTGTTTTAAATTATCGGCAACCTGTTTAATATAATGTATAAATGGCATGGCAAAAACTGATTTTAAATATCGCGTATTATAGATAGAAATTCCTTTTTGCTGAGCTTCATGCCACAATATCTTATTTTTATATAATTGTATGGCAGCTGCCGCAAAAGTGTCAGGATTATCATTAATAGATCCATTCCACTGTGTACCTATTTTCATAGCTTCAGCTCCTATAGCCGAAGTTATACTAGGCGTGCCGCAAAACATGGCTTCCACTAGCTTTCCTTTGATACCAGCACCAAAACGCAGTGGGGCCAACATGATTTTTGATTGCAAAATTACCTCGTGAGCATCTGCTGCCCTTCCCATAACGTAAAAACCTGTCACAGGATGGTGTAGTTGTAATACTTTTTGAGAAGGATAAGCACCATAAACACGGAGTATCGCTTCAGGCATTTGTTTTTTAATTACCGGCCAAATACTTTCTTTAAGATAGTGTACCCCATCCCAGTTAGGCTCATGAAGAAAATTACCTATAAAAACAAATCCGTTCCTTGTATCATAATCAGGCCAGGAAGCAGTTACTTTTTATCAATTGCCTCCAGAAGAAAAGGCAGATAGTACAATAATGCAGCATCTACTTTAAAAATTTCCTGCAAAAGATGCATTTCAAATTCAGAGATAATCAGAGTAATATCACAACGTAATATACTTGCTATTTCTCTTTTCGCAATATTTGAAAATAAATCTTGCTTAATAAACTCCCGTTGTTCTTTCAAAGCCAACCAGCGTCCGTGCCTTAGGCAATGTAAATCTTCCGTATCCAATATACGTAACGCGTCCGGACATTGTTCCGCTACACGCCATCCAAACTGTTCTTCAACCATGAAACGGTCAAATATAACAATGAATGGATCAAGTCTCTTGATAAAAATATCAAAACCAGAATTATTCAAAACAATTACTTTAGTTTCCACGCCTATTGCTGCAAAATCTGCCATGTATGGACTGTTTGCTGCTGCACAGGCAAAAGTAACTTTCCTGTCTTGCTCTTTAAATAACGCTATCAACTGCATCATCCTGCTTCCTGCAGCAGAAGAATTAGGTTCAGGCCATACAAATCCAATAATTAAAACATGATCTGATTTCATATATGCTTTTAGAACGGCAAAATAAATCTATTTTTTACCGTAAAGCAACGTGTTCTATAATAATTTAAAGAAACTAATTTTTATATTTAGAAGAATATAAATACCTATAATGAATATTAATAATGTGAATCAAGGGTTGGAAAAAACACAAAAAAATAAAGAAATATCTTTGAATTTATTAGATAATTAGTCTGATAATCAGTATATTTAAGGTGTATCTCACGCACTTTTAAACATATGATTAATCAGACTAAAGCCCTAAAATTAGTAAAAATCTACTTGATAATCTGTGATAGATTTAAAAAAGATTTACAATATTCTTGTCAGCGATTCAGTAACAATACCAAACAAGATTTAACAGACCAGGAGATTATGACTATCTATCTATTTTTAGTTCAAGAAGAACAGCGATTTAGTATCAAAGAGATTCACAGATTTGCTTGCGATTATTTGCTCGATTCCCTAAACTTGGTTCATATTCTGGCTTTTCTAATCGTCTTAATCAATTATCAGAAGCCTTTAGAATTTTAGCAACTTCAGTATTGGAGGACTTCCGTCCTACTGATTGTTTTATCAATCAAAGCTTGCTTGATTCAATGCCAATAACTACTTGTTCAGGAAAACGCCTTGGTAAAGTTCTAATGAATTGACAGATAAAGGCTATTGCTCAACTAAAAGTTTATACTATTATGGTGTAAAATTACACGCTTTGGCTTTTAGACGTTTGAATAAAATTCCTTTTCCTGAAGAGATTCAAATAACACCTGCATCGGTAAATGATTTAACCGTTTTTAAAGAAGCCTGGTCAGAGAAAACCAACCAAAATTTCTTTGGAGATAAATCTATTATAACATAAATTTTTTTTCTGAACTGGAACTTAAAAAAAATGCTGTGATGATGACACCAATAAAAGCTATAAAGGCAAAATGCCAGGAACTTAAAAACAGAGATAAAGCTAGTAATGATTTGTTTTCAACAGCTGTATCAAAGATGAGACAGCCTATTGAGTCCCTATTTAATTGGCTGATTAATAAACAGATATTCAAAGAGCAAGTAAAGTAAGGTCTAGCAAAGGGTTACTCATTCATATATTTGGCAGAATGGCTGCGGCTTATATTACATTAACTATTTAATCCTTGATTCGCATTAATAGATAATGCTTATGATGGAAGAGTTCAAAAATTTGTCTACGAGAAAGAAAACGACAGATAGCAAGGGTAAGGTTATAAACTCTTAAAACATAGCCTCATTAGATGCGTTTTAAGCGAAATTTGTTTTTGGTATAAAAGTTGTCAAAGTCTGAGCAACCTCTAGTTGTAATAGTTGAAGCTTAAAAATCCAAAAAAAAAATCTAATGCCAAAGCTAAGTTCAAATACACTACAACAAAATTCTTTATGTTTCCATGAAGGGTTTTAAGCTCCTGAAAAATATTTCCGGATAAAGAAAGGAGCAAACCAACGGCTTCTGCCCAAGTGCGCCTGACCCTATAAAAAGCAAAAAGCCTGTCATAAGACAGGCTTTTTCTTAAAGAAAGGCGACGACATACTCTCCCACAAATTGCAGTACCATCTGCGCAGGCGGGCTTAACTTCTCTGTTCGGGATGGGAAGAGGTGAGCCCCGCCGCCGTAACCACCTTAAAACGGTTCCCCTC
>DASVUQ010000087.1:0-18297 GCA_036386975.1 Flavobacterium sp. | reverse complement strand
GATTTATTACGCCTGGCTGTGTAATAAACCTATCTGGTGTTGGATCTACTTCAATTCTTTGCCCTGAAGCTTTTAGTACAAGCTCAGATCCTTCTTCACCAACCCATTGGATGGAAGGGCTGACTTGAAAATTACGTATTTTTACACGGTTATAATCTCTGTCTTTATCTTTATCATTTTTAGTTTCATTACCAAAGCCAAAGAAGTTAATACTGAAATTAGGGCTGGTATACAGCGCATCTACAATTAAGTTCCACTTCCCTATACTGTGCGGGAAAAGGCCTTTATATGAAAGTTCATAGCCACCGGTTGCAAAATAATAATTGGCCGTTCCAATATGTTTCTGGCTGTAAGGGGAGCCTTTAAATCCATTAACGGTATATTTGGCCACACCTCCGATTTTTATACCATCATCAGGATTAAAACCTATCAGCGGATGGCCGGAAAAAAAGTTATATTTCGGTTTTTGATAATTATAGGTATTGATATCGTAATTTTCAGATAGTCTGACCTGCGCTTTGTCATTGTTGTTAATTGTATTTTCTGCCGTTTTAAAATCGTAAATGCTTACTTTTTTACCACTATTAATAGTATATGAATCATTGTTTATACCGCCCATAAGCCGGAGCCTGATTTTTTTCCTGCCTTTGCCGTTTACTTCAAAAATGTCATCATCGCCAATGCCGTACACCCATAATTCTTTTGTTTCCGGATAATGGTAGGTTCTTTCGTGAAATAATTCTTCCCCGCCTTCTTTAATCCGGTATATTTTAATATTGGTTTCATTTCCATTTCTGGTGATAAGGAACTTATCCTTTTTCTCTGTCCCTACTACCAGTGTTGTTTTTTGCAGGACTTTAAAATACTGGAGTGCATATTTTTCTAAATGTGTTTTTCGTATTTTTAAGTCCGATTTGATTTTGCCGATAGTAGCGGTATTGACTTCTTTTGGTATATTTTGAAATGCTTTGTCAATTTCTGCATTAGACAAATTGTCTTCAATGAACTTAGCCTGCGCCAGCCAGTCTTTTAAAGTAGCTCTTTTTATAAGTGCTAAATCTAATGCGTGCGCTTGCCGGTTGAACCATTTTACATTTTTTAAATCATCGTCAAATGTTTTCATGTGCCGTAGTGGCGGCATATTTACCAGGATTTTTAATAAGTTACCATCGTATTTAGTAAATGCCTGATCACGTCCCATTGGTATGGGCCGGTATATTATTTTATTTTTTTCTTTGTATTCGCCCCATCGCCATTGATCGGAATCCCTGTCCCAGTCACCAATAAGCATGTCGAACAAGCGGGCTTTTATATATGCTGCCTCATCAATTTCATATTTCTCCTCTTTCTGGATATTGGCCAAAACCTCTTCTGTAGTTACTATATTTTTTGGTTTATCAAAAGAAGCCAAATTTTTAAAATCATTCATTGGTACTTCTTCTACTAAATAAAGTTCATTACCAAAATTTTCATTAAAAAGCCCCAAAACATTTTGTTTGGGAACAAAAAATAATTTAGGATTGGAATGATTAGTTTGTAGTTTTTTTGCCAGGTCATCTACTACTAAAGGGGTGTAAGGATGTGATGTGGTATAAAAGTCGAGTATAAAATTTTCTGCATAGGTATTACGGAAATCCCTTTCTACGGACTGGTCTTTAAAAGCAACCGACTGTAAAAAACGTGTAGCGCTTTTATGTAGTGCACGCATTACATATTCCCTGCCGGAATTATCCTCGAGATATAATGACCTTTCCTGAGGCCCACCCCCTGATTTTGTTGGTTTCAAACCTCCATATAAGGTATCCAAGCGCACCGTTTTTGCCCTTATAGTAGTACTGTATACTTTTCTATAATGATTTCCCCATAAAAATTTATATACCACACTTTTACGGGTCATTTCTTTTGTATAAACTGTGGTATCCTTATAATTGGAAAAAGTATTGGGATATTCTCTTAAATTTGGTTTTGGTTTAGGATTAGTAGGTTTTTGTTCAAATAAAAGGGCTTCTTTGCCTTTATAATCAACTCCATAATAAGATACTTTTGAAGCGCCATTTTTTAATACCTGCAAAACCGCATAACCGTTGTGTCCGTACGAAAAATCATTTTTATTGATGGCTCTTGCCGCTTCTTCCTTAGATCCGGCCCCGCTAATAATTTGCCTGATGTTATCTTTGTCGATATATTGAAGGTTATGGTCGTGTCCCGAAACAACAACAATATTACTCTTATCCTGAATAAGGGTTTTTACACGTTTTACAAAAGCATTGTATTTTTTATTCTGAATGTCCTGAGGAATAACTCCTGATGTTTTTCTCACTAAGTTGATCAAACTGCCTATAACCGGTAGGGGTATTTTTGATTCTAACGGGAATAATTGCTTCTCTAATGAAAATTTTCCTCCGTGTGAACCATTGGTCATTAACGGATGGTGCAATGCAATAATAACAGTCTTATTCTGAAAATCATTGAGTTTATTTTCCAGTGCTTTAAAAAAATCTTGCCGTGTTTTTATATCACAATCATCGTTTATGGTAGCGTGTTTGTCCCAGTCCTCAAAATACCACTGGCTGTTAATCACAATTAATGCTGTAGTTTCATTAATGTTAACATGATCTATACCGCATGATTTTTCGGGCAGGAACGCTCTTTTCTGCTTTAGGTATTCAGTGACTATTTTTTCTTGTTCCCTTAGCCCTTCCAGGCCATTATACCAGTCATGGTTTCCGGGTATAAAAACCGTTCTTCCTTTAAAGTTTTTATTGATTGCAAGCTGATTGTTTAACTTTTCTTCAGCCTGTTTCCTATCCGGAGCCGATTTTGGTGGCATGCCTTTAGGATAAATATTATCTCCTAAAAAAATAGCGGTGCTGTTGGTATCTGCTTTCTTTAACCGTTCTTCAAAAAAAGATAATTTTTTTTTGGCGGTATTACGATCTAAATTTCCCGCATCGCCAATAAGATAAAAAGTATGTGAAATATTTTTTGGATTATTGAAATCCTCATTAATTTTTGCTGAAAATTTACTTCCGTACTGTGAGCTTTTTGTAGCACAGGACCCAAGTAAAAGGGAAGAAGCGAATATAGAAAGGAAAATTATATTTTCTTTATAGCAAAGACGAAATAATTTCATAGTTGGAGTGGCTTAATTTGTATACTAATTAACTAAATAATTTAAATTCAGTTTTTACTGCTCAAAGATAGATGATCTTCTGAATTACAACTATCATAATTTTAATTATAGATTATAAGTTATTTAAAGTAAATGCTACTTATTTAATTGGCGATTAAAACAAAGGAAATACCATTTAATATAAGCTGTTTCTAAGGTCTTGCCGTTATGTAGAAGAGTATCTAAAGATATAGCTGAACTAAAATAAAATATTATAATTAATGCGTGTCTTTGAAATCGGGAAGAAGAAGGTCTGACTTCAAGAAACCGCTGTACGTTTCCAGAAAAAATGATACAATTAATTACTATTGCTGCAGCATATTTTATAAGTAAATCATTTATTTTGTGTTTTAATTTCACGAACAAATAATGTTAAAAAATATGCTTAAATCAAGTTTAAACTGCAAGGAAATGCTTTTTTAGTATAAAAGTTTGCAGAATATGCTCGGAAAAAGTAGTAATAAAAATCAGAAGAACCTGTTTTCTCCCTTGCTTGTGGAGTTCATCGATCAGAGCCATGAACTTGTCCTGTTGGGAAATAAGATAGATGGAAAGTGCCGGAGCGTGAATTTGCTCTTTTGTACTCTACTACAGGTAAGCCTGCCATGCCCGTTCGTTTTATGGCAGGTTGTTTAATGCTCAAACACCTCTATAACGTGGGAGATGAGACCCTGGCAAAATCCTGGATAATGAACCCTTACATGCAATACTTTGCAGGGCAGCACACTTTGAGCATCGTTTTACATGTGATCCGAGCGACTTTATCCACTTCCGTAAGGCATCGGTGAATCAGGCGTGGAGGCGACCTTCCGGCATTCGGTAGCCATCCATGGCAAAGAAGGACGCTCCAAAACGGTGCTTTCCGATACCACGATTCAGGAAAACAACACCACTTTCCCTACTGATTCAAAATTGGCAAAAGCTGTTATTGATAAGTGTGGGCGCATAGCGCGAAGGGCAGCTATCGAACCGGTGATTGGTCACCTCAAAGCACGCTTTAGAATGGGACAAAACTATTACAGTGGGGAAAGCTCACCTAAAATCAATGCCCTGTTAGCTGCAACGGCATGAAATCTGAGAAAATGCATGGATAAAAACAATTCCATTCCTTTTTTGGCGGGTTTTTCAAAAAGTAATTTACCATGTTTTTTTTGATAAACTAGTCTATAAAATGTCTTTTTAAGGAGCGACTAATTAACTGTTTTGGAGCTTTTTCAAATCAAAGTCTCTCAAAAAACTATAAGCGTTCGATGAGTTTGCAAATAGTGTATTGAAAAAAACAAAAGAGGCTGTCTAAAAAGGCAGCCTCTTTTAATTTTAACATTGTATGTAATTCGTGGGCGATGAGGGATTCGAACCCCCGACCCTCTGGGTGTAAACCAGATGCTCTGAACCAACTGAGCTAATCGCCCTTACATTGCAAATATACATTTAGTATTTGTATTTGCAATAAAAAGGATAATAAAATTATTTTTTAATATCCCTCAGCACTACTTTATCTTCAGCATTTACTATCTCAAGAGTAATTTTCTGATTAGTAGCCGTTTTACCTTCAATAATATATAACTTACCGCCTTTTACTTTAATATTGCTTTGGTCGAAAATCACATCGCCATACGTTAATGTCTTTCTGATATCTGATGTATCAGCCCATTTTTCATTGATTTTTTGTTGTGCCATGTCAGAATAATAAAAAGGTTTGCTTCTAATATTTTTTAAAACTCTGGCATTAGGAAAATAACTGCAACTGGTATCTTTTCCGTTCAGGATCATAAAAAGAAATACCATTCCTATTAAAAATCCAAAAAGATAATAGGCTAAACGCTGATAAAATTTCATTCTGTAAATTTTTGTAAATGTAGTGTTACTGAATTTAAAACACAATTAAATTGATATCACTACTGGAAATTCCAAACCATTCTCCTATAGCTTTATTGGTCAGGATGCCATGATACAAATACACGCCGTGTTTAAGACCATTGTTGCACCGGATGGCACTTTCTATACCTCCGTCTTCTGCAATTTGTAATAAATACGGGGTAATTATATTACTAATGGATAATGAAGCTGTCTTAGAATAGCGCGAAGGGATATTCGGTACACAATAATGAATGACATTATTTTTTACAAATGTAGGTTTTTCATGTGTGGTAACTTCTGAAGTTTCAAAACATCCTCCGGTATCAATACTGACATCTACAATTACAGCCCCTTTTTTCATGTGTTCTACCATTGTTTCTGTTACAACTACCGGGCATCGTTCCTTACCACGCATAGCACCAATAGCTACATCACAACGGCGCAATGCCTTTAACAACGATTTAGGTTGAATCGTCGAGGTAAAAATCCGATGGCTCAGATTATTTTGCAGACGGCGCAATTTAGTAATGGAGTTATCAAACACTTTTACACTAGCCCCTAAACCTATAGCCGTTTTTGCGGCAAATTCGCCCACAGTACCCGCACCGAGAATAACCACATCAGTAGGAGGGACCCCGGTTATATTGCCAAAAAGCAAACCATTGCCCAGGTGATTGTTGATCATTAATTCAGCTGCAACCAATACCGATGCTGTTCCTGCGATTTCGCTTAATGATTTTACTGCAGGATAAGAACCGTCATCATCTTTTATAAATTCGAAGGCCAGGGCAGTAATTTTCTTTTTACTTAATGCTTCAAAATATTCTTTTTTCCTTGTTTTAAGCTGGATGGCGGAAATAATAATCGTTTGAGGCTGCATTAATTGTATTTCTTCAATTGTAGGGGGTTCTACTTTTAGCAGCATCGGACAACTAAAAACTTTTTTTCTATCTTTTGTTATTTCTGCACCGGCATCACTATATTCCTTATCGGGATAACTGGAACTTAAACCTGCCCCTGATTCCAGCATGACGCGATGCCCATGTGATACAAGGGAATTAACAGCATCCGGCGTAAGGCAAATCCTGCGTTCCTGGTAAGAGGTTTCTTTAGGGATACCTATAAAAAGTTCACTCTTGTGCCGGGCTATTTCTAATTTTTCTTCCTGTGGAAGCAACTGCTGTTTGGTAAATGGTGTTAGTGACATGAAACGTACTATAAATATTAGTCTAAATTATAAAAAACTTATTGTTTATCAAGCATTATGTATCCTTAAAATTAATGCAATGTTAAATGCCTTTTTCCGCTAGCGAGTGTTTTGATGTTAATTTCAGCATGCTCTTGAGGGATGAGGCCCGGAATTTTTTCTGCCCATTCAATGAAACACCATTCACCGGAATAGAGATATTCATCAATACCAATGTCATAAGCTTCCGTTACATTCTTCAATCGGTATACATCAAAATGATAAATAAGGGTTCCATTTTCGGCTTCATATTCATTAACCAGAGAAAAAGTAGGGCTGCTCGTTACCTGTTCTACTCCAAGCCGTTTGGCCAGTGCTTTTATAAGTGTCGTTTTGCCTACACCCATTGCTCCGTTCAAAAGAATGACTTTTTGAGGATTAGATGTAACAATTTTGTCAGCTACCTGATCGATTTCATCTAACGAAAAAATAATTTCCATGTTATACCTGTTAAATAAACTATCTTGGATTAAATACTAAAAGGGGAACAATCATTTCTTCAAGAGAAATACCGCCATGCTGGTAGGTATTCCTGTAGTAACTTACATAATGGTTATAGTTATTAACATAGGCCAGGAATAGATCATTCTTAGCAAAAATATACGAGCTACTCATATTTATAGTTGGTAAACCAATACGTTTAGGTTCTTTTACAGCATAGACATCTTTATCTTCATAGGTAAGGCTTCTTCCTGTTTTATATCTCAGGTTCAGGCTGGTATTTTTATCACCTATAACCTTCGAGGGGTGTTTTACGTTTATCGTGCCGTGGTCTGTCGTAATAATCAGTTTGAAACCTAATTTCTGTGCCTGCTGTATGATTTCCAGCAAAGGGGAATTTTTAAACCAGCTTAGGGTTAAGGAACGGTACGCTTTATCGTCAGATGCCAGTTCTTTTACCACATCCATTTCTGTTTTAGCATGCGACAGCATATCTACAAAATTATACACTATAGTTACCAGATCGTTATTTCTATAGGATCTAAAATTTTCAGCGAGCTTTTTCCCTCCGGCAAGATTGGTAATTTTAAAATAATCCTGCTTAATGTTTAACCCAAGGCGTTTTAAATGTGCGGTAAGAAATTCTGCTTCGTATAAGTTTTTACCTCCTTCCTCAACATCATTTTTCCAATAGTCGGGATGTTGCTTTTCCATATCAATAGGCATCAACCCTGAAAAAATAGCGTTTCTGGCATATTGGGTCGCAGTAGGAAGTATAGCAAAATAAGAGGTTTCTTTTTCGAGTTTATAATGATTGCTAACAACATTTTCAAAAACCTTCCATTGATCGTAGCGTAAATTATCAATCACTATAAAAAGCACAGGCTTGTCTTTTTTAGTAATTTCCGGTACAACAAGTTCCCTGAATAGGGTATGCGATTGTATAGGTTTATCGGCATTAGGCTGAAACCAGCTTTCGTAATTTCGTTCTATAAACTTTCCAAAAAGGGAATTGGCTTCGACTTTTTGAGATTCTAGTATGTGCACCATGCCCTGATCATCAATATCTTCCAGTTCAATCTCCCAATAAATTAATTTTTTATAAATCTCAATCCAGTCTTCATACGTACGGACACTTGCCAGTTCCATACCTATTTTGCGGAATTCTTTTTGATAATCTAAAGTTGTTTTTTCTGAAATTAATCGGGAATGATCTAAGTTTTTTTTCAGGCTCAGGAGAATCTGGTTCGGGTTTACCGGCTTGATCAGGTAATCTGCAATTTTGGAACCTATAGCTTCTTCCATTATATATTCTTCTTCACTTTTCGTAATCATGATTACGGGTGTGGAAGATTTTTTTTCTTTAATTTCCTGAAGAGTTTCTAAACCACTCATACCCGGCATATTTTCGTCAAGAAAAACAATATCAAAATTGTTTTCTTCAAAAATGTCAACAGCGTCGCGGCCGTTATTGCAGGTTGTTATGTTGTAATTTTTTTTTTCTAAAAAAAGAATATGTGGTTTTAGTAAATCAATTTCGTCATCTACCCAAAGTATCTTTATTTGGTCCATTTTAAATATTTTGGAGCAATTTAACAATTAAAGGTTGTATCTGATCTTAAAATTTTTGTAAAGTTATTAGGTTTTGGCACTACTATTGTCATTTTAATTATCTTTAAAAACAATTCAATTATAGTAATATATAATAAGATGAAATTATTTTTTCTGTCCGCTTTTTATATTTGCTTTACTTTAGATATAGCTGCGCAATCTGAATTTGGAAAAAAACCAACCAATTCATCGATGAAGTTTCCTATTGTTCCTAAGAGCGAGCCTGTAAAGGAAGCGCCCAAATTTAAATTTGAAGCAAATACACCTCTGAATTCAGATAAATTTCCAAGTCTGACTAATCCCGAACCAAAGCCTTTTAGCATGATGAAGAAAAATGAGTTTATTGATCCAAATAAACAAATTGTTGAAAAACTGAATAGGGGCGATGAGAATATTGATATGAATTTTAAAAGCGATAGGTATTTAGGTGATTTTAGAAACAATGGAAAGTTTGTCAGGATTGTATGCCGCGATTATGGAGAAGTTGACGGTGACCGTGTACGTGTTTATCTGAATGACCGTGTTATAGAAGAAGACATTTACCTGACTGGTAATTATAGAGAAATAAAAATTGATCTTGTTCCAGGATTTAATAAAGTCGATTTCCAGGCTTTAAACCAAGGTTTACTTGGCCCAAATACGGCAGAATTAAGAATGTATGACGATAAAGGGGTACTTATTACGTCCAATCAATGGGTGCTGGCAACAGGTATAAAAGCTTCTTTAATAATAGTAAAAGAATAATTATTTTCTGACAATGTCATTGGCAAATGCAACTTCACTTTCATGTCCGTTTTTGTCTACGGATGCTACACCAAAATAAAAGTTATCTATTACAATACCTTTTAATTCAAAATTATCCACATCACCAACAAACCGGCTAAATTCCCATTGAGGTGAAGTAGTTAGCCTCCAGTAAATTTTATATCCGCTAATATTGTCTGATTTTGGTTTTTCCCATTTCAACCGGGTATTAGGTTCAACAATACCACCAATAAGAACATTTTTTGGGGCAGGAGGGGCCCAGGCTAAACCAGCAAGGGCAATGGCATTTACAGCCGTAAGTTTAGCGGCATAATTAAAATTTACACCTTCGATAACATCACCATAAGTAATTCCGTTTTCTATTCTGTTATTCTGGTGCTGACGGATGTAATTTTCATGTGCTTCCATAATACGGATTCCGGGATACCCTAAATCTGTAAATGGTTTATGATGTCCGCCCCTGCCAAAACGATCGAGCCTGAAAACCAGCATGGGGTTCATTTCCGGCATATACGTTACAGTTTGTTTATGGATGTAACGAGCCAGTTGCCGTGAACTACCATCAGACTCATAACCAAAAGAACGTCGTTGGCTACGCTCTTTTTCTGTTTCTGTCGGAGAAGTCGGTTCAGAAAATATCCTGAAAGTACGGTTGTCGATGACACCATCTACACCTTCAATGTTTCCAATCATGTCATTATTAAGCACACCAATAATTTCCCAGTTATTTTTTTTGGCATATTCTGCTAAACCTTTCCCTCCAAATAAGCCTTGTTCTTCTCCTGATAATCCTAAGTAAATAATACTGTTGTCAAATTTATATTTGGATAAAACCCTTGCAGCTTCAATAGTACCGGCCATTCCTGATGCATTATCATTGGCTCCCGGCGCATCGCCTTCAAAATCCATTGTGTCGGAATTCCTGCTGTCAATATCACCTGTCATAATAATATAACGGTTGGGATTTTTTGTCCCTTTCTGAATGGCTACTACATTTACTACCCAGGCATCCTTTGGTACCCGGCTACCATCTTTCTTTGTCACAAAATCTTTTTGATAATATACTTCTAGACATTTTTTGCAGTCTTTGGCAATAGCATCAAATTGTGATTTGATATAGCGGCGTGCTGCTCCAATTCCCCGTGTATCTGATACTGTATCACTAAATGTATTCCTGGTGCCGAAATTAGCCAGCGTACGTACATCTTTTTCTATGCGCTGTGCAGCAACAGCATTGATAATATCATACATTTTGGGATCAGTCTGTGCAGCTGTAATAATAGGAAATAAACAGAGTAAAAAGGAGTAAATGGATTTCATTGTTTTCTTTTTTTCAAATATAGCGGAATTAAGGTAAAATATCATAATCGTGTTATGAGTTATTGTTTGGATTTTTGTGTGTCTTTGAATCCGGAAAAGAAGGTCTTCCTTTTAGACAAACTTTATCCGTTTTGCAAAAAGATGATACCATTAATTACTATTAGTAAAGGATGTTGATTCAATTGTATACTTTTAATTTCTCGCAAAGGCGCAAAGGCGCGAAGCTGTAGTTGACTTTATTAGGAGCCTGTCTATTTTTAAGGTTATACCGTCACACTACTGTCTGCATGTTCTTAAAAAACGAAAATTTTTATGATAGCCGCGATTGCAGTGGCATCCTGCGCTTTTTTGCGCAGATAGAGCGGAAAGCGGGACAAAAGGCAATGAAAATAATATTTTTGTGCTCCCCATAATTCATTGGATTAAAAACTAAAAAATAAAACCGCTTCTGTTTTACGGAAGCGGCTTGTGAAATATTCTAATTAAATTTTAGAAGCAATATTCATTTTCTGCTACTAATCTTGCTGTTACCGTTTCTCTTAAAGCTACGATGTTGGGCATATTTGTATATTTTGTAAAACGGCGTAAACCCATTAACATCATACGTTGTTCGTCACCTTCAGTAAAAGAAATAACACTTTCTTTCCCTTTTTGATTTATAATATCAACAGCTTTGTATAAATATAATTTAGCCATTGCAATTTGTGCTTCTGCTTTGGATTCTCCTTCTTTCTTAGCCATTTTTTCAGTTCGCAATACCGTACTTTCAGCCATATAAATCTCGATCAGCATATCTGCCGCAGCCATTAATAATTGTTGGTGGGCATCTAAATCTGGTCCGAATTTTTGAACGGCACTTCCTGCTACCATTAAAAAAGCTTTCTTCAGGTTTACGATTAATGCTTTTTCTTCTGCAAAGAGTTCAGAAAAATCAGGAGCATCAAAAGAAGGGATACCCATTAATTCTTCACCAACTTTCGTAGCAGGCCCTAATAAATCGACATGGCCTTTCATTGCCTTTTTGATTAACATACCTACAGAAAGCATTCTGTTGATTTCGTTTGTACCTTCATAAATTCTGGAAATCCGTGCATCTCTCCAGGCACTTTCCATTGGGGTGTCTTCTGAAAATCCCATACCACCAAGGATTTGGATGCCTTCATCAGCACAATTCTGAACATCTTCAGAAACAGCTACTTTTAGAATTGAACATTCTATAGCAAATTCTTCAACCCCTTTTAGTTCTGCTTCCTGATGAGAATTTCCTTCGGCAACACGGGCATTGATTCTGTCTTCAATGGCTTTGGCTGCACGATAAGTAGCACTTTCCCCGGCATAACAGCTGGTAGCCATTTCTGCTAATTTGTATCGGATGGCCCCAAATTGTGCAATTGGTGTATTGAACTGTATCCTTTCATTAGCATATTTTATGGCTCCTGTAGTAACACGGCGCTGTGCATCTAAGCAAGCAGCAGCCAGTTTAATACGTCCAACATTTAACGAGTTCATAGCGATTTTAAAACCGTTGCCTCTTTCAGACAGCATATTTTCTACAGGGACTTTAGTTTCATTAAAGAAAACCTGACGGGTAGAAGAACCCCGGATACCGAGTTTATGCTCCTCTTCATTCATTGATATGCCATTAGAAGGATCATTTTCTACGATGAAACCGGTTATATTTTTATCATCACCTATCCTGGCAAAAACTATAAATACGGAACAGAAACCTGCATTGGAAATCCACATTTTTTGTCCTGTAATACTGTAATAGGTACCGTCTTCTGATAAAACAGCTTTTGTTTTTCCTGAATTGGCATCAGAACCCGCTCCTGGTTCGGTTAAGCAATACGCACCAAACCATTCCCCTGAAGCTAATTTTGGGACATATTTTTGTTTTTGTTCTTCATTTCCGTATAAGGTAATAGGCATAGTCCCAATGCCGGTATGGGCACCAAAAGCGGTTGAAAATGAACCTGTCGCTCCTGAAATATAATCGCAAACCAGACAAGTATCTACAAACCCCATTCCCATTCCGCCATAATTTTCCGGAACAGCAACGCTTAGGAAACCCATTTCACCTGCTTTACGCATGGTAGCTTCAGTGAAGGCATAATCTTTTTTCTCAAAACGATCTTTGTAAGGCCAGATTTCTTTATCAACGAATTCTTTTACGGAATCACGCATCATAATTTGTTCTTCTGAAAAATCTTCTGGCGTGAAAATAGCTTCACATTTTGTTTCTTTTACGAGGAATTGTCCTCCTCTTGTTATACCTTCCATTGTTTAGTATTTTAAATTTTGAATTATAAATTTTAAATTATTTTGACTCTTGCGATGTTTTAATAATTTTAGTGATTATGTTTAAGATATGTTCTACTTCAATCAAATAGATATTCATTTCAATTGAAGTTAAATTTGATTTGTCTAGTAATCGTAACCAATATTTGGTTTCCCGGGCTTCTTTTGAAGCAATGGACATTTTATGAATAAAATCTTTCCTTGATTGTGCTGCAATTGCTTCTTCAACATTTGCCCCAATGCTAGTAGCTGATCTTAAAATTTGTTTAGAAATTATAAATTCGTTTTCCTTTTTTAATTGAATAAAAAGATTTACAATAGATAATGCAAAATCAAATGTTTTGGTTGCAATAATATTTTCTTTCATTCAATTTAAAATTTAGAATTCAAAATTTAAAATAATTAAAGTATTTCATAAACTCCTGCACTTCCTTGTCCTGTTCCCACACACATTGTTACAATACCATATTTATCACCGCGGCGTTTCATTTCGTCGAACAACTGAACGGAAAGTTTAGCCCCGGTACAGCCCAGCGGATGCCCTAATGCAATAGCACCACCATTTACGTTTACGATATCAGGGTTTAATCCCAATTCCCTAATTACCGCTAGTGACTGCGATGCAAAGGCTTCATTCATTTCAATCAAGGCAATATCGTTTAATGTTAGGCCTGCTTGTTTTAATGCTTTTGGAATAGCTTTTATAGGTCCGATACCCATTACTTTTGGTTCTACTCCTGCTGAAGCAAAATTTATAAGTCGTGCAATAGGAGTGATGTTCAATTCTTTAACCATCTCCTCTGACATAACTAAAACAAATGCAGCACCATCACTCATCTGGGATGAATTTCCGGCAGTTACACTTCCGTCAGCGGCAAAAACAGGGCGTAGTTTCTGTAGTGCCCCTGCGTTCGTATCTGCTCTTGGTCCTTCGTCTTTTGTTACCGTATAGGATTTGGTTTCTTTTTTACCTTCTTCATTAATAAAAGTCTGATCTATGGTAATAGGCACAATCTGATTGTCAAATTTTCCTTCTACCTGTGCTTTTAATGCTTTTTGATGCGAATTAAATGCAAACTCATCCTGGTCTTCGCGGGAAACATTATATTTTTTGGCAACGGCTTCAGCTGTTAGACCCATTCCCCAGTAATAATCTTCGTTTCCTTCTTTCGCTACAGCGTAATCAGGTGTTGGTTTGTAGCCTCCCATGGGGATAAACGACATACTTTCGACACCACCTGCGATAATACAATCGGCCATTCCGGATTGTATTTTTGCTGTAGCCATTCCGATTGTTTCCAGTCCTGAGGCACAATACCTGTTGACCGTTACTCCCGGAACATCTTCAATTTTTAATCCCATTAAAGAAATTAACCTTCCTACATTTAGTCCCTGTTCTGCTTCCGGCATGGCATTGCCGACCATTACGTCATCAATACGTTTTTTGTCGAAATCAGGTAATTCATTCATCATGAATTCAATGGTTTCTGCCGCGAGTTCATCAGGGCGTTTGAACCTGAATACTCCTTTTGGAGCTTTTCCTACCGCAGTACGGTATGCTTTTACTATATATGCTGTTTTCATTTGTTTTTGTTTTTAAGATTTTAGAACAAGAACCAAGATGTAAGAGAAAAGACAACTAGTTGTAAAATCTTGCTTCTTGATTCTTTATCCTATTTTCTAATTACGAAGTGGTTTCCCTTTAGTCAACATGAACTGAATCCTCTCTAACGTTTTTCGTTCTGTACATAAACTTAAAAATGCTTCTCTTTCAATATCCAGTAAATATTGTTCGGATACTAAAGTAGGTTCAGATAAATCGCCTCCGGCCATAACATAGGCCAGTTTATTAGCGATTTTTTTATCGTGTTCAGAGATGTATTTTCCCGCTTGCATCTGGTCGGTTCCAACGAGAAACATTCCTAAAGCCTGCTTTCCTAACACTTTTACATCTTTTCTTTTTACAGGTTGCGTGTATCCGGCTTCGGCCAATAATAAGGCATATTTCTTTGCTTCGGCTATTTGCCTGTCTTTGTTTACCACTACAACATCTTTTCCTTTTTGGAGGATTCCGGTATCAAAAGCTTCATACGCAGAAGTGGATACTTTTGCCATGGCCACCGTTAAAAAATATTCCTGTAATACATTTAACTCCACATCATTTTTACGGAACAAGTCAGATGCCCTTAAGGCCATTTCCTTAGATCCGCCGCCACCGGGAATAACGCCGACACCGAACTCTACAAGGCCTATGTAGCTTTCTGCTGCTGCCACTACTTTATCTGCATGGAGTGACATTTCACAACCACCACCTAAAGTCATTCCGTGAGGTGCCACAATAACCGGTATTCCGGAATAGCGTACGCGCATCATCGTGTCCTGGAACATTTTAATTGCCATGTTCAGTTCATCGTATTCCTGCTCTACGGCCATCATAAAGATCATTCCAATATTGGCCCCTACAGAGAAATTTGCTGCCTGGTTTCCGATAACCAATCCGCTGTATTCTTTTTCGGCTAAATCAATCGCTTTGTTGATTCCTGCCAATACATCGCCACCAATAGTATTCATCTTAGACCGGAATTCTAAATTTAAAATTCCATCGCCTAAATCCTGAATAATGGCACCGCTGTTGCTCCATACTTTTTTCGTTTCACGAATGTTATTCAGGATAATAAAGGCATCCTGTCCCGGTACTTTTACTTGCGATTTTGTCGGGATATTATAATAATAGGTAGCGCCTTCTTTTACAGCATAAAAACTATTGCTTCCTGAAGCCAGCATTTCTGTTACCCAGTTGGCAGGAGTGTACCCTTCGGCTTTCATTAATTCAATTCCTTTTTCTACACCAATAGCGTCCCAGATTTCAAACGGGCCATTTTCCCAGCCAAAACCGGCTTTCATGGCGTCATCTATTTTATATAAATCATCCGATATCTCTGGGATACGGTTGGCTACATAAGCAAATAGGGCAGAAAAACTTTTTCTATAAAATGCTCCTGCTTTGTCTTTTCCTGCTACTAGAACTTTAAACCGATCAATCGGTTTGTCTATAGTTTTTGTTAGTTCCAAAGTAGCAAAAGAAGCTTTTTTAGCCGCTCTATATTCTAATGTATCCAAATCTAATGAAAGGATGTCTTTGTCGACTTTCTTGTAAAAACCTTGTCCTGTTTTACTACCCAGCCATTTATTTTCCATCATGGTATTGATGAAATCCGGTAATTTAAAAAGCTCGTGCGCTTCATCATTCGGACAGTTTTCATAAATCCCGTTGGCTACATGAACTAAAGTATCAAGACCTACTACGTCGACAGTACGAAAGGTGGCCGATTTTGGCCTTCCGATAACAGGTCCTGTTAATTTATCTACTTCTTCAATAGTTAATCCTAATTCTTTAACCAGGTGGAATAAACTCTGGATTCCGAATATTCCAACCCGGTTTCCAATAAATGCCGGTGTATCTTTGGCCACGACCGATGTTTTTCCTAAAAACTGTGAGCCGTAGTTATTTAAAAAATCCAATACTTCTGTTGAAGTCTGAGGACCGGGAATAATTTCAAATAATTTTAGGTAACGCGCCGGATTAAAAAAGTGGGTCCCGCAGAAATGTTTCTGGAAATCTTCACTTCTTCCTTCGCTCATAAATTTAATAGGGATGCCTGAAGTATTTGATGTAATCAATGTACCCGGTTTCCTGAATTGTTCGATTTTTTCAAAAACAGACTTCTTAATATCCAGGCGTTCTACCACAACTTCGATGATCCAGTCTACAGTAGCAATTTTAGGCAAATCGTCTTCTGTATTTCCGGTGGTGATCCTGTTAGCGAACTTCTGACTGTAAATAGGAGAGGGGCTCGATTTTAAAGCATTGGCCAGGTGGTCATTTACCAGGCGGTTACGTACGGCTTTGCTTTCTAATGTAAGCCCTTTTTTAATTTCAGCTTCAGTAAGTTCCCGGGGTACGATGTCGAGAAGCAATACTTCTACACCAATGTTGGCAAAATGGCAGGCAATCCCCGAACCCATAATCCCGGAACCTACAACGGCCACTTTTTTAATTAGTCGTTTCATTTCTATTATTTTATAGTGTTTGTTGATTTATTGATTGGGCAATTTTTGATGTTATAAATTATCTTCAATGGTATAAATACTTTTATTTTGAATAAGCTCATTAATAATTTCTGATACTTCTACAAAATGCCGGAATTTTTCATCAGTAATAAGTTCTTTTACTTTTTCATTAAACCGTAATACGGTATTTTTAGATAATTCTCTTTTTTCTTTACCAAACTCCGTCAGGTAAATCAAAACACCACGGCCGTCTTCGGGATTTTTTTTTCGTATGATCAGCCCTTTATCTTCCATCGATTTTAGTGTCCTTGTCAGGCTGGTCGCTTCCATTCCCATTTTTGGGCCTAAAGACGTAGATGGGGTCCCTTTTTCTTTATCCATACTTAGTAGTGCAAAACCAGTGGCCATTGTGGCCCCATATTTGGCAGCTTCTTCATTATACATCCTGGATACTGCCTGCCAGGTTGCCCTAAGGATATAATCTATTGTTTTATCTTTCATATGTAACTACATCGATTTCAAATATAATAAAAAATACTATGCATGCATATGATTTTATGAAAAATTTTTAGTTGTTAAAACAAGTAACTGTGAATTACAGTGGCTTATCATCAATTTCAGGATCATGCGTTTGCAGATTGGGCTTATACCCTCCATATTCAAATAAACCTCTAATTTTTATTTTGTGGCACAAGTATTTTATGCTCGCAAAGGCACCAAGCCGCTATGTTTAATCTTTGCGGCTTTGCGAGAGATTAATTTCCATTTTGGGCGTGTCCCTTCGGGTCGGGTTTTCCGTTGCAATCTTTTGTTTAAAAAAACAAAAGGATTTTCACTACAACCCCTAACGCACCTACGTTAATAAAGAAATCTCTTTTTTAATATTTTCCCTTGCTTTTTCTTCAAACAAATTCCTGAATATTACAGTCTGAAAAATAAACTCCTGTTCCAGAAAATGTTTTAATGCTTTTGCCCTTCCCGGTTTATAAAGGAAATCAGGATAAATCCGGTATTCTTTCCTAATCTGTTTAAAATAAATTTTATAGTCGCTCCAATCCCCGGCCAGGATTTTCAAATCAAAATCGATGAGCCAATTAATATCTTCTGTTGTATGGTGTTTATGGAGTTGTGTTCCGCAGATAGCATCAAAAACTAATTGCTTGTCAAGCCTACTATTTTCAGGTAAAATGGATAAAGCGTATTGGGCACTTTTGAGTTCATTATCTTTTTTGCTGCTTTTATAAATATAGTCATGATAAAAAATAGAAAATAAAATTTCATCAGGAAACTGAAGTTGATCAATATAGGCCTCATAACTTTCTATCATAGCTGCAATGTGTATAAAATTATGGTAATATCTTGATTTATGTGAATATGCTTTTTCTAAATCCGACCAATTGTGCTGAATGTTTTCTTTAATAAAACCAATCTTCGTGAGCAATTCCGCATATTTTTACTCTAAATCCATTCTTTATTTTTCTCAAAAGTAAGATTCTTTTTTTACTACGCAAAA
>DASVUQ010000086.1:0-10388 GCA_036386975.1 Flavobacterium sp. | reverse complement strand
AAAGTCTCTAATACATAATCATGCATCACTTCCCTGTAATCAAGGTGCGTCACAATACGTAACTTACCTTTACCCATAGCGCTAATGTGGATGTTCCGCTCTTTGAGCTTTTCTATAAGTAAATTTTCGTTTAGTCCGTCTTTTACTGCAAAAATCAGGATATTCGTTTCAACAGGTTCTACTTTCTTAATCCAGTCCAGGCTTTGCAAAACGGCAGCCAGTTCCTTAGCCCGCCTGTGGTCCTCCGCCAGCCTTTCTAAATTATTATCCAGGGCATAAATACCGGCAGCAGCAAGGTAGCCCGCCTGGCGCATACCGCCGCCCAATACTTTTCGTACCCGTAATGCCCGATTTATGGTCGCTTTATCCGAAATTAAAACAGACCCTATTGGTGCTCCCAATCCTTTAGACAAACACACCGAAATCGTGTCGAATAACCGCCCGTACACTTTAGGGTCTTCCTTTTTGGCCACCAGCGCATTCCACAAACGGGCACCGTCTAAGTGAAAATTAAGGTTATTATCATTACAGACCTGGCGTATCTTCTTTAATTCTTCAATATCATAACACGCACCGCCACCTTTATTCGTAGTATTTTCAACACATACCAGGCTGGTCATGGCGTTGTGAATAAATTCCGGCGGGTTGATCGCTTCCGCCACCTGGTCTGCCGTAATCATGCCCCTGTTACCGTCCAGTAAACAGCACGAAACCCCACTGTTAAACGAAACCCCGCCACCCTCATAATTATAAATATGCGCCCATTTATCAGCAATCAGTTGTTCCCCCGGCTGCGTTAGTAATTTAATCGCCGCCTGGTTGGCCATAGTACCCGAAGGAAAAAATAGCGCATCCTCCATACCAAACATGCCGGCCACTTTCGCCTCAAGCGTATTTACAGTCGGGTCCTGTTTATACACATCATCACCCACTTCCGCCCTAAACATATAGCGCAGCATTTCCTGCGAAGGTTTCGTAACTGTGTCACTAATCAAATTTATTTCCATATTCTCAAAAGGATCGCTTATTTTTGTACAAATAAATGTAAATTTTTTAATTTTATCCGAAGCTATTCCTGCTATCCGCTCTATCTTTTACAACGCTGAAACGCGTTATAAAAGGATGCCGCTACTATCAGGGCTAAAAATGATAAACTAAAAAACATCGCAAAAATAAAACTAATTTATGACAAATACCGAACAAATAAAAGGTATTGTGGAGCGCCTTGGTGCGTTAAGGAGGTATCTTTGACGTCGATAAAAAAATAATCGAAATCACCAACGAAGAAGAAAAAACCCTTGCTCCCGATTTCTGGAACAATGCCAAAGAAGCCGAAGCCTATATCAAAACCCTGCGTTCCAAGAAAAAATGGGTCGAAGATTATGAAAAAGGCATACAAATGGCCGAAGAACTACAGCTTGCTTACGAATTTTATAAAGAAGGCGAATTTACAGAAGAAGAACTCGACGAACTCTATACACAGGCCAATAGCCATATTGAAAACATCGAGTTCAGGAACATGCTTTCCGATGAAGGCGACAGTATGAGTGCCGTATTGCAAATTACGGCCGGTGCCGGCGGAACAGAAAGCTGCGACTGGGCCGAAATGCTGATGCGGATGTACATGATGTGGGGCGAAAAATACGGTTACAAGATCAAAGAGCTTAACTTTCAGGCCGGAGAAGTGGCCGGGATCAAAACCGTTACCATCGAATTTGAAGGCGATTATTCTTTTGGTTACCTCAAGGGTGAAAACGGGGTTCATCGCCTCGTAAGGATTTCTCCTTTCGATAGTAACGGCAAACGCCATACGTCTTTTGCCTCCGTTTACGTTTACCCTCTCGCCGATGATACCATAGAAATCGACATCAACCCCTCGGACATTTCATGGGAGACCATGCGTTCCAGCGGTGCCGGCGGACAAAACGTAAACAAAGTAGAGACCGCCGTACGGTTACGCCACCACCCTACCGGGATCATTATCGAAAATTCGGAAACACGTTCCCAACTCGACAATAAGACCAAAGCCATGCAATTGCTAAAATCACAGTTGTACGAAATAGAACTCAAAAAGAAACAGGCACTACGTGATGAAATTGAAGCCAAGAAAATGAAAATCGAATGGGGCTCCCAAATCCGGAATTATGTAATGCATCCCTACAAATTGGTTAAAGATGTGCGTACTCAATATGAAACCAGTAATGTCGAAGGCGTTATGAACGGCGAAATAGACGAATTCTTAAAAGCTTATCTTATGATGATGGGGCAACGCGAAGAAGAATAAGTAAAAGATTCCTGTCCTATGGGGAGGAATTAATTTTTACTTTACATATAACAAATTTCGGATTTTCAAGCAGGAGAAATCGCCAGAAAATGGGATACCATGTGGTAAAAGTAAGTAAATAATTTATTTAATAATTCTACAATTGTATCTGCGTTAAGGATAGTAGTGAAAATCCTTTTTGCAATTTCTTTAATTGCTAAAAGATTGTAACGATAGCCTGGCCCTTCTGGGAAACGTCCTAAATTATAAAAGACCATAATATGCATTTAACTTAGATTAATTTTTTTGTTCATTAAAATCCTGATTTGTTTATTCTTTATGTTACAACCACTTTGATCCTATAATTTTGAATAGATTAATAGTAAAAAAAGTTGTTATTGACTTAAAAGGTAGAGATGTAGTTAATGTAATAAAAATAGAAAAATGAAAAAAGCCTTTATATATTCTCATTTATATGTTCTTTGCTTATAGTATGTTTCCCTAAACCGAGCCCTTATCTTTATAAACCTGCTGACATGTTGGTTAAAAAGCACAGGCATTAAAGTATACCAAACCGAATATCAACCTTAAATTTAATAATCTTTTAAATGCTTGCAGATATTATAATTATCAGCTTTATTTGTTATAAACTTTTAATTGATAGCCAAAAATTATTATGATATCATTTTCCTTACAAGAAATTAATGAATTATTAGGAGGTACAATTGTTGGTGCTACTTCACAAAGAATTACTGCACCGGAACAATTAGAAATTGCTACAGAAAATGATATTTCTTTTATCGGAAATAAAAAGCACGAAAAATTCTGGGAACATTCAAAAGCATCTGTTGCAATCGTAAATGAAGACATTGCTATTGCTCCCGGGGAAAACCGTGCTTTTATAAAAGTGAAAAGTGCCGATCTGGCCATGGCACAAATATTAAATTTATTTGCACTGCCTGCTCCCGTTTTTCATAACGATGTTCATCCCTCGGCAGTGATAGATGCTTCTGCCATACTGGGTAATAATACCAGGATTGGTGCAGGATGTTATATAGGCCCGAAAGTAATTATAGGAAAAAATGTAACTATATATCCTAATGTCACCATTCTTGATGAATGCTCAGTGGGGAACGGAACAGTAATCTGGCCGGGGACTGTGATCCGGGAGCGCTGTCATATAGGGACTGATTGTATCATACATCCTAATGCTACTATTGGCGCTGATGGTTTCGGATTTCTTCCGTGTCCGGAAAGAGGGCTGGTTAAAATTCCACAAATTGGGAATGTAGTGATTGGTAACGAAGTAGAAATTGGTGCTAATTCGTGTGTAGACAGAGGAAAATTTAGTTCAACCGTTGTGGGAGATGGTTGTAAGATCGATAATTTAGTTCAAATCGGCCATAATAGTAAATTAGGTAAATTTTGTATCATGGCAGGGAACAGTGGCCTTGCCGGTTCTGTTACCCTTGGAAATGGGGTTATCATTGGCGGAAGCGCCTCGATAAAAGATCATACGACTATTGGAGACCATGCTATTGTAGGTGCGGGTTCCGGGGTGACCGGAGATATTCCTGCCGGAAAAACGATGTTAGGATATCCTGCTGTAGAAGCCCGTGACGCGCTAAAACAATGGGCTATATTGAAAAGAATGGTAAAAGATTCTAATAAATAAATACTATACTATCTAAACAAATGTGCTTACAAAAGATTTGTAATTGAGATACAGGTTACAGAAACAGATTTAATATATAGTAAATAACGGCTGCCAGTAAAGCCGAAATAGGAATGGTGAGTACCCAGGCCCATACTAAACTTACGGTAACTCCCCATCGTACTGCCGAAATACGTTTTGTTAATCCGACACCGATAATAGAACCTGTTATAGTATGTGTGGTACTTACCGGAATTTTAAGATGCTCGGTAAAATATAGTGTAAGCGCTCCGGCAGTTTCTGCAGCCACACCCTCAAAAGAAGTTACTTTTGTAATTTTTGAACCCATTGTTTTTACTATTTTCCAACCACCACTGAGTGTCCCCAGTGCTATAGCAGAATAACAAGCCAAGGGGATCCACTCCGGCATACGGCCGGAAGCATCGCCATTTGGTAAAACAACATTTAGCCAATCCGGCATACTCTCCTGAGAAACGCCGCTGGTATGAATATATACGGCAACTGCAGCAGCAATAATACCCATTACTTTTTGTGAGTCGTTACCGCCATGGCCTAAACTAAAAGCAGCAGATGATAAAAGCTGCATCCTTTTTAATAAACCTTCGGACCTGCTATGGCTCAGGCTACTAAAAACAAGGCAGAACGTACTTATGGACAAAATAATAAAAGCAACCAGGAACCATTTTATATTATGCGATTCAAGCACGACACTCCAAAAGTGGGATTCAAAACGAGGAGATTCGATTTTATCAAAATAGATCATCTGGCTTTCTACAAACCAAATGGTCCCAGCCATTAATGCTAATGTAAAAATTTTCGGAAGGATATTTTGTTTAGACGCATTAAGAAGCCATATCGAAATAAGATAAGAAGCCAGAGCACCTACTAATGGGGCAAGAACAATAAAAGCCACAATAATTAGTACCCCTGAAGGTAATCCTCCGTCTTTCCCGGCAGCGTACCAATTGACTACGTTAAAACCCGCATGAGCAATCGCAGCTCCGGCAAAGCCCCCAATAAGCGTATGGGAAGAACTTGACGGAATTCCCTGCCACCAGGTAAATAAATTCCATATAATGGCAGCAATAACACCCGCAAGGATTACCACAAGGTCAATTTCCATAGTATGGGCAGTCTTTGCCACTGTATCAGCAACACCAAAACCAAAAACCCAATACGCCAGAAAATTAAAAAATGCAGCCCATACTACCGCCTGAAAAGGACTTAATACTTTTGTAGCAACAACCGTGGCAATGGCATTAGCTGCATCATGAAAACCATTAATGTAATCAAAAACAAGGGCTAAGACTATAATAATTATAAGTAGCGTCATAAATATAATTTCAGAATAAAAACGGGTTGTTTACGAATGTTTTACAGCAATAGATTCTAAAACACTGGCAACATTTTTGCATTTATCAGCGGCTGATTCCAGTACCGATAATACTTCTTTATACTTAATAATGTTTTTCGCATCGGTTTCGTTTTCGAATAAATCTGCTACTGCTTTATCATAAACAGTATCTGATTTATTTTCCAGTTTATTAATACGGGCACATGCATCTGTAATATTTTTAATTTTCTTAAGATTACGCAGTTCCCTTACAGCAGTATCAATATTCTGACAGGCTTCCAGATTAATTTCCGTAAGCTTACGAATGGATTTAGTAATTTTATCTACATGGTACAAACGCATCCTGCTTGAAGCTCCGTGTAGGTTTCCGGCAATATTATCTATAGAAGAAATTAATGAATAAATATCTTCACGATCAAAGGGTGTAATAAAATTACGACTTAATTCTAAGTTGGTCTGGCGTGTAATATCTTCTCCAATTTGTTCCAGTTCTTCTATTTTCTGAAATAAAATATTCCTTTCACTTACCGGCATATTGACTACTTCATGTAAAGCGGTGGCCATTAAAATTAGATTACCTGTTGCCTGTTCAAACAATGGAAAAAATTTTTTATCTTTTGGAACTAAAAATTGGAAAAAATTGTTTACGTTCATGATGTATATTTTACGATGCAAATGTATTCATGTAATGTTAAGCCAATGTTAAGATAACGTCAATTACTAATTATTGAATCTATTAGTCTTTCCCTACACTTACCTCAAATGAAAGTTTTTTATCTCAATCGTTTTCGTATTTTAGCATCAGCAAAAAAATTAAATAAAACATACACAACTCATTATTTCTTATGGACATTAACTTCAATAAAAACGAAGATCATAATAGACTCTTATTATCTGAATTAAAACAAAAATTAGCTAAAGTCCGATTAGGTGGCGGACAAACACGTATAGAAAAACTGCATGCCGAAGGTAAAATGACTGCCCGTGAAAGAATTAATTATTTGTTAGATGAAAATGCGAAAAGTATTGAAATCGGCACCTTTGTTGGCGAAGGGATGTATGCTGAACATGGCGGGTGCCCTTCTGGCGGGGTCGTTGTTAAAATGGGATATATCCGTGGAAAACAATGTATTGTTGTGGCAAATGATGCTACCGTAAAAGCCGGTGCCTGGTTTCCTATTACTGCAAAAAAGAACTTGCGTGCCCAGGAAATTGCTATGGAAAACAGGCTGCCCATTATTTATCTGGTAGATTCTGCCGGGGTTTACCTGCCTTTACAGGACGAAATTTTCCCCGATAAAGAACACTTTGGTCGTATCTTCCGTAACAATGCCATTATGAGTAGTATGGGCATCACACAAATTGCTGCCGTTATGGGAAGTTGTGTTGCTGGTGGGGCCTATCTGCCTATTATGAGTGACGAAGCAATGATTGTAGACAAAACCGGAAGCATATTCCTCGCCGGCAGTTACCTTGTTAAAGCAGCAATTGGCGAATCTATAGATAATGAAACGCTTGGTGGTGCCACTACACACTGTGAAATTTCGGGTGTTACAGATTACAAAGCCAAAGACGACAAAGATGCTTTAGACCGGATTAAAAATATAATCGATAAAATAGGGGATTATAATAAAGCAGGATTCAGCAGGGTCAAAGCACAAAAACCGACTTTAGATGAAAATGAATTGTATGGTATTTTACCGAAATCGAGAGCGGAACAATACGATATGATGGAAATTATTAACCGCCTGGTAGATAATTCCGAATTTGAAGCCTATAAAGAAGGCTACGGACAAACCATTATAACCGGTTATGCGCGCATTGACGGTTGGGCAGTCGGGATTGTCGCAAATCAAAGAAAAGTGGTAAAATCCGGTAAAGGCGAAATGCAGTTTGGTGGTGTTATTTACTCCGATTCCGCAGACAAAGCAACACGGTTTATAGCCAATTGCAATCAAAAGAAAATACCATTGGTTTTTATACAGGATGTAACCGGTTTTATGGTAGGAAGCAAATCCGAACACGGTGGTATCATAAAAGATGGTGCTAAAATGGTCAATGCCGTTTCCAATTCTGTTGTACCAAAATTTACAGTTATTGTTGGGAACTCTTATGGTGCGGGCAACTATGCCATGTGTGGAAAAGCATATGACCCTCGGCTTATTTTTGCATGGCCAAGTGCCGAATTAGCGGTAATGGGCGGTACACAGGCAGCAAAAGTATTGGCCCAGATTGAAGCTTCTTCGCTAAAAGCAAAAGGTGAAGTAGTTGATGAAGCAAAAGAAGTCGCATTGTTTGATAAGATAAAAGCGCGCTATGATGAACAGGTTTCTCCTTATTATGCCGCATCACGGTTATGGACCGATGCCATAATTGATCCTGTTGATACCCGTAAATGGATTTCGATGGGTATCGAAGCTGCCGACCACTCCCCTATTGAAAAACCATTCAATTTAGGGGTAATCCAGGTATAACAAAAGCAGTTAGAATTAACATCAAATACCAACCATCAAAGTAACAAATATGAAAAAAACAATTTACTTATTTACCATAATTGCCCATTTTAGTTTGGCGTATGGACAGGAAACGTTTACCAGAAAAGATTCGCTACATGGTGGTTTTTTGAAAGAAAGAACTGCATATGATGTACAACGATATGATCTAAATATTACCATACATCCTGATGAGCGTAAAATTGTCGGATTCAACGAGATTACATTCAAAACTATTCAGAATACGTCTAAAATCCAATTGGATTTATTCGAAAATATGGCTGTAGACAGTATTGTTTTTGAAGGCAGGAAATTAAATTACAAAAGGGATTTTAATGCCGTATTTGTTACTTTCGAAAAACCGTTAATTGTAGACGGATCAAGCAAAAAAATACGTTTTTATTACTCCGGAAAACCTCTGGTCGCTAAGAACGCCCCCTGGGATGGGGGCTTTGTTTTTATTAAAGATATGCATGCAAAACCCTGGATTGGCGTTGCAGTACAAGGTACCGGATCCAGCCTCTGGTTTCCGTGTAAAGATTCACAAGCCGACGAGCCAGACTTGGGGGCTACCATAAAAGTAGCTGTCCCTAACGGGTTAATGAATGTCTCCAACGGGAGGTTTATCGGAAAAGAAGACCTTAAAAACGGCTATACCCGATGGGATTGGGAAGTAAAAAATCCTATTAACAACTATGATATTACCGTTAATATTGGTGATTATGTTCAGTTTGGAGAAAACTACAAAGGATTAGACCTCAATTATTATGTTTTACGCGGAAATGAATCAAAAGCTAAAAAACAATTTGAAGAAGTAAAACCTATGATGGATTGTTTTCAGACAAAATTTGGAGAATACCCGTTTAAAAATGATGGGTTTAAACTGGTAGAGACACCCTATCTGGGCATGGAACATCAAAGTGCTGTAGCCTATGGAAACAAATACTTAAAGGGGTACAAGGGAACTGATTTATCGGGGACCGGATTAGGAATGTTGTTCGATTACATCATTATTCACGAAAGTGGCCACGAATGGTTTGGAAACAGCATCACTTCCCGTGATATTGCCGATATGTGGATCCATGAAGGCTTTACATGCTATACCGAAACCGTGTATATGGAATGCCAATATGGGTTTGAAAAGTCACAAATTTATATTAATGGGCAAAAAAACAACATTAGCAATGACAAACCTATTATTGGCCAATATGGCGTAAACAATGAAGGTTCCGGTGATATGTATTTTAAAGGTTCTTTGATGCTCAACACCATCAGAAGCATCATTAATGATGATGCCAAATGGTGGAAACTGATTTTGGATTATGCCACTACATTCCGTCATAAAATAATAACAACTGAAGATGTAATTGTCTTTTTTAATAAAAAAACAGGGCTAAATCTAACTTCCGTCTTTGATCAGTACCTGCGATACAAGAATATTCCGGTGTTAGAGATCCGAAAAAATAAAAGTGCTTTTGAATACCGGTGGAAAACCGATGTTACTAATTTTAATATGCCTGTCGACATCCGGTTCCATACAAAAACAATACGCCTCAGACCCACTAACAAATGGCAGGCAGCTCCTTTTAAAGCAAAAAGCAACAATGACTTTGAAGTGCTTACGAACCGCTTTTTAATTAATGTTTCAAGAGCGTAGTTAATAACATTATTAATAAGTTGCTTCGAAAAATAAAAATGCATTTTCATTTAGTTGTAACTTTAAATAAAAATGAGCGCAAGAGACCAGTTTATCAGGAATTTCCGAGGTGAAGCTTTAGGCACCATCAGTTCCCAATCTTCGGCAGAGGAATTTTTTCAGAATGAAACATTACGCCCGGTATTAAAACTTCAGAATGATATTTTGTTGGGGGTTTTCAGCAATTATATTGCCAAAAGCAAAACTGATTTTATCATTTTACGACAGATAAAAAATTACAGTTTATAGAAAATAGCATTCAGCGGGATATTAAGTTCAGGAACTCATTAAAGGGAATGATCATCGGACTGTTTACGGAAGATGAATTTTTAAGATATATACAAAATTCCTCCAGCCTGAATAAAAGAATGATGTCGATACTGATTGAAAGATTGAAAAGCCAGGTACAATTGTTTGAATTACAAGTATAAAAAATAAATCAATGTGCACTACCCCCAAAAAGTCAAACAGCATTTGGGGGTTATTTTATGGAAAGAAAAGGAAGGTATAGCTGAATTAAAATAAAATATTACAATCCTTGTTTATGTGATTTGTGTGTCTTTGAAACCCGCGAAAAAAAGGGCTCACTTTGAGGCGAACTTTACCGGTTTTGCAGAAAAAATGATACCATTTATCACTATTATTACACTTATTTTATATTAACTCATTCATTGTATGTTTTTAATTTCTCGCAAAGGCGAAGGCGCAAAGCTATAGCGGAATGTATTAGTGCCTGCTTATTTTTAAAGTTATACCGGCACACCATTGTTCCGGTGTTCTTAAAAACGAATTTTTTTTAGTAGGTACTATCTTTAGTTCCTAATTTATTTTATTAATTTTTCTATATTTGTATAACTGAGAGGAAGCTTCCTGCGATTATTCACTGGATGTTTACCTTGTGTAGCCTC
>DASVUQ010000085.1:0-6530 GCA_036386975.1 Flavobacterium sp. | reverse complement strand
TAATCCGGCATTATTAGATGAAATAAGGACTATGACATCAAACGTTTTAAAACTTGTAAATTAAACCAGGCAATGATTAAATTAGTTGTTACAGACATGGATGGTACACTGTTACGTACTAATAATAGTTTGCCTGACGATTTTTGGGAAGTAGAACAAAAATTATTTGAAAAAGGAGTATTGTTTGCAGTGGCCAGCGGAAGGCAGTTTTACAATCTTATTGCTGTTTTTGATGCCATAAAGGACAGGACATTATTTCTTGCTGAAAACGGAGCCTACATATTCTATAAAGGAAAAGTAATTTTTACCAATCCGTTAGACAAAAAAGCGGTAATTGATTTTGTGCATATTGGCCGGAAGATTGACAATGCTTTTTTAGTTTTATCCGGGCAAAACTCGGCTTATGTAGAAAGTAGTAATCAAAAACTTTTAGATGTACTCAGCAAACATATCAATAAACTTGAAATTGTTGATGACCTGACGACAGTCGAAGATGTTTTTTTAAAACTCAGTGTTTGCGATTTTAATACTTCAGAAACGAATAGTTATCATTATTTTAAGCATCTGGAAAATGATTTTAAAGTAGCAGTTTCTGGTGCCATTTGGCTTGACATAACCAATTTAACAGCTACAAAAGGAGCAGCTATCCAGACAATTCAGAAACAATTTGGTATTTCTTTTGAGGAGACGATGGTTTTCGGTGACTTTATGAATGATTTTGAAATGATGCAAACGGCAAAGTTTAGTTATGCCATGAAAAATGCACATCCTGAAATAAAGAATATTGCTAACTTTATCACTACATTAGATAATAATGAAAATGGCGTTACCGAAACCATAAAGGAAATGATCTTATAAATGCAGTTCTAATTTTTTAGAAGCTTTTACAATTCCTTCAGATAAATTAATCAGCCATACCAGTTGCTCAATGACGAGCTGCGATTCCTGCATTTTGAGGTGAAAATTATCTTGATCAATACTTTTATTGGCTTTTAACGCTCTCGCTGTCATGTTTTTTAATTCAGAAAACCGCGCCGTCAAATCTTCCGGTTCTGCAAAGATCATTCCTTTATTATCACTTTTATCTAGCACTGCAACAGCCAGCTCAAGGTTTTTAATTACCCTATTAACGACCGTATGAAATACTTCCGAAGCTTTTGTGGTATGATGCATCTGGATATAAGTCCCTAATGAAGCTAAAGCCGAAAGCAGTGAATGGTTTAGTTCTACCAGTTTATACACTTGTTGCAATTGCTTTTGTTTCGATTTAGGTTCCTGTGTCATGCGCTGGAATGATGCCATTAAATTGCCAATTTCGATAAAAGCATTTTTTCGCGATGAGCGGTAGGATGGAGTAACAGCTCCTTTTTTATTATAAAAAGCAGCAATCTCGCTAAGATAGTTTTTATTAGCTTCAATCGATTTTATAATATAACTGGGCAGGCTCAAAAATTCCCAGAAAGGCCAGAAAAAATAATTCGCAATAAAAGCAAGCCCGCCACCGATTAAAGTATCTATAATCCTGAATTCTACTATTTGATTACTATTAGGAACAAGGATCGCATAAATAAACACTACATATATGGTTACAAATGTAGCCCCAACCGTGTAATTAATTTGTGTGAAGGCAAAGCCTAAGAGCATGCACAGTACTGCAAGAGTGCCAATAAAAGTATAGTCTTTTATAAAATGCAATAAACCAAACGCAATTAAGCCGCCAACAACCGTACCAATAATCCTGTCATAAGAACGTTGCTTTGTTAATCCGTATCCCGGCCTCATAATAACAATAATAGTCAGCAAGATCCAATACGAATTTTGAAAAACAAACAACTTCCCAATTGTAAAACCAATGATCAATGTAACAGTAAGGCGTAATGCATGCCTGAAAAAAGAGGAAGAAAAACTCAGGTTTTCTATTAGCGTGGAGATCGGGTAATAATGCGGCGCAATGAGTTTTTCTAAATCTTTATCTCTTTCTTTAAGTTCTTTAAACTCATCATTCAGATGAAAAGCCCGCTCAATTATTTTTATTTTTTCAATTTGTTTTTCTGCATAATGCATCATGTTGGTGAGCATCAGTACACCGTCTGAAGCTTCTTTTTCCCCGGTTCTTTTTTGATACTCAAGGATTCCTTTTTCCAGTGCTGCTAAGTCTTTATTCAACGACTGCTTAGTAACACGGCTACTTCCGCTCTTGATACGCTTGGCTACCTTTTTTAGTGATGCAGCCAGATTGTACGCCAGATGTTGGTAAATCGTAAGTACTTCGGGATAGGCTTCAAATTTCTGATGTAATTTATTATGATCAAAAGACGTAGAAAGTGCCAGTTCCAGTATTTCTACTGATGAAATAAATACGTGTAACATCTTCCGGTTCTGATTGGAATTTCCATAATTAGCCCGGTTTCGTATAAGTATTTCACGTAAATTTTCATGAATAGTATTAAGTTCCACCTGAAGGTAAAGTTGTTTTTCAATTATTTTGGATTTATCCGCATTTAAATCCCAAAGATCACCACGCAACTTCATATACTTTGAAGTAAGCCGGATACATTCGGCAATTTGTAATGTTACATATTTGTGAGGCAACATTAAATCAAAGAGTAACGAGATGATAAGATAAAACAAGCCGCCCATAAACATCAATCCTGAATATTGAAGCATGGCCATAAATCCTGTATGGATATGTGCAAATGCCAGGGCAATGGCTAATAAGGCAGAAAAAGAAATCATTGTGGCGCGTTGCCCATATACTGCAATCATTGCAAAAAAGAAAATGAGTAACGCAGCAATGGGATAAAGCAAAAAGGGGTACGGAAATAAAATATTAATTAACAGATTAGAACCGGCAACAAGAACTACAGCAGTAAAAACACCCTTTATTTTATGTTTGAAATTACTGGGAATATCGCTGGGATACGTAAGTAAGGCACCAATTGCGATGGCAAAACCAAATTCAAACTGATTCAAATAAGAAAAAATAATTGCAGGAATTACTGCTGCTAAGGTAACTTTAAGCGCATTTAAAAAATTAGTACTATCGGTAAATTCCTTAACCTCGTTTATCATTCCTGTAGTATAGTAGCAAAGATAAGCAATGTGTTAATTATTTTAGAGCAATTACTTTTCATTTAATAAAATTTTAAAAAAGTACTAATTCTTATTTTTTCAGCAGGATCAATGTACATTTTTTCACTATTTTTGCCGTTCGTATCAAAAGGGCTTTTTGATACACCATTTAAATAATCAAGAAATGATTTTACCAATTATAGGATATGGTGATCCGGTTTTAAGAAAGGTTTGCGAAGTTATTACGCCCGATCATCAAAACCTGAAAGACATAATTGCAGATATGTATGAAACCATGTACAATGCTTATGGTGTTGGATTGGCAGCACCTCAGGTTGGTTTAGGCATACGGCTTTTTGTTATTGATACTACACCCTTTAGCGAAGACGAAGATTTAAAAAAAGAAGAACAACAGCAGTTAAAAGAATTTAAAAAAACTTTTATTAATGCTAAAATGATAAAAGAAGAAGGGCCCGAATGGTGCTTTAACGAAGGTTGCCTGAGTATTCCTGAAGTTCGCGAAGATGTTTACCGTCATGAAACGATAACTATAGAATACTTTGATGAAAACTTTAATAAAAAAACAGAAACTTATAATGGTTTAATAGCCAGGGTGATCCAGCATGAATACGATCATATTGAAGGTATATTATTTACAGACCATGTATCTACTTTGAAAAAGCAGTTGATTAAAAAGAAACTACAGAATATTATGGAAGGGAAGGCCCGACCGGATTACAGAATGAAATTTATAGCAAAGAAAGGGCGATAGCCTCATAGAGTTAAAAATATAAAATAATATCTATAAAATTTAAAAAATGAATTTAGAAAAAATATTAGCTATTTCAGGGAAACCAGGTTTATATGCCCTGAAAGTACAAACACGCACCGGTTTTGTTGCAGAATCGCTCCTAGACGGAAAAAAAGTTACCGTAGGACTGCGAAGTAATGTAAGCTTGTTGTCAGAAATCTCAATGTACACACAAACAGAAGAAAAACCCTTGGCCGAAGTAATGCGGAATATTGCTATCAAAGAGGATAACGGCCCGGCAATTTCCCATAAAGAAGATAATGCCACACTGACGGCTTATTTTTTAGAAGTTTTACCGGATTACGATCAGGAGAGGGTATATCCTTCCGATATTAAAAAAGTATTAAACTGGTACAACATGCTTCAGGCAAAAGGATTAGTTTCTAAAGAAGCACCGGAACCTGCAGCAAAAGAAGAAACAGTTACAGGAGAAGAATAGTTACTATTTTTTGCAAAAAAAACATCCTGTTACCTAATCGAGTAACAGGATTCTTTATTTCTATATCAAAGAAAAATGAGCAAACGAGAAAATCAATTAGAAGCATTTGGCAGGTTACTCGATATCATGGATGATCTTCGGGAAAAATGCCCGTGGGACCAGAAGCAGACACTACAGACGTTGAGGCATTTAACCATTGAAGAAACTTATGAATTAGGCGATGCTATTTTGGACAATAACCTACAGGAAGTCAAAAAAGAACTGGGTGATTTATTATTACATATCGTTTTTTATGCCAAAATCGGGAGCGAAACCAATGATTTTGATATTGCTGATGTTTGTAATGAAATTTGTGAGAAGCTGGTCCATAGGCATCCACATATCTATGGAGATGTAGTCGTGGCGAATGAAGAGGAAGTAAAACAGAACTGGGAAAAGTTAAAGCTCAAAGAAGGGAAAAAATCAGTTTTAGAAGGAGTGCCAAAAGGATTGCCTGCCTTAGTAAAAGCAAGCCGTATACAGGATAAGGTAAAAGGAGTAGGGTTTGACTGGGACGAGCCACATCAGGTTTGGGACAAAGTGCAGGAAGAATTGCTGGAGCTTCAGGTGGAGGTACAATCCGGAAACCAGGATAAAATGGAAGCAGAATTTGGAGATGTTCTATTTTCGATGATCAATTACGCCCGGTTCTTAAATGTAAATCCCGAAGATGCCCTGGAACGCACCAATAAAAAGTTCATCAAAAGATTCCAATATCTGGAAAGCAAAGCAGCAGCATTAGGCAAACCGTTAATGGACATGACCTTAAGTGAAATGGATGTTTTCTGGGAAGAAGCGAAGCGGCTTGCCAGGGAAGAGGAATAAGAAAATCTATGATTTTCAAATGCTCCGAAGTAAGAAGCGAAACTGCTTGCCGAGATAGGGGATTTATAATTCAAACTTATTCAGATACTAAACAAGTGATATTAAAATCCTTTTAATATTTGAAATTTTATTAGATGTTGCAAGTAGCAAACTCATCATTAATAGCTGTGCATAATAACAACTATGCTTGCTGCCGTAAATACCAAAGATCCGGCTGTGTACCATGCCGGTACTTTTTTGTATTTAATTATTTGAAAAATACTTAATACAGGAATGGCAACCAATAGTAGCAGCACAGGAATAGATAATAGTTCAAAAATAGCTCCTACAAAAGCATATTTGTAAACATCAATAGCTACAACAATGGTATAGAAATAAAAAAGAAATACAAATACACTCAAAACAAAAACGGCTTTTACTAATTTTTTATTTACTAATATGTCTGGATTTTCTGTTTTCATTATTTTAATAAATTAAGTCATGTGTAATTTACTTAGTATGTTTCAGTTAAAGAGATAAGGGACGTGTTAGTTTATAATCAAAAATAGTAAATTGATTTGTAAATATATGAATTTTCTTTTTATTATAAGGTAAAGTTGATTAATTTTAAATATCGAGGTTTAAAAATTAAAAATGCAAATTAACACCTTCATTAACTAAATTGAAATGTATCCTTTGAATCATAAAATGACAAGCACCTAATTGACTATTTTTTATTTATATTTGAAACATCACTAACTATTATAATATACCAATGGCTGAAAACCAACACGAGTTAAAACGTTCTTTAGGATTAATAGATGCTACCAGTTTAGTAGCAGGATCAATGATCGGATCAGGGATTTTTATAGTAACTGCCGCTATGGCAAGAGATATAGGATCCGCCGCCTGGTTATTGGTAATTTGGTTGGTTACAGGATTGTTAACAATGACTGCAGCGTTAAGTTATGGAGAACTTGCGGGCATGATGCCCAATGCCGGAGGACAATTTGTATATATACAACGTGCTTATGGCAGGTTGACTTCTTTTTTATATGGCTGGACTGTTTTTACGGTTATCCAAACCGGTGTAATCGCCGCAGTTGCCGTCGCTTTTGCCAATTATTCTGCCGTATTTTTCCCTTTTTTAGAAAATACCATTTTTACTGTCGGAGAAAGTTTTGTTTTTTCCAATAAGCAAATACTAGCTATGGCAAGTATTATTTTATTGACTTATATTAATACAAGAGGCGTAAAAACAGGAAAATCAATCCAGTTGTTTTTTACTTCAGCAAAATTGATTGCCTTATTTTCTTTAATTATTTTAGGATTGTATGTGGGTTTAAAAACGGATGTACTCGCCAA
>DASVUQ010000084.1:0-6859 GCA_036386975.1 Flavobacterium sp. | reverse complement strand
TAACAAAACCGGGGTGCAATAAAAATCCAATCCCGCCTTTTGCAGCATTTGTTGTGCCTATGCTTTCGTCTTTTTTAACCCTGTTTTTATGAGTGTACAAATTCACTTCAGTGGTATCCTGTATACATAAAACGGTTTTGTCTTTACATAAAGCACTACAATTGGCAGACATATTTCTGATTATTTCCAATTCAGAAACCCGCTGGTTTTGTAAAAAACGATAAACAGCCTTGCATTCTGAGTCACTTTGTGTGAGTTGTCGAATAGAATGAACACAAGTATGGAATAAACTGTCAAGGATTAAATTACTTCTCCTTAATAAACGCGCATCCTTGATAGCTGTAAAATGTCTTCGCATGGCTAATCTTGTTTTTAATATAAAAATAGTAAAAATAGATGTGTCCACACGGTAGGATTGTAGCGGCATCCTGCGCTTTTTTTGCGCAGATAGAGCGGAAAGCGGGACTAAAGCAATGGGAATTATTAAATTTGTGCTCCTGACAATTTTCATTGGATTTAAAAAACTGTCAATTTTTCGGGATCTTAATATACTTTTAAAAATTATAAAATAAGACAGATTATTTCTTATCTACAACAATACGTTCCTTGCGATTGGCAATTTCCCAGGCTATTACAAAAGCAAGTTGTGCTCTTTTGGTTAAGGCATCAAATTCAATTTTGTAAACATCATCTGTTGCCTGATGGTAATCATCATGTACACCATTAAACAGAAAAACAGAAGGGATACCATATTTGGCGAAATTATAATGATCTGATCTTTCATAAAAATGATTTGGATCTTTAGGATCGTTATATGTATAATCCAGTTTGAGGTTAAGGTATTTTTTATTTACTGCTTTGCATATTACATCAAGATCGGTCGAAAGCCTGTCTGCCCCAATAAGATAGATATAGTTATTACTGTTTTTATGTTTATCGTCCCGACGCCCTATCATATCAATATTAATATCGGCAACTGTATTTTTTAAGTCAAAAAGTGGATTTTGAGAGTAAAAACGGGAACCATGCAAACCATGTTCTTCACCGGTTACATGCAGGATCAGGATCGAACGTTTAGGTCCTTTACCTTCCTTTTTTGCTTTGGCAAATGCTTTGGCAATTTCCATAATAGCAACAGTTCCTGATCCGTCATCATCGGCACCATTATAGATATTTCCGTTAATGATACCTACGTGGTCGTAATGAGCAGACAAAACCACTACTTCTTCCGGTTTTTCAGATCCTTCAATATAAGCCCATATATTTTCTGAATCTGGCAAATTTTCATTGTACTGCGCATTCAGGAAAGAAGCGGGGACAGGTTGGTAATATGCTGTAGCCCCTTTAGGAAATGGAATATTATTTTCTTTGTATTGTTCAATAATATAATTTCCTGCTTTTTTTTGGCCGGGACTACCGGTTTCCCTGCCTTCCATTTCATCTGAAGCAATGATGGTAAGATGTTTTTTAATTTCTTCGGCTGTTATAGTATTCATATACTTTTTAGCCCCTGTATCTGATTTTTTTAATTTAGAGGATTGTGCTGTGCAAGACAAAACCAAAATACAGGTTAATCCCGCATGGATAAGTTTTTTCATAATTTAATGTAAATTAATTAAGGTATATATAATAAAAGCACCAAGGATAATGGTAACCAGAAAAATATTGATTACGGACATAAATGCCACTTTAAAAAACGATTTTAACCGGCTATTATTATAAAATCTATGATGGGCCGGAAGAATATAATATATCATGTATAGTATTATAATAAATTTTAATACACTATCAATAAAATTGAAAAAACCATAATGTACTACAAAAGATAAAAGGTAATCCTCCAGTTTATAAATTAAAATGGCCAACAATAAAAAAGAAAAATAATGAAGTGTAAATATGCCATGGTCAAAATAATACCATCGTTTCTTATTATGAAAAAGCCATAGGACAACAGCAAATATGGGCATGTATATAAAAAGTACTTTTGGAAGGTTATGTAAAAATGACTCTGTAAATTTTTCTTTAATTTCTTGCTTAGTAAACTTCTCCTGGATAACAAGCATTTTACGTATAAACCAATATCCAAGTGCAGGTAATTTGTCCTTTGGATTGCCAAAATTCTGAACAGAATCTAATTTATTAACGGAAACATCATTATCACCCAGATCAAGCCATTTCCCGTTATCTATATCTTTTTTTACCTTTATAAATGCAATTCTGGCAGAATCAGCTTCAGTTTTAGACAAAATGCCTTGCTCTTCGAGAGATGTGATTTGTTTTTGGCCTTTATTAGATGCCCTATCTTTTATAATTTTTTCACTTCGTGCCGTTGCCGTTTTGTTTTCTGAGGCTTCACTTTCTGTAGTTTCCATGCCTATAATCAAGAAAGTCACAAAACTGATAAAAATGTACAATCTCACCGGTGCCAGATAAGACATTCTTTTTCCTGAAAGATATTCCTTTGTTAAGGATGCCGGTCTGATGATAAGATTTTTTATAGTGCGCCAAAATGCATTTTCATAATGCGTCAGGTCTTCAAAAAAATGAACAAACAGGTGATAGAAAGATTTTCGGGTATCGATATTTTCCTGGCCGCAGTTAGGACAAAATCGATTTTCAACAACATGCCTGCAATTAAGGCATGTTTTATCTGTTCTGGTTTGTGATCTTGACATAAAAAAACAATATAAATGCTAAATCTTAATCGTTTAACAGGATAGCTAAACTAAAAAAAAACTAGAATTTATACTGTTCTTGAATTATATTTTTTAAAAACTCAGTTTAAAACTTCTTTTAAAAATAACCTCATGTGTTCCCATGACCTTTTTGCTGCTTTTTCATTATATGCTGCGCCTTTAGAATTATCGTTTCCAGCTTCGACTTCTGTAAAAGCATGAACAGCATTGGCATAGTAAATCATTTGCCAATCGGCTTTTGTATCTCTCATTTCCTGTTGAAAAGCCGCAATTTCTGTATCCGGGACATATTTATCATCAGCTCCATGCAATATAAGGACCTTAGCTTTTATAGGGTTGTTAGGCCTTGAGGCCTCTTTTCCTAAGCCTCCGTGAATAGAAACAATACCTTTAACATTAAGGCCTGCTCTTGCCGCTTCTAAAGCTCCGGTACCGCCAAAACAATAACCGATAACAACAATATTATTGGGGTTTGCACCGGCTTTTATTAACTGGTCCAGCGCCAGAAGGATCCTCTTATGATAATCGGCGACATTTTGCTTATAATAGCCTGCCTGCTTTCCTGCTTCCTGTGTATTGGCAGGATAATTACCTTCTCCATAGATATCAGCAATGAATGAGTAATAACCTAACCGGGATAATTGCTCTGCAGATTCTTTAGCATGTTTATCGATTCCTTTCCATGCTGGAAGGATAAGTACGCCGGGTTTAGTTATTGCCCCTTTCTTTGGCCCTATGGAAAATCCGTTTAATTTCTGTCCGGCATCAGCGTAAGCAATAGCTTTAAGTTGTGCATTTATAGTGGCTAGTGTAAACACAGTAAAAATAGATAGTAGAAGTAACCTTTTCATGTTTTTGTTTTTTATCTGATTCAAATTTCGGTAAAAAAAAGCTACTCTCACTAATTTATTTCCAATCATCAAACTAGTTTAATTTAGCGGATAACTACTATAGCTGAATTAAGATAAAATATCATAACCCTGGTTATGCGTTATTCTTAGATTTTTGTGTGTCTTTGAAACCTGGGAAAAGAAGGTCTCCCTTTGAGGCGAACTTTACCCGTTTCGCAGAAAAGATGATATCATTAATCACTATTACTAAAGCATATTTATGCTAATTCCTTATTATTTATTTTTAATTTCTCGCAAAGGCGCTAAAACGCAAAGCTATTGCTGAATTTATTAGGTGCCTGCCTTTTTTTTAAAGTTATACCGGCACACCCTTGTTCAAGTGTTTCTTAAAAAACGAAAATTTTTTTAGTAGCCCCGATTGTAGCGGCATCCTGCGCTTTTTTTGCGCTGATAGAGCGGAAAGCGGGACAAGAGCAATGGAAATAGTAAGTTTTGTGCTCCTGATAATTCATTGGATTTAAAAAAAACTTTAATTTTTCGGAATCCTTATCCACTTTTTAAAAATTGTAAAAAGGTCCCATTATTTTAATTTAGCTATATTCGTTTTAAAAGAAGATAAACAATTTCTAAATTAAAACGGATATCCAATAGCCAGGTTAAATACTAAATTTTCTTTTCGCCATCCACTATTGCCAAAGCTTACCTGGTCGAGTACCCATCGCTGCCCTTCGGGTAAATACGGTTTTCGTATTGGAAATGCCAGATCAGTCCGTAAGACAAGGAATGATAAATCAAAACGTAATCCTGCCCCGACACCTACGGCAAGTTCTTTTATAAAATTTTTAGAAAATTGGGCTCCAGGCCTTTGAGGGTCACTATTTCTTAACCAGATGTTCCCTGCATCTACAAATACTGCCCCTTTTACAATACTATATATTTTACCTCTGTATTCTGTATTAAGTTCTAACTTCATATCCCCTGACTGATCGGGTAAAAAACCATTGTTTTCCTGTGCCCTAAAACTTCCCGGGCCTATAGACCTTGCCCTAAACGCACGGATACTATTAGTTCCTCCAATAAAAAATTGTTTTATGAATGGCATCTGCGAAGAATTTCCGTAAGCAAATCCTGCCCCAGCAATAATCCTGCTGGCCAGTTGGGCTTCTCCTCCTAACTTAATATAATGCCGTAACTCATTTTCTACTTTTACAAATTGACTAAACGGGACCCCTAAAACAGTAACAGTATCTCCTTTTTTTACATTGGCACCGGTAACAAGCCCAACTATATTTCCTGAAAGGTCAATACCGCCCCTATAATAGAAAGTATGTTTTTTTCTTTTCTGCATCGTATTAGTGTAGGTATAAGAGTAAGTTGGGCCGAATATAAGTTGCTTTTCAATGACTCTATTTAATGCAGCATTAGAACCAGCTTGTTGCAAGTATAGAGCAGATATATTTTGCGGGCTGGCGTATGTAATGTCAGTAATATTAAGTTGATGCTCCTTACGCTCATTTTCTTTCCATAAATAACCAAAGGAACCTCTAAAAGTCGTAAGTGCATACAGTCCCTTCCTATTTTGGTATTCAAAACCTAAAGTAGCTTTAGTTTTGGGCACAAAGCCGCTTGAAGCCTTTAAACGAAAGGGTGAGATAAATCGTGGCCACACCAAATTAACTTCACTACCAAAACGATAGATGTTAGAATTATTATTATTCTGACCGGAAACCTGCGTTTCTAATCCCGCAAAAGCACTGATACTAAGTAATTCTGCACCACGAAACGTGTTTCTGTTACTCCAGTTAATGTTAAGTTCAGTTCCTGTATAATTGGCAGAATTTGTTTTGCCTAAAACCTCAACACGAATAGACTTTCGGGGAAATGGCGTAAGGTAATAGTAGGCGTCGAGATAATTTCCTGTCGTATCAGAAGGCTTAAATTCATTTTTTACAAATTTAAAAACCCCCATATTGACTAATCTGTTCAATGATAAGTTATGATCGGTCCTGTTATAAAGATCATTTTTATGAAAATAAAGTGCCCTGTCGAAAATACGCGATTTAAAAGTTTTTTGATTATCAATAATAGTAAAATCTTTGTATTTTGAAGCTGCATCTGCTTTTAAGGCAAGACTGTCTGCATTAAGGTCATAATTAGGGTAAACAACAATTTTGTTGATTTTATAAGGGGTGAGTGCTTTTGCAGGTGTTTCATTTTTTACTTTTACTATCAAGTCCACTTTATGGTCTGCTACTGTGCTGTCTACCTGAACTAATATATAATCAGGGTTAAAGTAATAAAAGCCTCTTTGTTTGAGCCGGGTATCTATTCGTGACCTTTCGTCTTTGATAACATCCAGGTCATAGGGTTCATTAACTTTAAGCAGGCTTCTTCGGGAGGTCTTTTCTATAGCTTTAGAAATTACAGAAGAATCTTTTGGAAAGGTAATATTTCGTATAAGGTACTTTTTTTCAGGTTTGACTATATAATCAGCACTTGCTGTTTTCCCCCGCCTGGTAGAGTCAGCACTAGATGTAGCATTAAAGTAGCCATGGTTTTCAGCATAATTCTGAAGTACTTTTCTATTAAATTCCAAATCTACCTGGCTAAAGAGCACCGGTGCTTCACCTACTTTGTATTTGAGCCAGTAGCGGAAACCTTTCTCTTTTTTAGGTGTCCCGGCAATATTATAGAAAAATAACTTTGGCCTTATACCCAGAAAAGACTGATTAGGCTTTGGCCGCAGCAACTTTGACAACTCTGACTGTAATGCTTTGCGTTCTTTTTTTGGCGTTTCTTTGCTTTCAACCTTTACTTTGCCGCCGGTATATAATAAATCACCTTCTTCCAGGTACCGCGTACCACTGCATGATGTAGCAATAAGGAGGAGGGTAAAAAGAAAATAATATAAAATGCGTTTATTCATTAGGTTTCTTCTTTGATTTTTTTGATTGATTTTCGTTTTTCGGTCTGTGGAATAATTCCCGAAATTTATTATAATTGATAGTAATGGTAAATGCTACCCCTGTTTCTACAACCTGGCCCTGCAATGCTACCTGATACTGATTTTTTCTATATGCCCTTAATTTATATCTTCCGTCTTTTGATAACTGGTAATCTGCCGAGATATCCCCGGCGATATTATTGGCTTCCTGATTGGCTTGTTGCGCGCCTTCCAGTCCAAAATTACTACCGACAGTTACTTTTAGCCTATCGTTAAGTAACGTTTTTGATAAGCCTACGTTCAGGTCGGTCCTGTTTTGTTTTTGTCCTGAAGTATAATCTTCAGATGACTGAAGGTCAAATTCCAGT
>DASVUQ010000083.1:0-8381 GCA_036386975.1 Flavobacterium sp. | reverse complement strand
AATTTGTATATGTTTTCATATCCTGTAGCAATATGTTCCTGTTAATGTTGGCAATGATCAAATCATATTTTTTATCTGCCAACAAAGTAGCATCGCCTTCGTAAACGCTGATTTGATGGCAATTATTACGTGCTGCATTTTCAATAGCATTTAGGTAACACCAATTGTCAATATCGATTGCATCAATGGGTTTTGCGCCTTTCATTTCTGCCAGAATAGCTAATATAGCTGTTCCGCAACCCATATCCAGCGTTTTCAGGTTAGTAGCATCCGTTTCCAGTAAATGCTGGATCATCATGTGGGTTGTTTCGTGATGCCCGGTACCGAAACTCATTTTAGGTTCTATAACAATTTCAAACTCAGCATTTGTTTTTGAATGAAAGGGCGCGCGTACATGGCACTTTCCATCAACATCAATAGCTTCAAAGTTTTTTTCCCATTCTTCGTTCCAGTTTACCTGATCGATTTCTTCTACATTATATGAAATGGTAAATTCAGCAGAATATAATATCGGAATGTCATCTAAAATACCAGGAACCCAATGTTGCTTTTGTACATAAGCAGAAATACCAGATTCCGTTTCTACAAAACTTTCAAATGGTTTATCTTCTAATTCAGCCATTAGGATTTCTGATCCAGGTTCTTTTGGTTCTACATTAAAATGATAACCCAGATATAGATTTGACATAAATAAATTTTTATGCAAAGGTAATAATTTGAAAATGATCCTCATTTTCTAAATTCATTTATTTTACTTTTGCTTTACATAAACATAACTTTGATGAAACTCCTGTTTACATTTATTATATCCTTTATTTCAATGGTTTGTATAGCTCAGGTAACTATCAAACAGACACAAGACGATAATGACCTTAAACTATCTGCTTTGCCTTATTATAGTTATGGAAAAGGTGTAGGCCTAACTTCTCCAGATAGTTTATTTCAACTGAATATTCGTTTCCGGATGCAAAACCGTGTAACGTATATTGACAATGAGGACGAAAATCCTGCTTACGACGGTCAGATAAGAAGGCTTCGTTTGCGTTTTGACGGTTTTGTAGGTAATCCCAAATTTTTATATGCCATTCAACTTTCATTTGCTCCCGGCGATGTAGGCGAAGTGAGGGAAGGGGAGAACATCAATATTATCAGGGATGCTGTAGTTTTTTACCGCCCTAATAGAAACTGGAATATTAGCTTTGGACAAACTAAACTTCCTGGAAACAGGCAACGAATTAATTCTTCAGGTGGCTTGCAATTGACCGACAGGACGATTAACAATGCCCGGTTTACTATAGACAGGGATTTTGGGTTTCAGCTGCATCACCTTAATGAATACCAGGACCGTTTTTCTTATAATTTAAAAACAGCTATTTCTACAGGAGAAGGAAGAAATGTAACCGGTAAAGCTGATAACGGCATAGCGGTTACCGGTAAAGTTGAACTTTTCCCTTTTGGTGCTTTTGCAAAAGACGGGACTTATTTTGAAGGGGATATTGTAAGGGAGAAAAAACCTAAATTAATGGTGTCGGGCGTATTTCATCAAAATAATCATGCCAAAAGAACGCAGGGGCAACTTGGGGATAATCTTTTTGAAAGTAAGACCATGAAATCGATATTGTTAGATGCTATGTTTAAATACAATGGCTGGGCTGCTATGTCCAGTTATATGTCCAGGACCGCCAATGATAATCCCATAGCTGTAAATCCACTCGACGCCACTGAATTTAATTATGTTTTTACTGGTAGCGGTTTTGATTATCAGTTAAGTTATAATTTTCGTAGCAATTATGAAATCATCGGGCGCTATTCCATACAAAAAGTAAGTAAGGAAATTAAAACATTTACTCCGGATACCAAACAGTACAGCCTGGGGTTAACTAAGTATATATGGGAGCATGCCTTTAAACTGCAAAGTGAGGTTACTTTTGACACTCTTACTTTTGCTAACGGAAACACAAAGAACAACTGGTACTTTAGGTTTCAGGTAGAGATAGGAATTTAATGTAAAGATCTTAATCAAATAGCTGCTTTTACAAATACTTTCGATCTACATAAAAAGTACCAAAAGGAACTACGGAAGCCAATGAAACAATCCCAAGTTTTTTCCAGTCCCATTTGTCTACGATTTTAAGCAGTATGGCAATGATGATATAGCCGACAAACAGTAATCCATGTGCCATACCTACAATACGCACCGGCTCAGGATTATCTAAAAGATATTTGAACGGCATGGCAATAAATAAGAGTGCCAGTAAAGAAATACCTTCGCATAGAGCAATAATTTTAAAAAATTTTAACATATAAATTAGTATTATAATTTAATATTTTGAGTCTGTGCAGAAGTACTTTTAGACAAAATAATATAGCCAATAATCCCCGAAAGTAACGATGCTATAAAAATACCTATTTTAGCTTCAAGGATGTATTCTTCGTGTGTAAAAGCCAGATTGGTCACAAACAAAGACATGGTAAAACCAATAGAGGCTAAAAATCCCACACCCAATAAATGTCTGAAATTCATATTTTTAGGAAAATCAGCAATCTTTAATTTTATTAACAGCATCGATACGCCTACGACACCAATGACTTTACCTATCATTAATCCCAGTGCGACTCCTAAGGCAACATTACTTGTAGCTTCAGCAATGATATTGTCAGAAAATGTAACGCCTGCATTGGCCAATGCAAAAATGGGCATTATAATAAAAGTAACAAAAGGATGTAAATTATGCTCCAGTCGCTGTAATGGTGGGATCGCATTTGTAGTGGTTAATTGTACTTCATCTAGTACATGCAATTGTTCTTCTGTTAATGTGGGTGCTTTGTTAAGATCTAATTTCCTAAAACGATCTAAATAATTATTAATTTTATCAATATAAGTATCCTCATCTACTTTAGCATCTGCCGGAATGGTAAAAGCCAGCAAAACGGCCGCAATGGTAGCATGCACACCGGACATCAGGAAAAAAAGCCAGACACCGCCAATACCTACAATACCATAAAACAAAGGATTCCTGAAACCGGCTCTATTGGCTAAAAATAAAAATAATAAAAAAGCCAGTCCTATTCCCAAATTAATCATAGAAATATTCGAAGTATAAAAGAATGCAATTACTAAAACGGCCCCAAGATCATCGGCAATCGCCAGGGCAGTCAGAAATATTTTTAATGAAACAGGAATTTTATCGCCAAGCAGGTACAATACACCGAGCGCAAAGGCAATATCTGTAGCCATAGGTATTCCCCAGCCGGCATGTGCTTCGCCTGAATTATTAAAAATAATATAGATTAATGCAGGAAAAAACATGCCTCCCGCAGCCGCCGCAATAGGCAAAAATGCTTTTTTGGGGTTAGATAACTCACCACCAATAATTTCCCTCTTTAATTCTAATCCGACCACAAAAAAGAAAATAGCCATTAAACCATCATTGATCCAGTGGTGCAGGGTTTTATTCAAATATAAATTATCATCTAAACTAAATCCGAATTTATGCTCCCAGATATGATGGTACCATTCGGCCCATTGTGAATTCGCAAGAAATATAGCCACCAGGGCAGAGGCAAATAAAACAATTCCGCCGGTAGTAGATTTACTTATAAAATTGTTCACGGGGTTAGTGATCCATTTTTCTACAGGAGTAGTTTTGATAGTCTTGCCCATATAATTTTGTATTTTTACAAAATTAGGGATTATCATTCAGTATTCATAGTAGAATGTAATTATGATTTTTTAGAATTTAATAAATAGATATGAGCAAACGCGAACTTAAAAAATATGTGACAGAACTAGACAAAGAACAGCTTGAAGAACAACTAGTCGCACTTTATGATAAATTCCCGGCAGTAAAGGTATACTATAACTTTGTCTTTAAACCTAATGAAACCAATCTCCACAGAGACGCTAAACTTAAAATTTCCAATGAGTATTATCCGGCTAAAGGAAAACGTCCTAAAATGCGCCGGTCGGTAGCACAAAAGTTCATTAAGCATTTTATTACCCTTGGTGTCGATCCTTATATTATCACAGACGTTATGCTTTATAATATAGAAACCGCACAATCATTATCCGCAAAAAAGCAAATTGTGCAACAGCTTTTCTATAAAAGTATGCTTAATTCTTTTGAGCAGGTGGTCCATTTTACAATACAACAGGGTATTTTTATCGATTTTAAGGACCGGATAATTAAAATTGAAGTGGAAACAAAAAATCAAAAATGGGAAAACAGCTATTTTTTCGAAGCCGTTTTAGAAAAAAGCATTACTTCTGAGCTATACAGTAAATAAAATCCAAAAAACAATGCTGATAACCCTTTTTTAGGCGTATTTTTGCAAATCCAGAAAAAAATAGCAACAATACAATGTCTCATACAACTTTAGAATTCGAAATCGAAGAAAAAAAAGAACTGTACGATTATCAGAAAGGAGATATTGACGCCATCTTTGAAAGGATGGATAATACTCCTCCTAATTATCGCCTTTTATACCAATTACCAACAGGCGGGGGGAAGACTGTCATTTTTTCAGAAATTGTCCGCAGGTACCTTGCTGCCCATAATAAAAAAGTAGTTGTTCTGACGCATCGCATTGAGCTTTGCAAACAAACTTCTAAAATGCTGAAAGGTTTTGATGTAAAAAACAAAATCATTAACAGCAAAATCAAAGAACTCCCGGACCAGGAAGAATACTCCTGCTTTGTGGCCATGGTCGAAACATTAAAAAACCGCCTCAATGATGAATTGCTGCAAATTGATAATGTCGGTTTAGTAATCATCGATGAAGCACATTACAATTCTTTTCGTAAGTTATTAGGGTCCTTTAGCAGTTCTTTTATTTTGGGCGTAACGGCAACACCATTAAGCTCGAACATCAAGCTGCCAATGAATGAAAACTACGATGAACTCATCGTAGGTGATACGATTTCCTCTTTAATCCAGAACGGGTTTTTGGCAAAAGCCGTAACCTATAGTTATGATGTCGGCCTTACCTCATTAAAAGTAGGTATCAACGGAGATTATACAGTCAAATCATCAGATGACCTATATTCTAATATGGTTATGCAGGAAAAACTGTTACATGCTTATGTCGAAAAATCGCTGGGAAAAAAAACACTTATTTTCAATAACGGGATCAATACCTCTTTATATGTATATGAAACCTTTAAGGAAGCCGGCTTTTCTATACGCCACCTCGATAATACCAATTCTGCAGAGGACCGAAAAGAAATCTTACAATGGTTTAAAAAAACACCTGACGCCATTTTAACCTCTGTCGGCATCCTTACCACAGGTTTCGATGAACCTACCGTAGAAACTATTATCCTTAACCGTGCAACAAAATCCCTGACCCTGTATTACCAGATGATAGGGCGTGGCTCCAGGAAATTACCCAATAAAGACAGTTTTACAGTAATCGATTTAGGAAACAATGCCGCACGTTTCGGACTATGGAGTGAGCCGGTAAACTGGCAGCACATTTTTAAGTCACCCGAATTTTACCTTGAGAACCTACGTGATGATATGGAGATCGAAATGCATTTCAAATACCAGATGCCACCAGAATTAAGGGCAAAATTCAGTAAGACAAAAGACATTGCTTTTGATGTAGAAGAACAGCACAAACAAATTATTGCCCAAAACCTGCGGTCAAAAGTTGTACTCGATAAATCCATTGAGCAGCATGCCGCAATGTGTGTCGATAATACTAATGAACTTAATGAAGCCCGCGCCCTGGCAAAGGAACTCAATGATGATATCGAATGCCGCATCAAAAGATATTCCAACTGCCTGAGTCATTGCAGCAAAAATTACCGCGAATGGCTTGTCGAAGATTATAAAGTCAAACTCACCCTGATGATAGGGAAAAAGTACCGGGAAAAAATAATGAACGAAGACGATTAACCATTAGGAGCTTTTTCCTGCTCTCCGCTGTATCCGCGCAAAAAAAGCGCGGGATGCCGCTACGATCAGGGCTAGGCATTTGTCTTTAAAATAACCATATCAACTTCAGGAAATGTCAAAACAATTTTCCAGCTTGGGAATCCAGGAACCCATCATAAAAACATTAGCCAGCCTTAACATTACAGTGCCTACTGAAATTCAGGAAAAAGCCATTCCCATATTGCTTTCAGACCAGAATGATTTTATAGGCATAGCAAAAACAGGGACAGGAAAAACAGCAGCGTTTAGTTTACCAATACTTCAATTAATCGATACTAATATATCAAATATACAAGCAGTTATATTAGTTCCCACACGCGAACTCGGAAACCAGATATATACCAATCTCGAAGCTTTTTCAAAAAGTTCAGGACAAACAGCCATAGCAGCTGCCTGTGGTGGAGTGCCTATAAAACCACAAATAGAAAAATTACAATCCCCCACCCATATTGTTGTAGCCACTCCGGGAAGGTTAATTGATTTAATTCAGAAAAAAGCAATTGACATTAGTAAAGCCCGCTATTTAATACTCGATGAAGCGGACGAAATGGTTACTGCCTTAAAAGAAAGTTTAGACGAAATAATAACAGCACTTCCAAAGAACAGAAGGACCTGGTTATTTTCTGCCACAATGCCAGGCACTGTAAAACAGTTGGTTCAGAATTACATGTCAAAAAATGCCATGCAAGTCAATGCCAACATGCAAACAGTAGGCAATCTTGATATTGACCATCAGTATACAATCGTAGACCCTATAGAAAAACTAAATGTGCTGATGCATTTTCTTTCATCAAGAGAAGGGGAGCGCGGCATTATATTTTGTAAAACCAAAGCAGCAGTAAACAAACTGGCAAAGAACTTAGCCATCAACCGTTTTTCATCAGGGGCTATTCATGGGAGTTTAACACAGCCTATACGTGACAGGATTATGGAGCAGTTCCGCGCCGGGCATATTAATATTCTGGTGGCGACAGATCTTGCTGCCCGTGGTATAGACGTAAAGGAAATAGCATTTGTAGTAAATTATCATCTTCCCGATGTGTATGAAACCTACGTCCATCGAAGCGGAAGAACCGCAAGGGCAGGGGCAAAGGGGCTTTCTTTAACCATATTACAACAAGAAGAAGCGGCAGAAATTAAAGATTTTGAAAAAGAATTAGGCATACGATTTTCCGTATTTAATAAACCGGATACCGTTAGCCTGGAAGAAAATAATGCGTTCTTATGGGCAAAGCAGATTTTTAAAACAAAACCTAGCCAGGAAGTTCCATCAGATATAAAAAACAAAATTAAGGCCATTTTTCATCATCTTACCAAAGAGGAACTTATAGAAAAGTTAATAGCGGATCATTTTCTACAAATCAAAAATAAAGATTCACAAAAAGGCCAAAACAAGCAAAAAATTAAAAAGAGAAGTTAAATTTATTGTCGTTCTGACAAAATCTTAAATTTTAATTTTAAATTTATTATTAAGATAGTTCGAATTATATTTACAGCAAATTTGGTATGGTTATTGGCTAGCAGATGCTGGAATAAATTTTTAAGAAATAAATTATATATAAGATGGAAGTAGTTATAATTGGTGGTGGCTTTGCAGGGATAAACCTTGCTAAAGAACTCCTAAATCAAAAGGATATACATGTAACATTAGTTGATAAAAATAATTACAATTTTTTTCCGCCACTTATTTATCAGGTAGCTGCAGCTTTTTTAGAACCTTCAAGTATCAGCTATCCTTTTAGAAAATTCTTTGCAGGCAAAGAAAACCTACAGTTCAGGCTAGGGGAGTTGCAAAAAGTAAATCCTGCTGAAAACACCATTACATTAAATAACGGCGATTTAAAATATGATTACCTGGTTTTTGCTACCGGTGCAGAAACCAATTATTTTGGGATGGAAAATGTAAAAAACAATTCTATTCCAATGAAAACATTAAATGATGCCATTAGTATGCGTAACAGGTTGCTTAAAAATATTGAAAAAGCGGCCATTTGTAAAAATATCAGGGAGAGAAGAAAACTTTTAACCATAGTTGTAGCAGGAGGGGGGCCAACAGGAGTAGAGGTTTCAGGAATGTTTGCAGAACTTCGAAAAAACATTCTCAGGAAAGAATATCCGGAGCTCGGAACTTCTATAAGTAATATTTATCTGGTTGATGGAGGAGATGCGCTGCTTTCACCAATGAGCCCGGCCTCGCAAAAAGATACACTAGATGCACTCACGAAAATGGGTGTAATAGTAAAATTAAATACAAGAGTTACGGATTATAAAGACGACACCGTATTTTTTGCCTCCGGTGAGACGATACAAACCAAAAACTTAATATGGGCAGCGGGTGTTTCTGCCAGAGCTTTTGAAGGTATTCCCTTAGAATGTTACGGACGGGGCAAGAGGCTGATCACAGATGCTTATAATAAAGTAAAAGGTACTGATAATATTTTT
>DASVUQ010000082.1:0-4418 GCA_036386975.1 Flavobacterium sp. | reverse complement strand
TTTTTGTATTCCTATAGCGAAAGTTGTTATTCCCGGTTTTCGCCCACTGGCATATCCTTTCCATCCTCCGAGCCTTGCCATGGCCCATACATATCTTTTAAGGTCTTTCTCTCTATAGGGATTTTTTAGTTTTTCTGTTTTTCCCTCTAATTTTATCATCTGATGTTCCAGGCATTCCAGCTCCTGATCTGAAAAACAACTTCTGGCTTGTCTCCACACGGCAGGATTGTAGCGGAAATCCTTTTACTTTTTTCTTTAAAAAGTAAAAGATTGAAGTGGAAAGCGGGAAAAAGCTCCTGAAAAATACCTTACTTTTGCAAAAAATTATATAGTGAATTACCTATCAGTCGAAAATATTTCGAAATCATTTGGAGAGCGGACACTTTTTAAGGACATTTCATTTGGGATCAATAAGGACCAAAAAATTGCTTTTATTGCCAAAAACGGTTCGGGCAAAACATCGATAATGAAAATTATTAATGGCGAGGACGAGCCGGACACGGGACAGGTTATTATCCGTAAAGATATTAAAATGGCTTTTTTGTCCCAGGATAATCAGTTGCAGGAGGAGCTAACGATTGAAGAAAGTATTTTTGCTTCGGATAATGAAACGCTTAAAGTAATTGAGCAATATGAGAAAGCGCTGGAAAACCCTGAAGATGGAGAAGCGTATCAGAAAGCTTTTGACCGGATGGACCAGCATAATGCCTGGGATTTTGAGACACAGTTTAAACAGATTTTATTTAAACTGAAGCTTGAAGATTTTAAGTTAAAAGTAAAAAACCTTTCGGGTGGGCAAAAAAAGCGGTTGTCACTGGCCATTATCCTTATTAATCGCCCAGACTTGCTTATCCTGGATGAACCTACGAACCATTTGGACCTGGAGATGATTGAATGGCTGGAAAGTTATTTTGCCAAAGAAAATATTACACTGTTTATGGTGACGCACGACCGGTTCTTCCTGGAGCGGGTCTGCAACGAAATCATTGAACTGGATAACGGAAAATTATACCAATACAAAGGCAATTATTCGTATTATTTGGAGAAAAAGGAGGAGCGGCTGACGTCTGAAAACGCGAGTATTGATAAAGCACAAAACCTTTTTGTAAAAGAACTGGCCTGGATGCGCCGTCAGCCGAAAGCCAGGACTACGAAATCGAAGTCGCGCCAGGACGACTTTTACCAGATTAAAGAAAAAGCGGAAAGCCGGCGCAAGGAAAATAAAGTGGAACTCGAGATTAATATGGAGCGTATGGGAAGCAAGATCATCGAGCTTCATAAAATTTCGAAAAAGTTTAATGATAAAATTATCCTGAATAATTTTAGTTTTGATTTCCAGCGTGGTGCTCGGATTGGGATTATTGGTAAAAACGGAACGGGGAAATCGACTTTCCTGAATCTTTTAACGGGTACCATTCCGGTTGATTCTGGTAAAGTGGTAGTGGGCGAAACGATAAAAATTGGTTATTATACACAAAGCGGGATTAACCCGAAACCGGGGCAACGCGTTATTGAAGTGATTAAAGAATACGGTGAATTTATCCCGCTGGCAAAAGGGAGGATGATTTCGGCTTCACAATTACTGGAACGATTCCTTTTTGACAGTAAGAAACAATATGATTATGTGGAGAAATTGAGTGGTGGCGAGTTAAAACGGTTGTATTTGTGTACGGTTTTAATCCAAAACCCTAACTTCCTGATCCTGGATGAACCTACGAATGACTTAGATATTATTACGTTAAACGTACTGGAAAGTTTTTTACTGGATTATCCGGGTTGCCTGCTTGTGGTGTCGCATGACCGTTATTTTATGGATAAGATTGTAGATGATTTGTTTGTGTTTCGAGGTGAAGGTATTGTAGAAAATTTTCCCGGTAACTACTCTGATTTCAGGGCATACGAAGACAGTGCGGAACCTGCGAAAGACGATACTACAGTTAAAAATAACTGGAAACAAACGAAAACTATTTCGGCGGGGTTATCGTTTAACGAGCAAAAGGAATTTCAAAAGATCGAACGGGAAATTAAAGATCTGGAGTACGAAAAGAAACAAATTGAAGATTTATTTTCTAATGGAAAGATAGCTGATGCTGCTATTGAAAAGAAAGGACTTGAGCTACAGCAAATCATTAAAAAACTAGAAGAAAAAGAAGAGCGCTGGTTTGAACTTTCGTCGAAAATGGAATAACTCCCTAACCTCAAAGGGGGAAATTCGAAGGTTGTATTACTGAACCATAAAATAGAAAACCACAACCGGATTAATGCTGTTGTGGTTTTATTTAGATTATCTTTCGGGTTGCCTATCGAGTTCCTTAATTTGCTTTTTATAACTGGACGGAAGCAATAGATTCTTCATAACAGTATCCATCTTTACTAGTTTGCTAATCTTATACACTTTAATTATAGGTTTTAGCAAAGAGAAATGATTTTTAAAAAGCTTCTCACGTGCCATTTTTGGTACAATTAATTTTTGGACTCCTATCAATAAATTATATCGTACAGTTCCAAGGTGCTTTTTATATTGCTTAAACAAATCAATAGTGAATTCGCTTTTCTGTAAATTTTTATCTAAATGCGTATCCCTTACAGGTAACCATTCGGTAAAATTATCTGGTAGTTCTTTTAATCCCATTCTTGCTCCTAATCGATAGAAAACATTGTAGATCTCTTCTTTTTCTGGATTGCTGAGTTTTCTTTCGAGCAATTCAAACGCAGCGATAGAATAATGTATAAGCATAAAGAGCACGTCCCGGTAGGCCCAATCGGGAATTGCTTTGCCCCTGCTCTGTTCTATTCCGGTATGGATACTGTTCATAGCATCTATAGCCTGATTTGCCCGGTCTTCTGGTGAATAAATAATCATCCTGGCATATTGTACTGTTGAGAAAAGCCTTCCTAGTGGATCTGCCGGCAATTTCCCGGTATAATAAAGCCAATCTACCGCTTTATTTAATGCAAATTCTGCAGCGGCTCCTGCAAAAATAAAAAGTACCGTATCGCTCTTTCCCCAGATTTCTCTAACTATGGAATCTTTTTGTACAAATAATTTCGTCATGTTATTGTTTTATTTTACAAAGTTACAATATTTTTAAATTGAAAGTACTTTGTATTTCAAAGTTTATTATATTTGTATCGAATTCTAAAATTTATAATATGAAAAGTAAAAGATTTATTGGCATTTTGCTAATGGTAGCATTTCTGTTAAGCATTCCTTTAATAGCAATGCAATTCACAAATGAAGTACACTGGGACTTATTTGACTTTGTAATTGCTGGTATTTTATTATTAGGTACCGGACTGGCAATTGAAATTGTGATGCAAAACGTAAAAAACAGAAACACTAAAATCGGATTAGTTGTATCAATCTTAGTAGTACTATTTCTAGTTTGGGCAGAACTTGCAGTAGGTGTATTTGGAACCCCTTTTGCCGGATCTTAACTTTAAACCGGCATAATCATCTAACAATTAATAAGCCATAACGGAGTAATAATTCTGTTATGGTTTCGATTTAATAATCAATTACAAGTAATAGCATAATAGTCATAGCTAAATTATAATCTGCCTTATTTTAATTTTAAAAAGTGAATAAGGATACAGAACGTATATCTTTTTAATCCAATAAATGGTCAGGAGTACAAAATCTACTGTTGCCACTGCTTTTGTCCCGCTTTCCGCTCTATCTGCGCAAAAAAAGCGCAGGATGCCGCTGCAATCGGGGCTATCAAAAAAAATTTTGTTTTTTAAGAACACCTGAAAAGTAATGTGCTGGTATAACTTAAAAAAATAGGTAGGAACCTAATACATTCCCTGTAGCTTTGCTTATTAGCGCCTTTGTGAGGAATTAAAAACACAAAATGAATTATTACTTATAAAATATTCTTTAGTAATTGTATCATTTTTTCTGCGAAACCGGTAAAGTTTGCCTCAAAGTGAGACCTTCTTTTCACAGGTTTCAAAGATACACAATCTAAAGAATAATTTATAACCGGGATTGTAATATTTAATTCAGTTATAATGTAAAATACAAATTCCCTAATTAATCCTCTTGAATAATTCATAAAGATCCATAACTTGTATTTAATTTGTATATTACTTTATAATAACATAGATGATATTTAAAGTGGACTTCTCGTGCCACAGTAAAGTATTATCCTTCACTAATTATCTTACTGCTTTATACTGTCCTGATTAAGGTATTATAGCTACTTATATGCAAGCTATGGAAACCAATTATTGTCTTTAATCCGTATCCATTAAGACATATTTAAGTTATTTTACGTTTAAATCCACCTGTTTTTGTGTTTTTGTTAAGATTTGTCTACTGCATAAATAATAATTTTGCAATTATTAAAAATATCATTAGGTTAAATTCTACAACAAAAAAACAATATTATGAAAATAATGAAGATAAAGCATAA